>JBILHQ010000075.1:0-24320 GCA_044350415.1 Saprospiraceae bacterium | reverse complement strand
AGGGTATCGCGCAGGTCGCCCAGGAAAATATCGCCTTCAATAAATGAGTCACCAAAAAAGGCTACCCTTACCTTTTCTCCGGAAATGGGAATGGAATCTACTGCATCGAAAAATTGGGCTAATCCATCCTGCCCGAAACTGTAATCTTCAATAGTTTGGCCAAAAAGGGCGGAATCGACCTCCCCGATGGGAATGTCGCCAACCGCCGCCTTTGCAGTATCTGTTGCTGTAGTATAATTCAGGGAATCTAAAATCGCTGTCTCTGAGGAATCAAGAGCAACTGATGCCGGGGTATTCTTCAAATCTGCGAGTATATCCATTTTTCGGATACGCCAACCCGCTATCGTTGATTCTTTCGATACCGCTGAAAGAATCAAAAGGAATGCTGTGACTAATCCGATAAGCCCAACTGCTTGTCCCAGGTAATTTTTCATGCGGGCGCAAAGATAACGAGACTTGTTGTACTAACAACAAGTCTCGTTTTAAAATCTATCTAATTGATTACCGCAACTACCACTTCAACAAATCGTCGAGATCATCCCAGTCTACCTTGGTTGATGTTTGCGGTTGTTTAGGTTGGTGTTCACGGGTCAATTCAAGTCGCTGTTTAGGTTGCGGTGTACCATGCTGCGGTCGAACTTGTTGTCCATCGCGGCGTTGTCCGTTATTTTGTTCGCGGCGATCATTTTGCTGCGGACCATTTTGCGTACGTTGTGATTGTCCTTCGCGGCGTTGTCCGTTATTCTGGTCGCGGCGGTCGTTTTGCTGCGGGCGCTGTGGGCTATTAGACGGGCCATTTTGCGTACGCTGTGGTTGTCCTTCGCGACGTTGTCCGTTATTTTGTTCGCGGCGATCATTTTGCTGTGGGCGCTGCGGACTGTTGGACGGTGCATTGGTGGAACGCTGTGGTTGTTCGCGGCGTTGTCCATTATTTTGTTCGCGGCGGTCATTTTGCTGCGGGCGCTGCGGACTGTTGGAGGGTGCATTTTGAGCACGCTGTGGTTGTTCGCGGCGTTGTGCGCTATTTTGATCGCGGCGGCCATTTTGTTGTGGCCGTGGTGGTCTGCTGTCAACTTCCGGTTCACCCGAATCTGGAGAAGCAGCAATTTCACCTGCTACCGGAATTTTTTTACCGATCAATCTTTCGATATCGCGAAGAAATGGGCGCTCTTCTTTATCGCAAAAAGAGATAGCGCTGCCGCTTGCTCCTGCACGGCCGGTACGGCCAATGCGGTGAACGTATGTTTCCGGAATATTCGGGAGATCATAGTTAATAACGTATCCCAAATCGTCAATATCAATACCCCGGGCAGCAATATCTGTGGCAACCAACACGCGGGTACTACCATTTTTGAAATTGCCCAGTGCTGTTTGTCGTGCCGATTGTGATTTGTTACCGTGAATTGCTTCCGCGCCAATATGGGCCGCGAGCAGGTCCTTCACAATTTTGTTGGCACCATGCTTGGTACGCGAAAAAACCAATGCCGATTTGATACCCTGGTCTTCTAACAATTCAATCAGCAAACCTTTTTTCTCTCTTTTTTCAACAAAATAGAGCGATTGGGTTACTTTTTCGGCAGTAGAAGAAACCGGCGTTACGGCAACCTGAACTGGGTTGTTCAGGATATTATCTGCCAATTTTTGAATTTCCGGTGGCATTGTAGCCGAGAAAAACAAGGTTTGGCGTTTTGCGGGCAATTTTGCGATGACCTTTCTCACATCGTGGATAAAGCCCATGTCGAGCATGCGATCGGCTTCGTCCAATACAAATATTTCGAGGTCATTGAGATGTACGAAGCCCTGTTGCATCAGGTCGAGTAACCGACCGGGGGTTGCAATCAAAACCTCTACGCCCCGTTTGAGGGCTTCTGTTTGTGGGTGCTGGCCTACGCCACCAAAAATTACCGTGTAACGAACTTTCGTATTCCGGCCGTACGCTTTAAAACTATCGCCAATTTGGATGGCCAGTTCGCGGGTCGGCGTCAGAATGAGTGTTTTAATTCTTACCGGGCCATTGCCTTTGGCTGCAAGATGATGGAGTTGAATAATGGGCAAGGCAAATGCCGCTGTTTTGCCGGTTCCTGTTTGCGCGCAGCCCAAAAGGTCGCGTTGCTGAAGGAGGATCGGAATGGCTTTTTCCTGAATAGGAGTGGGGCGCTCATACCCTTCGGTGGTAAGCGCGTTTAAAATCGGCTCAATGAGGCCGAGTTGATCAAATGTCATTAAAATAAAGTTGAAAAAAGTGCCGAAGGTGACGCGTTGTAGCTGTCGGCGGTAAATTTACGGGGAATGTGTGCGTCACGTATTTTTCAATAAGAAATATAACTCTTTAGTTATCAATAACTTATGTTTTCCACAATACACATTCACAAATATTATTTCGTAAAGGTAGGGTTTTTATATGAATACCGGAAGATTTATTTAGTTGTCCGTTGTCAGTTAAGCAATTGTCAGTCGTAGAGAGTACTAAAACAGCATGCGCTAAAGAACACTCTACGACTGACAATTGATTACCATCTCAATTACTTATCGACGCTTTTTTTCTCTGACTCACGTATTCCCTGGCGAATCTCGTCTTCCACAGAATTTTTAGCATCGTTAAATTCCCGGATACCACGGCCTAATCCGCGCATGAGTTCAGGGATTTTTTGACCGCCAAATAAAAGCAACACCACCAAAAATATAAGGATAATTTCGGTGCCGCCGAGGTTGCCAAGAAAAAGGAGCATGGACAATGATAATGTTGTCATAATGTTGAATTTAAAAGATCAGGGAGTTGAACCTCCAATGAGCAGCAAAGTTACACCAGAATTATGTCATTTCTACAAATTTAACCATTATGACTGAAATGTGATTGTAACTTTGTGCCATGACCATTAAAGATATTGCCGGGTTACTGGAATCTGTGGCACCAATACATTTGCAGGAATCGTACGATAATGCCGGACTGATTGTTGGTCATCCCGACACGGTGGTGACGGGTATCCTTTTTAGTCTTGATGCCATTGAAAGTATTGTAGAGGAAGCGGTGAGCAAAGGGTGCAATTTAGTGATCTCCCACCACCCGATTGTTTTCAGAGGATTAAAACGCTTCAACGGCACTAATTATGTGGAGCGAACTGTTATCAAAGCCATTCAAAAAGGAGTGGCACTGTATGCCATTCACACGAATCTCGACAATGTTCTTCACCGGGGTGTCAATGAACGGATAGCCCAACGGTTGGGTCTCGAAAACGTGGCAGTGTTACTTCCCAAACCGGGGATTACGGGTATTGGAGCAGGGGCTATTGGTGAATTGCCGGTTGCTGTCGACGAAAACCTGTTTTTGCAACACCTGAAAACCACCATGCTGGCGCAATGTGTCCGACATACAGCACTGCGCGAAAAGCCAGTTAAAAAAGTTGCGGTATGCGGCGGCTCGGGAAGCTTTCTGTTGCCTGAGGCTTTAAAAGCAGAAGCTGACGTATTTGTTACTGCCGACTTTAAATATCATGAGTTTTTTGATGCCGAAAACCGCTTGATTATCTGCGATATCGGACATTTTGAGAGCGAACAATTTACAATTGAACTTTTATTTGAAATAATTTACGAAAAATACCCTAATTTTGCGCTCCATTTAACTTCACAGAAAACAAATCCCATTAATTATTGTTGAAAATCAGCAACTTAGATAAAAATTGAATTATGTCTGAATTATCCATTACCGAAAAGCTCCATAAAATGTGGAATCTGCAACAGATAGATTCGCAACTGGATGAAATAAAAGTTCTCAAAGGCGAGCTTCCAATGGAAGTGGTTGATCTGGAAGACGAAATTGCGGGTCTTGAGACCCGGATTAAACGCCTGAAAACGACCGTTAAAGAAGCCGAACAGGAAGTTGCCCGCCACCAGGCCTTGGGTAAAGAAACTGAAACGAATCTGAAAAGATATCAAAAACAACTCGAGGAAGTGAAAAACAACCGCGAGTACGAAGTGTTGCAGCGGGAAATCGACAATGCCAAACTTGATATTGAACTCAGCAATAAAAAAGCAAAGGAAGCTAAAATGGTGCTGGAGCAGAAAAAAGAGTCTCTGACAATTGTAGAGGCCAAGTTTGCCGGGCGCCAGTTAGATCTGGAAAATAAAAAGCAAGAATTGAACGGTATCATTGAAAAAACTGACAAAGAAGAAGCAAGACTTCGCATTTTGAGCGATCAATCGCGCAGTGGTATCGAAGACCGCCTTTTGAAAGCCTACGATCGCACCCGCACCACTTACCGCAATGGTTTAGCGGTAGTTACTGTCGACCGCAGTGCCTGTGGAGGATGTTTCAACAGCGTTCCACCACAGATTCAGTTGGAAGTTTGCCTTCACAAAAAAATTATTGCCTGCGAACATTGTGGCCGCATTTTGGTCGACCAAAGTATCGTGAATCCATCTCCTGTAGAAGCCTAGTCTTCAGGATCTTATAATAAAAATTCCCGTTCGGATGCTTATTCGAACGGGAATTTTTATTTTTTGATAAATAAATGTTAATACATATCCACTTATTCAAAAAATAGCTGTTCCTTGCATCTTCTTTTGTTGGAGAGAGATATTTTTTTAATAATCATGTGTTCGTTTTTCCCGTCTTTAATTGGTTTGTTAATCTGTTTTTGTACAGATATCCTGTTTGCACAGCAACCACAAGTCAAGGTATTTGATGTTTATCAAGATCTCGAGGCCCATGTTGGCCAATACGCGAAATCCACAGTTGTGATTAACTTTTGGGCCACCTACTGCGGTCCATGCGTCCAGGAGATTCCCTATTTTGATTCTTTACAGCAGAAATATGCCCGCCATAATGTCAAGGTAATTCTGGTAAGTCTTGATTTCCGACACCATATTACCGAACGTTTAATGCCCTTTTTAAACAAACATCACCTCAGTACGGAAGTAGTTTTACTGGCCGATCAGGATGCTGATAGTTGGGTTTCCCGAGTGAGTGCCGATTGGGATGGAGGACTGCCTTTCACCCTGTTAATGAAACAGGGGCAAAAATATATTCACACCTCAGAATTCCAGGATTTTAATGATTTGGAGCAGTTTGCTGCTCCCTTTGTCGATCCCAAAAAATCTTTAGCGGCCAAACGCCGTTAAGCGCCTTATCCGTCAATGCCTTTCTTATTGCTGAATTAATAAAGTGCTATTTCGTGTTCAGAAGGTCCGTCCCATATTTACAAACCGAGACCCTGCTGTTTTTTTAATCTGATTATTCACCTTCTTTTACACTTTTCGACTATGAAAAGTTATTTCCCGTCTATCGCGCTCATTTTGGTTGTAGCGCTACTGTGCATTAATGCGACTCTAAAGGTCCAATCCAATGGTTACGTAATCGGTGACAGTGCTGAAGACTTTGCACTTAAAAATTATGATGGCCGCACCGTGTCCATGTCTGATTACAAAAATGCCCGTGGATTTATTATTGTTTTCACCAGCAACCACTGCCCATATGCAGAGGCTTACGAAGACCGGCTGATTGCTCTATATAAAAAATTTGCTGACAAAGGTTTCCCATTGATTGCTATCAATCCCAATGCGCCTGAAATCAATAAAGATGATAACATGGATTCAATCCGTAAAAAGGCGCTTTCTAAAAAATTCCCCTTCCCTTATTTATCGGATTCTCTACAAACTGTATTCCCTAAGTTTGGAGCAGATCGTACTCCCCATGTGTTTGTATTAGACAGCTTAAAAAGAGTGCGGTATATGGGTACTGTTGATGATAACGCTGAGGCGTCTTTCAAGGTAAAAAAACGATATGTTGAAGATGCTATTCAGGCACTAATGCATGGTGAAGAACCATCCCCTGCTTCCACGAAAACGATCGGATGTAAAATCAGGCTTATGCCAAGGGACAGTAATTAGTGATTAGTGATCAGTCTTAGAGTGCACCACAAGACTGTTGTCCCTTATATAGATTGCCCTTCTTTCCGCACACTCTACGACTGATAACTAATTAACTGATAACTACTTCGCTGCCTTTATCTTTCCAGGTGTTTTACCCGCAGACTTAATAGCCGTAAAAAAAGCAGCAATATACTCCTCCACCTGTTTACTGTGATTAGCATCCAATTGGTGGAGTTTACAGATTCCCATTAAATCCGACTCTGCCGACTTTAGCGTATCCAGCGCTTTTTGAATATCGCTGGCGGAGATACCGCTGGCTATTAATGCCCGTTCCCGAACATTTAGCAGCCCAGATTCTTTGGTAGGGGTGGCATAAGAAGCATCCACCAAACCCGAAAAATCAAAATCATAAGGAATAGGAATAATTTTACCCCCTGCGGCAGGCCTAAACTGATAAATATTTCTGGCGTCCATAATACTCCAGTCCGTATTGCCAATCATGTACTGAAATACTGCGTTTAACGCTGCATGGGAAGCATCCACGCTATCTGTTAATACACCAAAATTCTTTTCCACCCCACCATGAAGCCTTACCGCAATTTCTTCATCATGCTCCAGTAATATTGCCCAAACCTGTGGCCTGGAACTTTCGACATGACTATCGCGCAGCGTAATTTGGATCAGGCGCGCTTTCACATGATAACTGCTCAGCCGTTCGTACATGCGGTATGCAATATATTCCCGCAGTACACGGGCCTCATCTTCAGGGGTGAAGGAGCATGGAAGAACTAAACGCACTTCATTCAGGGTATCTAAACCCAGCGCCCGCATATCTTTTTTCGCAAATTTTATTTTTAAGGGTGGCACTTCTGAAACCCTGCGCCGAAATTTGCCACGTGCACGAACTTCCGCAGCGATGGAAGTACCATCTGCCAGGGTTAACCCTGCTGGATAATAATGTGTACTTTTCTTATTATTCAGTAATTCTGTCAGATCAAATTCTAACTGAATAGCTGCACCTTCTTTTTGGGTGATAAATTCAAAAGCAGATGCTTTTTTGGCCGGAGCCTGGCTCCATAACGGGGCCTGGAAAATAATAATACTCAGGAATAATCCTGCAAGCGTTACTTTTAATGTTGTGGTGAACATGGATTAATTTTGGCTGGTAATAAGTGTTAAATAAGGGCTTTCTCCAAGTATGGTTTTATTTTTAAAACAATAATTGTCTGTTAATTGCAAATATAACAAACAAAATTCGTACCAAGTTGGTTCATTTTTCAAAATTAAGAATATTATTCTTAATGATCAGGATTTAGCAATAAGACACTTTCCTACCCCGCAACGTTGCAGGGGAGCTTAAAACAATCGGTGTACTGCAGAATTTTCTCGACGAAAGGTTGCTTTTTCCTACACTCCCTTCTTACTTCCCCAAATCTGCACGTGCAGGCGGTCAGTGTACCGGAACCCATAATTTTTACAAACCTCCACCAGCCATTTCCTGCGACGGCTCAAGGCTTTCCGGGAAGTACCTTCGGGCATCAACCAGATTTTGTGGTGGGGAATATGGTAGCGATTGATCAGTTCGAGGGTTTCCATTAAGTCGCTTTTTTCAGCGATCACAAATTTAAAGTGCGCTTTTTCACTGGCTGCAAAAAAACGGTAGGCAGCAGCTTTCTCCCGCAATTGCCGCGGGTTGTTACTATTGGCCAGTTTAGGAGAAACATTGTACTGATCAATGGCCGCATCAAAGGCGGCATCAGGCACCAACGTTCCATTGGTCTCCGTCTCAAACCGGTATTCCGGTGTTATTTTTCGTAATTCCAGCATCAGTTGGGTAAGCGCAGGCTGCTGTAACATAGGCTCCCCACCTGTTAAAATAATATTCCTGCAGGGAAGTTCGGAGACAATTGAGGCCACATCAAGAACAGGCAACGCGACCGTCCACGCTTTTTTATCAAATTTCTGGTACCCGGGCCGTTGGTCATTGGCGTGCTCAAAACGGGTGCCAGTCCAGTTCCATGTATAATCGGTATCGCACCAAATACAGTGTAAATTGCACAAGGAGGTGCGCACAAATACAGATGGAAGCCCAAGGCTCTTCCCCTCCCCCTGAATAGAAAAAAATATTTCTGGCTGGCCTTTTAGCCTGGCTAATGTAAGTAATTCAGATCTTTTTGACACCGGTTCTATTTAGAATTTACGAACGATTCAATTTATGATTCCGTACAATCGTAAATCGCAAATCGAATCATTCGTAAATCGTTATCATCTTAATAAAGTAATATCGCCTTTTAGCAACAGCCGTTCTCCGTTGACCAATTTCAACCACGCATAATAGACATACACGCCTGGAGTGGCCTTTTTGCCCCTGTTGTCGCCGTCCCATCCTGGCCAGGATTCTAGTGGCACCGCATCATTCCATGTATAAACAGCATCGCCCCACCGGTCATAAATACGCACTTCTTCAACAGCCAGCACAGATGGACCCGCAAAAATTTGCCAATAATCATTCCGCCCACTTTCGTTAGGGGTAAATACATTGGGAACAAAAATATCATCTCCCTGCCGAACCGAAACGCGCAATATAGCTGTGGCTTTACACCCCGAGGTATCGGTGATTTCTACGGTAACAGCCGTTGATGTAAAAGGTTGCCATTCCTGCACGAGCGTACCCCGACCAAGTGAGTCCAGTAAGGGATTCCAAATGATGGTATCCCATACCGGCAAATTGGTTTGCGCAGCAATACTCAGTATTTGCCCCAGACTAACAGAGGTATCTGCAGGCAAACTAATGACAGGAACCAAAGGAATGACCACAAATACTGTTGTATCTGTTGTGCAGCCTTTATCGTCCAGAATGGTGATTTTATGCTCTCCTGCTGCCAATTTCAATCGAATATCGGCGGTGATGCTGCCATCCAGTAAATAGGTATACGGGGCAGTACCGCCCACTGCTGCCGGGGTAAATGAAATGGTCTGGTCGCCACATTGCAAAGGCAACTGCAATATAGTTAATCCAAATGATACTGGAGCAGGCAATGCCGTTGTTGCAATACCTGTGCATCCTTTTGCATCAGTCACGGTCACCGAATAAGTTGTGGCAGGTGGCAGGCCTGTTATATTGGCAGTAGTCTTTCCGTCAGTCCAATTGTATTGATAAGGCAATGTACCGCCAAGCACCGTGGAATTGATCGCTCCATCATTATTTCCAAAGCACGATACCGGTACAGTGGCAAGGGAAACGGCCAATGGTGGTGGCGCTTTTACCGATCCTGAAAGGATTACTGTTGCACCATTGGAACCTGTTACAGTGATGGAATAATCCCCAACCGGAAGGTCTTCTATCAGCTCAAATGCACCAGTTGTGGCGATCTGCCCGTTACCGTTCAGGCCTGCGCCCGACCACATATACGTATATGGCGGAAATCCATTGGTAGGAATAAGGCTCAAAGCACCGTCGGCACTGCCACTGCAATCCACCGAATCACTCACCACCAATACCGCAGGCGAACAGTTAGGCAGGTCCAAAACCGTAACGGTTGTAACAATGGAGTCGCATCCCTTGCTCGTTAAATAACCCAGCGTCAAAGTTCCCGCCTGTGCCGGATCGCACGTTACCGTATTGATCGTTACATTATATGGCAGGTTAACCGTTACGTTAATGCTCACGGTGTCGGCACAAAGATTATTGTTACTGACGATTACCGAATAGGTGGAAGAGGTAAGCGGAGTGATTGTGATACTGGCTGTGGTTGGGCCTGTACTCCACTTAAATGTATTTCCGCCGGAGGCTGTCAGGGTAGTGTTCTGTCCCGCACAGATCGAAGTTATGCCCAGGGTGGTTGCTGTTATGCCATTGGTAATGGTAATTTTAACAGGAATCCGGGAACTGCTGCAGCCTGTTACCGGATCGAATGCTTCTGCATAGTACGTCTGCATTCCGATCGGAAATGGTCCTGCAGGCGTAAAGGTGGTTGAATTCGTCAACAATGGCACACCGCCTGTAGCTGTTGCATACCAGTTAACTTGTAAACCTGCATTCACTGTTACACTTAACGGACTGAATACATCGCCCTGACAAGCAGTTGGGTTATTCGGATTTCCAGGTGATGCCACTGCAGGACAATTACAGTTAGGCGCAGTAACGTTGATTTGTGCTGCACAAGTAGCTGATGAAGTACTTGAAATAATGACGCTGGTCCCAGCAGGAATCTGATTAATCTGCCAGTTCAAACCGCTACCCGTAACTGTTCCTGCTGTTGCTGTGACCGTTGCGCCATTGGTGCTGACTGTCACACTATAAAATAGTAAGTCAGGGGCACATATCACGGTACCCAAGCTTAATACTGGCAATGCATTCACGGTAATAGTGAAATTTTGCAATGGACCGGGACAAGTTCCTGTCTGTGGAAAAACAGAAACTATTGATGAGGCATTGAAAAGTAATCCCGCAGATGACATAAAATTAATGTTTCCGGTTCCTGATGTTGGACTGAGGCCAATAGCAGGATTACTGCTGGTCCAGTTGAATACCGCTCCTGCCGTTCCTGAAAAACTGACGCTCACTGGTTGACCAGAACAAACACTTACATTGGCAGGGGCAGTCATCGTCGGTGTGGCATTTACTGTCAGCACAACTGGCGTGCGCGTGGTACTGATACATCCGGTTGACGGGTCACGGGTTTCGACATAAAAAGTGTACATTCCTGCACTCAGAGGCCCCGCCGGAGTAAACGAAGTGGCGTTGGCGAGTAAGGTAGTACCACCTGTCGGCGCGGCAAACCAGTCCACTAATAATCCTGCTGCCGGAACAACCGTCAGCGGAGGAATCGGATTCCCAGTACAAACAGAAGGGTTATTGGCACCACTTGCTGCTGCTACCGGAGGGCAGGCACAATTAGGTGCCGTAATCGTTTGTTGTTTTGAACACCCGTTTATGGAGGTGGCATTAAGCGTAACATTTGTTCCTACAGGTATCAAACTTATTGTAAATGAACCACTTCCTGCGATTACTGTACCCACCGTTGCTGTTAGCATGGAGGCGTTGGAAGTGATGGAAACAGCATACGTTGTTAAGTCGGGAGCACATAAAATGGTGCCTGTAATAAGGGTGGGCAGCGCATTTACAGTGATGGTAGAATTGACTGGCGTTCCGGGACATGTTCCCAAAACCGGCGTTACCGTTATATTCCCCACCTCAGTCGTCGTAAGGTTAGGTGCCGCATTAAACACAATGTTGCCCATTCCGGAAGCAGCAAGACCGATAGTCGGATTACTATTCGTCCACGAAAAGACTGGACCGAGGGTGCCTGTAAAACTGACCGTAACGGGCTCTCCGGGACACACACTTACACTAGAAGGAGTGGTCATATTCGGTACGGCATTGACTGTAAGGGTTACCGGCGTACGGGCATTGGAAATACATCCTGTGGCTGAATCGCGGGTTTCTGCATAAAAGGTATACATGCCGGGGGTAAATGGCCCCGCCGGCGTATAGGAAGTTGCATTCGGGAATACAGCAGTACCGCCAGAAGGAACTGAAAACCAATTTACCTCAAGGCCAGCACCAGCAGTGACTGTCAGTGCCGGAATTATTGCGCCTTCACAAATAGCAGGGTTATTCGCACCACCTGCCAACGCTACCGGAGGGCAATTGCAATTAGGTGCTGTAACATTTTGTTGCTGGAAACAATTGGCAGCGGAGGTAGCAGTGATACTGATATTGGTACCTGCAGGAATCTGATCGATTGTAAAAGTACCTGCTCCTCCGGAAACAGTTCCGGCACTAGCAGTTACACTGGCGGCATCAGCGGAAATGATTACTGAATAGGTCAGCAGGTTCGCAGCACATTGAATCAGTCCAACTGACAACGTGGGTAATGCATTGATCGTAATGGTAAAATTAGCGGGCGTACCCGAACAAGTTCCAATAGACGGTGTAACGGTGATGGTTCCGGTTTCAGTAGTAGCCAATACGGAAGAAGTGGTGAAGAAGATATCTCCCCCCCCGGATAATCCTAACCCGATACTCGCATTGGTATTCGTCCAGTTGAAATTGGAACTGCCGGTTCCATCAAAAACGACCGCCACAGGAGATCCCGCACAAACCGCAACGTTTGCCGGGGTAAGCATTATGGGAGTGATATTAACGGTTAATATTACTGGTGTTCGCAGTGCACTGATACATCCTGTAGCAGGATCACGGGTTTCTGCATAGACGGTATAATTTCCTACCGAAAAAGATCCCGATGGGGTAAAACTGAGCGAATTCGACAATAATGGAGCTCCCCCGGATGCTCCTGCGTACCAATCGACCTCAAACCCCGGCGCTGCAGTCACAGACAACGCAGGAACACTCTCCCCTTCACAAATGGATGGGTTATTGGCACTGGCTGGTGCCGACACCGGCGGACAATTACAATTGGGCGCATTGACAGTTTGTTGAGCCGTACAGGTGGTTGCCGATGTCGCCGTTATCGTTACATTGGTCCCTGCTGGAATGGCACTGATGGTAAATGTTCCAGGGCCACCCGACACTGTTCCCGTTGTGGCGGTTACAACCAGTGCTGTGGTAGAAAGCGTAACGGAATAAGACAATAAATTCCCGGCACAAATCACCGACGTGATATTTAGTGTGGGCAAGGCATTTACCGTTATGGTAAAATCAATCGGAGAGCCCGGACAAGTTCCTGTGACCGGAGTCACGGTGATGGTGCCTGTTTCTATTGCACTGACACCGGATGGGGAAGTAAATGCAATATTGCCACTACCTGAAGCACCAAGACCAATATTGGTATTGGTGTTGGTCCAGTTGAAATTAGCACCACTTCCTACAAAATTGACCGCCACCATTTCTCCTGCACAAACGGAGACGTTAAGTGGATCAGAAACGGTGGGTACCGCATTTACAGTGATGGTAAAGGTCCTGGAAGGGCCCGCACAGCCGCCAGAATTGGGTGTCACTGTAATCGTGGCTGTTTGTGTGGTACCAGGTGTGGAAGCCGTCCCGTTGATATTCCCCGTCCCCGAAGCCCCAAGTCCCACTGCAGTATTACTGTTCGTCCAGGAATAAGTAGCACCCGCTCCTGCTCCGCTGAAAATAACACTGAGTGCTGCGCCACCACAAACCGAAACGTTCGGAATGGCACTCATAGACGGCCCAGGATTAATGGTGATCGTAAAGGTTTCATTGGCGCCCGGACAATTAGCTAATACTGATTGTACCGAAATAGTGGCCACTTGTGGCGTGGCAACATTCGCCGCTGTAAAACTGATATTACCTGATCCCGCCACACCTAATCCAATATTCGTATTGCTGTTGGACCACGATGGAGGCACCCCAATGGGTTGACTCGCAAAGTTGACAACCACTGGCTGACCAGAACAAACAGATACATCATTCACTGGTAACACTTGTGATGTCGGCTGCACTGTTACCGTAAATGCAATTGGCGGTCCTGGACAAAGTCCTGTTGGGGTCACATTAATATTAGACACCTCGTTTCCAGTAAAAAAAACGGGTGTTATTACACTGATATCTCCAATCCCACTATTCGGAATTCCGGTGGCTGTATTATTGTTGATCCAGTTGTAACCGGCTGCTGTTCCTGTAAAATTTATATCCAATTGGCTTCCGGAACAAACAAGGATATTTCCCGGAGGGTCCACTATTGACCCCGGATTAATAGTAATAGTAAATGTCCTCGGAGGACCATCGCAGCCAGCTGTATTCGTCGGAATGACGGTAATGGTGGCTATTTCCTGAGAAATTACCGCCGCACTGTTGAAATTAATATTGCCAAAACCAGAAGCCGCCAGACCAACAGCCGGATTGTCATTGGTCCAGTTGAGCGCGGCGCCTCCCGCCCCGGAAAAATTGACGGTCACTAAGGTATTCGCACAAGCGATGACATTATTCGGCTGGTTTACATTGGGCAAAGGGGATACGGTAATCAAAAAATTGGTTGCTGGTCCCGGGCATCCGTTCAATGTGGGCGAAATCGTGACATTACTGGTTTGTGTGGAAGCCACATTATTGGCCGTAAATCCAATATCGCCATTCCCTGAGGCACCCAAACCAGTATTAGTATTGTTATTGGTCCAGTTAAACGTTGCTCCCCCTGTCCCTGTCAATGGAATACTCACCATTTCTCCCGGACAAACTGTCAAATCGCCGGGGTCGTCGACAATAGGTGCCGGATTGACGGTCACCGTAAAGGTACCGCCGGGGCCAGTACACCCTGCCAGAGAGGTATTGACTGAAATAGTCCCAATTTCCTGTGATGTGACAGCCGCAGACATGAAATTAATAGGGCTACCCATTCCTGATGCCCCAAGGCCAATGGCGGTATTGTCGTTGGTCCAGGTAAATGTTGCGCCAGGAGGCGTACTCGTCAGCGGGACATTGACCGTGGCACCGGCACAAACGACCACCGGGTTGATGGCATTGATAACGGGCGGTAACGAACCCTGCACCTTTACATTGTCGAACCAGTAGATTTCTGCAATGGATTTATTGGCCGGCAAAATCCGGACAGCAATGGTATTTCCCGAAAGGCCGGCAATGGTGGCTGTTCCTGGACCACCACCACACAGGTAGAAAAATTGTATCCAGGCACCGCCATTAATACTGTACTCAAAAACAATTTGATCATGTCCGTTATCATCAAATGGGTTACCAGTGCAGGCAAAAATTGGACCACCCGGGGAACATTCAAAAGTGCCTATGGAACCATAATCAACGGAAACAGTCACATTGCAATAGCCATCAATATCTATTGGATTGGTCGTCCATTCATTAAAGTTGGCTCCGCCATTTGTCGTACCGGTTGGACAGCAAGGCGAGCCCTCCATATCGTTAATTTCAAAACGGCTGTTGTTGACCATTGCGCTGCCGCTGCCATCACAATCTGTAAAGTTCTGGGTCCATCCCGGCGCTGGTGGCGCCCCTGAAAAATTTTCTAACCATATGGTAACCTGTGCGGTTGAAAATTGATAAAAAAAGAGCAACAAAAAGGTGAAACCCAACGGTTTCGACAAAACAGAGCGAAAGGTTATCTCCATAACATACAATGATTGAGAGAGCGTATAGACTGCGGGAGCATTGGACGATTAAAAAACAGGGCAAAAATACGCGTTTGCCCGGCATATTAGATGCAATGGCCGTTAATTAACACAGGGCTTATGGGAAAGGAACGGTGTCAGAATAAGGTAACAATGTCAGGATAAAGATTTTAGAACTGGATTTTCTGTTTTTTGAGGCAAATAATGGTGCTATTTGACGAAAAAAAAGAGGAAATATGGGTTCAAAAGATTGGGCTGAAATTGTTACCTTATTCTGACACCATTCCTAAAGTGGACGCTCAAGTCAACTTCTTACACTAACAGTGCCTGAATATGCTCCTTTCTAAAGGTATACCACAACGTTTTGTCAGGTGCCCCTACCCCTTTTTGGGGATCTGACGGTGCTTATGGATTAGGCACACCGCCCCGCTTATGCAACCAAATCATTCGGGAAGTGGCGAAGGCCAAAAACAATACCCTCGCTCAAAATGCCAGGTTGTTTACCTTGGTAAATGCTGCTATGGGCGATGCTCGCATCTTAGCCTGGGAGCAAAAATACCGCTACAACCTGTGACGCCCGGTATTAGGTATCCGGGAGCACAATACATCGCTGGGGCTCGACACTACACCAGGCAACAATACCAACAATCACGCAGATACCAACTGGTTGCCGCTGGGCGCTCCGAAGCCCAATGAAATTGGAAAAAATTTCACGCCCCCATTTCCGGCCTATCCTTCGGGTCACGCCACATTTGGCGCAGCCGCTTTCCATGTTACCCGCTTGTTCTACGGTGTAACCGGGAAAGGTCCGGATACTTTATTCAACGGTTTGAAATTCGTTTCACAGGAGTTAAACAATATTACTACGGACAATAAAGGCACCATTCGCCCGCGCCATGAGCGCAGTTTCCCTGATGGCCAGTGGCAAATGATCGAGGAAACTGGTTTTAGCCGCGTATTTCTCGGTGTTCACTGGGCATTCGATGCCTTTGCTTTAGACGACAACAACAGTCCCGATCTTTCCCAAAACGTAGGTGGTGTTCCGCTGGGATTGGCCATCGCAGAAGATATTTATGCAGGTGGCAATGGATTGAAAAAGTCGGCTGTTTTGCCGACGGGGAATGTGTCATTGGGCGGTCTTTATATGGCTACCACACACGAGGACAACATGCAAACGGTGCTGGGCATACTACTGGCTACCGATGGTGGAACTACGGGATTCACTTCCTTACAGGAAGGTTACCTTGAAAGTGTAGCCGAACAATGCCGCCTCGGAGGTGGTTACGCGGTAGTTCTTGCACGTATTGCATTAGACACCGAAGTCGATTATTCTTCCATTGATGAAGTCTGTGGCGAGGCAGATGACCGAAGTAAAAAGGAAGGAGAAGCATCGGAAATCAATGCTGTACTAGTGACCAATCCGGCACACGATAATATTGCAATACGCTGGAGCATACCAGTGACAGATGCTACAATTTCTCTTTGGGATATGACCGGCAGAAAAGCAGATGAATGGAATATTGCAGATCAAAAATATTTTAATGCACCCGTTGCTGCCACACCCGGTATTTATTTTTTACAAATAAATTCACAAGGTCTGGTTACCGAAACGCATAAAATTATTATCCATTAATTCTTAAAACAATACATTCTGACTGGCCAGCTGATCTGCTGGCCAGTCAGAATGCTTTTTCTTATGAAAAGAATTTTAGTAGTGATCGTTATATTGTTTTCATCCGGATTCCTTTCTGCCCAAAAACATGATTACAATTGGATATTCGGAAAAGGCAACGGTTGGCAACCCGCCGAAGAATGGGGCGGAGAAGTGATTGATTTCAATACCACCCCGCCTCAAGTGAAAATGGATGATAGAGAATTAAATTTTAACACGTATAGCACAGCCTGTTCTGATTCAACAGGCAAACTACTGTTTTATACCAATGGCCTGAAAATTCATAATTATACTCACCATTTGATAGAAAATGGTGATACGATAAACCCGGGAGAGTTGTGGAACAGTTCCAGTGATACTGATGGTTATATTGGTTATGGATTATGGGCTTTGCCAATGCCCGGCAAACAAAACTTTTACATGCTATTCCATAACGGAGCATTTTTTGAAGAAGACAGTTTTTTTATTCGAAATTCTCCTCTTTATTATTCCATTATTGATATGAATGCCAATGGAGGATTAGGCAAAGTACTGGAGAAGAATAAAATTATTTTTGAAAGTGACGGGAGTTTAGGCTGGTCAGCGGCATGTAAACACGGGAATGGCAGGGACTGGTGGATCACAAGTTATAAAATGCAGGAAAATGCACAATACACCTGGTTATTATCTCCGCTCGGCTTAACAGGGCCCTGGATACAGGAGATAGGCCCGGCCATTCCTTATCCAGAAGGCAGAGCAAAATGCGCTTTTTCACCGGATGGGAAAACATATGTAAGAAATGACAGTAAAAATGGCCCAAGGATTATGGATTTCGACCGGTGTTCAGGTACGTTTTCCAATATGAGAATTATACCGTACTCAGGGGGGACTTATTCATGGGGATGTTCTTTTTCACCTGAATCGCGTTTTTTGTACTTGGATAGCCCCAAAGCCGTGCATCAGGTTGATCTGAAAGCATCGAATTTATCTGCCTCTTTTGATACCATCGGTCTACGCCCCAATGGTGTCTGTCCGATTGAGCCCTGGACAAGGGCCGCATATATGTCTCAGGAGGGACCCGACGGAAAAATCTACCTCCCATCTCATACCGGCAGTTCTAAATGTTTCCACAGGATTGAAAACCCTTCCCTGCCCGGTATGGCTGCCGAGATGGGGTATTCGGTACTATCCGTTCCGCGCTGGTATCGCTTAACTGTATTCTCCTTCCCCAACTACCGCCTCGGTGAATATGAGGAAAGCCCATGTGATACACTCAATTTCCAGACATCGGAAGATCAGTTTTTCAAAACACACTATGAACCGGGCAAGGCGAATAGCACTACAAAATCACCTGAATATACTATTTTTGATACCATTCAGGGCAGTACCAATCCAGAAGTACTCAGAGACAAAGAAGAAAATGGTGATTTAGAAAAGGTGATGTATAGGCTGTGGATGGAACGAAACAATCCCGATGCACAAATGTATCCACCCAACTTTATCCGGAAAAAACCTAAATAATTCAATTATGTATAAAATAGCAATAACCGGATTTTTTGGGCTGCTCTGTCTGCTCATTGCTGACAAAACCATCGCCCAAAAACATGACAATGTTTGGGTTGGTGGTTTCGACGAATTTAATCAGGTAACCGGTGCTGATAATTATCTCCTCCATTTCGACAATGGCGTACCACAGGTATTGCCTGCCGATCTAGGGATTAATTTTGAAAGTACTGTGGCTACTTTTTCGGACTCTTCCGGGCAGTTAGTATTTGTCAGCAATGGCTGTGCCATCACGATGGGCGATGGTACACCGCTGGTAGACAATTATATGGAAGACCTCAATGGTGGTGAAGTGCGCGACATGGTTTGTGATGCTACCGGGTATATATCACCTCGGGGTGGTATGTTTTTGCCTGTGCCCGGAAAAGAAAAAAACTTTTGTCATTTTTTGCACATGGGTATGAATTATTCTGCCGACCGCAGGCTTACGTACGGCCCTTTCTATACAACGATTGTTTCTACGCTGGGTTTTAACGGCGTAGGACAGGTAGTAGAAAAAAACAGAGTGCTATTAGATGTTTCCTTAAATGTCCAGGTATTTATACAGAAAACATACGAACCATTCTCCGTAGTGCGGCATGGGAATGGACGGGACTGGTGGATTATTGTACCAGAATACCGGCGCAATAAATATCACGTTCTTTTAGTCTCCCCCAATTTTTATATTGAAGAAAAGTCAGTGCAGGAGATCGGCCCGGAAATGAAATGCAGAAGGATTGGCTCCAGCACTTTTTCCAAAGATGGCAGTAAATATGCCCGTCAGCAAAACTGTGGCGTGACAGTGATGGATTTTAACCGTTGCACAGGCAAATTTTCCAATCCTTTATGGCTTTCATTACCCGGAAGTACTTTTCCGGGTGGAAGTGTGGCTATTTCGCCCGATAACTCCACCATTATCACCAATTCTTACCTGAATATTTACAAAGCAAATTTATCTGATGTCATACCGGCATTTGACACGTTAAATTTTCAACCACCCGTTACAGGTATCACGCTTAATTATTTTCAGGAGGGGCCTGATGGAAATCTCTACTTTAGTTCCCCACAAAGGGAAACAGTTATGCCTGTACTGCGCGACCCTTTCAGTATATCGCCGGAGTATGACGTTCAGTCTGTTCTGCTGCCTGTACCATCTGTGCGGTCATTGCCGCATTTTCCCAATTACAGGTTATATGATTTTGCGGACAGCCCATGTGATACATTGGGTATCAACACGCCTGTGTCAGCACCGGAACTTATTAAGGACACACCCGCATTTATGGTTTATCCTAACCCTGCATCAGATAAACTGAATATTCGTATTACTAATTCCAACTGGTCAGGCAATAAGGAATATTTTATCAGGATTACTAATTTACTAGGAAAGGAGACATTACTACAACGCTTTTATGCGGATAATTATGAAATAAATACAACCCTGTGGCCGGTTGGCGTATACTTTGTGACTTTATTGCAAGGGAATAATATACTTCGTACGCAGAAAGTGATTATTCAGAAATAATTTAGGGAATCAGGAAGAGATTGTACCGAGGCATACCGTTCCATGATATAGACATTTCTCCAATATTTTTTAAACATCTTAAGGCAAATTCGACCTGAAATCCGAATATGATTGTTGGTGCGATGGGCACATATTGAGGCGGTGACTCGCAGTCACCGCCTCAATGGATCAGATTCCGGCAATAAAATTTCACCCGATCTCCCACCTGGCTATGGGTGACGCCCTTCTTATGGCCGGGGCAATAAATTTACAGCGTTACAAATTTCAACCGTTTCAGCCATATCTTGCAGCGAAAAAGGAGTTAATTATTTTGTATGACCAATAAAGAAATTGCCAACGCTTTCGACGAATTAGCCAATCTGCTCGAACTCCATGAAGAAAATGAGTTCAAGATCAAATCGTACCGGAATGCGTATATCACCCTGCGCAAACTCGACCGGCCTTTGCAGGAAATGCCCGAAGCCGAAATCAAAGCCATGAAAGGTATTGGCCCGGCTATCAGTTCCAAAATCCAGGAAATACTGACTTCCGGATCGATAAAAGCCCTGAATGATGCCCGGGAAATGACGCCGCCAGGGGTGGTGGAAATGTTGGAAATCAATGGATTTGGTCCCAAAAAAGTGCGGTCTGTATGGCAGGAAATGGGCATCGAAACGGTCGGTGAATTGTGGTATGCCTGCAATGAAAACCGACTCATTGAATACAAAGGTTTTGGGTTAAAAACCCAGGAAGACCTCAAAAATCGCTTGGAATATTACCAGCGCAGCAAAGGAAAACTCCATTGCAATGCGGCGGAGATCATCGCCACCGATGCCTGCACGCGCATTACGGCTGCGATCCCCGGTGCTTTCGTTTCGCCAGTAGGGGAAGTGCGCCGAAAATGCCCGATCGTTACCGAAATCAGTATTCTCGTGGGGTATAATGGCGAAATTTCGGCTGCTTTCGATGCCGAACACCTTCGTTTGGAATCAGAACAGTTGGGGTCCATTATTGCCGTTGCGAATGACGGCACCCGCATTACTATTTACCGCTGTCTGGCGGAGGAATTCGGGTCGAAACTGTTTCAATATACGGGCCCGGAAACGTTTATTTCAGCGTTTGCGGCCAATAATCCTGGCATTTCGTTCAAAAGCATGCGAATGGAGCAGGATTTATTCGAGCGCATCAACCTGCCATACGTCGTTCCCGAACTGCGCGACACAGTTGGCATTCTCGACACTGCCAAAGCCAGTCAGTTGCCTGAATTAGTCACCGCCGAAGACCTCTGCGGGGTATTGCACGTACACACCACCTGGAGCGATGGTCTTCACCCGCTCGCGCAGATGTGCGAACGCGCCTGCGACCTCGGATACCAGTACATCGGCATTACAGACCACAGTAAATCAGCCTTTTATGCCAATGGCCTCCAGGCCGACCGCGTGCGCGCTCAATGGGAGGAAATAGATCGCCTCAATGAAAAAATGGCACCTTTCCGCATCCTTAAAGGGATTGAAAGTGATATCCTCAACGACGGTTCATTAGACTATGAAACAAGTATTCTCGAGGGTTTTGACTTTATTATTGCTTCGGTGCACTCCAACCTGAAAATGAATATCGACAAAGCTACAGAACGGGTGGTGCGGGCCATTGAAAATCCGTTTACGACGATTCTGGGGCACCCTACGGGCCGGTTATTGCTCAGTCGGGAAGGTTATCCGCTCGATTGGGATGCTGTTTTTGAGGCATGTAAACGCTGCGGTGTGGCGATCGAACTGAATGCACATCCTTACAGGCTCGACATTGATTATACACTGATTCCAAGAGCATTAGCAATGGGTATCAAAATCAGTATTAATCCCGATGCGCACAGCCTCGACGGACTGGAACATGTGAAATACGGTTTGCAAACCGCCCGAAAAGGAGGGCTCACTGCAGCCGCCTGTTTTAATGCGCATTTACCGGAACAATGGAAAAAGTAATTTTTCTCGTCGGCTTCATGGGAAGTGGTAAATCGTACTGGGGAAAACGGCTCGCCGATGTACTCGGCTATCGCTTTATTGACCTTGATGAATTCATCGAAGCGCAGGAAGGCGCGTCGGTCAGCGAATTGTTTGCGCAAAAAGGAGAGGCTGCTTTCCGGGAACTGGAGCGGTATCATCTCCACCAATTACCACTTGAAAATACACCCACCGTCGTTGCCACCGGAGGAGGCGCGCCTTGTTTTTTCGACAATATGGACTGGATGAACCGTGTGGGCCAAACTATTTGGCTAAATGTTCCGGTAAAGGTTTTGGCAGCGCGCCTATGGCCGGCGCGAGCCAAAAGGCCATTGCTCGCTAACTTGCAATTCATTGATTTGGAGAATTTTATTCAAGAAAAACTAGAAGCCCGGGAACCCTTTTATGCCCAGGCATCCCGCACAATAGACTGGAAGGAAGATAGCGCAGCACACCTCAAATTATTAAAATTATCCTGAAATTTCACTTAGCCCCTTGCACAGTAATTTTATTCATCGTATTTTTGCGATTAAATTAACCACCACTTCTCAATAATGGCTTCACCTAAGACAGAACATTTTGAAACATACCAGATACGCCTTGCCGAGATGGCTAAAGCATTGGCACACCCGGCCCGGATTGCCATTATGGAGTATTTGTTGCGGAATTCCGGCACTTGTGTGTGTGGCGATATTGTGAATGAGTTGCCTTTGGCACAATCGACCGTTTCTCAGCATTTAAAAGTCTTGAAAGATGCAGGATTAATCAAAGGCGAGATTGAAGGTGTTACGACTTGTTATTGTGCGGACTTAAATGGCTGCCGGGAATTGTCGGGCGGGTTATTGGATTTGGTGAAAAAAGCGACGAATTGTTGTTGACAATATCCAGAAACTCAAATAAAAACACCATGGCGAAAGCCATTTTTTTAAATCAAATTAATCGTATTTTTACGATAAATCATTGCTTGTTTTTTTACACTTTAAATACTTACTGTTAGGTTAAATACAATTTTAAATTCGAATACAAATTGCTGTGGCGGTAGTAACACTTGCTGCGATGATAATGGTGGTTGCTGCTAAAATAGCATTAAAAAAGCCACCCCGAACAATCGGAGTGGCTTAATTTTTGTGGGCCTGGCAGGAATTGAACCCGCGACCATCTGATTATGAGTCAGCCGCTCTAACCACCTGAGCTACAAGCCCGCTGCTTATCTTTCGGTTAAGACTTTCAGAACAGGGCGCAAAGATATATAGTTCCCGCGATTCACCAAAAAAAAATCGAAGTCGTTTTACATATGACTTGTTGCGGTGGGAGCGTCTGAGCCATGAAATTAGGAATTTTTTGTCTGGTTAAGGCACATTTTGGAGTTCATAGCATCGCTACGGACTCCAAAATAGCCGAAAAGCAGGTAAAAAATTACAATTTCTAGCCAGACGCTTCCACCGCAACAAATCAATTAAAACAGAATAGATTGTTGTAGCAGGACTGAACGGATGCTCTCCCACCACCACAACTGTCGTATCTTTGTCTTCTCATGTCAAATAACACCGGTTTTCAATTCCAGACTTACGGTTCAGCCGTTCACGCAGAAACGGTCGCCCTGCTGATCCGTCATGCACTCACCACTATGCCAACCCTGCCACAGGGAGAGCGTCCCACCCCTGTTTGCATCTGGGGAATGCACGGTATCGGCAAAACCGAACTGGTGCGCGCGCTGGCCAAAGAAATAAACGCTCCATTAGTGTATATCGCTCCGGCGCAGTTTGAAGAAATGGGCGATCTGGTGGGAATGCCGCGTATCGACGGGGTTGTCACCCGTTTTGCGCCACCATCCTGGACGCCACAGGAAGAGGGGCCGGGTATCCTGCTCCTGGATGATGTAAACCGGGCCGACGACCGTATTTTGCGGGGTATCATGCAGTTGTTGCAGTTTTACGAACTGGTTTCCTGGGAATTGCCCAAAAACTGGTTGATCGTCCTGACCGCCAACCCCGATGGCGGCGACTACTCCGTAACCCCCATGGACGACGCCATGCTCAACCGGATGCTGCACGTGACCATGACCTTTGATGCACCAACCTGGGCTAAATGGGCCGAAAAAGCAGGTATCGACGAGCGCGGCATCAATTTCGTACTTGCCTATCCGGAATTGGTCAACGGCAAACGCACCACGCCCCGGTCCCTCGTGCAGTTTTTTGAACTGATCAAACCTTTTGACGACCTCAACGAGCACCTCCCATTAATTAAATTATTGGGCGAATCCTGCCTCGAAAACGAGACGGTACAAGCCTTTGTCAGCTTTATTCACCTCCGTTTAGACCAATTGCCCGGCCCCGATCAGATCGTGGAAAATGAAGATTTCGATCAGATCGCTTCCCGTATCGAACGCTTAGTCAATGACGGCAATGTGCAGCGCTTAGATATTTTATCGATCATCGTTACGCGATTGATCAATTACCTGCAATTGCACGCCTCCACCATCGATGAAACCCGGATTAAACAGGTGGCGCAATTTATCCTGTTGCCGTTTATCCCCAACGACCTGCGCTTGAGTATGGCCCAGGCATTGACAGCCTCGAATCATCCCAAATTGATGAAATTGTACGCAATACCAGCTATTGGGGAGCTATTGTTGAAAAGAATGTAACTTTGAGTCTGGTAGGTTTGTTGCGGCGGGAGCCTCCGGCCTCCCGCCACA
>JBILHQ010000074.1:0-24500 GCA_044350415.1 Saprospiraceae bacterium | reverse complement strand
AGGTTTCACATGCACTCGACTCAATTAAAGTCGTACCCAACCCTTACTATGGTTTTTCACAATATGAAGTAGGTAATACTTCGAATGTTGTGAAAATCACCAATGCACCAGGAGTTTGTACGGTTACCATTTACTCGATTGATGGCAAGTTTATCCGGCAGTACAAGCGTAACGAGCAATACAGCGCTTATAATCAAATTAGTCCGGCAATTGAATGGGATATGAAAAATGCGAAAGGTATCCCCGTTGCCAGTGGTGTTTATTTGATACACATTTCTGCTCCGGATATGGGAGAACGAACGATTAAATGGTTCGGTGTCCAACGACAATTTGATTCATCAGGGTTATAAATAAAGGTTAAAGGTTTCTGGTTTTGGGGGTTTGGGGGTTTCTGGTTGGGGACGGAGTATTATCTGTCATCCCGAAACTAGAAACCCTTAAACCAGAAACCGCTAAACCAGAAATCCGAAACCGCTAAAACCTCCAGATATTTCACATCACATAAAAAAAAGATTATGAGCAAAATATACAATATTGGGCTGGTATTTGGCGCGCTTCTAGTTTCAGGAGCCATTTTTGCCGGAAACCCTGACCGTCAGGGCGAAGCAGGAGCCAGCCAGTTGCTGATCAATCCATGGGCACGCAGCGCGGGCTTGCACTCTGTCAATACCAGTAGCATTACTGGTACAGAGGCTATTTATCTGAACGTTGCAGGCCTTGCCCGGACTACAGGTACCGAAATTAATCTCGGCCATACCCGCTATTTTGAGGGTTCTGAACTTGGGATTAATGCGATGGCATTTTCCCGTCGCATTGGCGGTGGTGCTTTTGGATTCAGCCTTGTTGCTGTTGATATGGGCGACATTCCATTCACAACAGAAGACACTCCCGAAGGATCGGGCACAACATACAGCCCGTCTTTCTTTAATATCGCGCTTTCGTATTCGCGGGTTTTTTCCAACAAAGTATCCGTAGGTGTCACTGCTAAAGCAGTAAGTGAGTCAGCAACCAGTGTTTCAGCACGTGCGATTGCGCTGGATGCAGGCGTTCAGTATGTAACCGGAGCAGATGATAATTTTAAATTTGGCATCTCGCTCCGCAATGTCGGAAGTAAAATGCGTTTCACTGGTGAAGGTTTATCCAAATCACTGCCGAACCCTGGGCCAAACTATGAGTACAATAATATTTACTATGATCGTTCGGCAACTTACGAACTCCCGTCACAGTTGAATATTGGCGCTTCTTACGATTGGCTGTTCGGTCGTGCAGCACGGCTTTCCTTAATGGGTAACTTTACTTCCAACGCATTTTCCCGTGATCAGGTAGGTGCCGGTTTTGAATTTAAAATGAAAGAGATGTTCGCAGTTCGTGCGGCTTACAAATTTGAATTCGACGAAAATGAGATTGAGCGCACCCTGGATAATGGTCTCGCTGCCGGGTTTAGTATCGCTGTTCCAGCCAAGAAAGGCTCCGATACCCGCCTTGCACTTGATTACGGATTCCGCAATACTTTCGTGTTTCGGGGCTCCCACAGTTTAGGAATTCGCCTGTCATTCTAACCTTTTAGGTTATTTCGCGAAAAAATATAATCAGGACTTGCAAATTAGCTTCATATCGCCTTAACTTTGCAGTCACAATTCCAGCAGAAACGTTTCTATCAACCCGGTAGGAACGTTTCTGTTTTTTGTCCCAAAAGGAGCAAGTTATTGTTTATACGTTCCTAACCATGGAGCATATCAACCAATCAGTTACCAAGCTCTAGGCGGATACTGATTTTCAAACATGCTCTTATTTCATACCATTTAGCATCGAACTATTATTATGTCAAACTACACGTATCTGACACAACATGGCTATAACAAGCTCAAAGCCGATTTAGAGGAACTCCGTACCAATGGACGTATGGAAGCTGCCCATGCCATTGCGGAAGCCCGCGCACAAGGTGATCTTTCAGAAAATGCAGAATATGATGCCGCCAAAGAAGCGCAGGGGCTTCTCGAATTAAAAATCAGTGAAATGGAAACTGTAATGTCCACTGCACGGGTCATCGATGAAAGCTTGCTGGACGACTCTAAAGTGGCCATTCTCAGCAACGTGACCATTAAGAATTTAAAAACAGGCAGCGAATTAACTTATAAATTGGTTTCTGCAACAGAAGCAGATGCCAAACAGATGAAAATATCTGTTACATCTCCGATTGGCTCCGGTTTGCTCGGAAAAGTCCCGGGTGATGTTGTTAAGGTGCAAACGCCTGGCGGTGCATTGGAGTTTGAGGTCCTGAAAATTACAGTTGGTTAGTTATTGATTTTATGCCTTCCATTTTTACCCGCATCGTTAATGGCGAAATTCCTTGCTACAAGGTAGCCGAAACGGAAGATTTTCTCGCCTTTCTGGATATTACACCCCGTGTAAAAGGACACACGCTTTGTATTCCCAAAAAGGAGATTGACTATATTTTTGACATGGAAGATGCTCCATTGGGCGCTTTGATGGCTTTCTCCAAGAAGGTGGCCAAAGCCATTGAAGCGGTCATTCCCTGCCAGCGGGTGGGTATTGCGGTAATTGGGCTTGAGGTTCCTCATGCCCATATCCACCTTTTTCCAATGAATACTATGGCCGATTTCGGGTTTGGCCATCCCGCTGTCAGCATCCCCGCTGATGAGATGCAAGCGCTCGCAGTGGCCGTTAGCGAAAGCTTTTATCAGCAGGCAAAGTAAAGAACAGGCAATTCGTAGAATGTATCACAAGTTGGGCGACCCGTGCGAATTGGGTTGGGACTCCCTGCACAATATTTTTGCCTTCTACCGTTGCTATAATCACCTTTGCCACGCCAACAAAACCGTCCTTCCAAAGAGCATGAATAAAATATACTCCCTGAAGATGTTCATGCAGGTTTACTGTTTGCAGTATATCGCTCCCACCACTAATACTTGAAATGATCCGGCCTGAAACATCATAAACTTCCAGTACCGTTATCGGTTCCGGACGGTCATTCAGTACCGTAAAGCGACCATCGCTCAGTGTTGGAAAAATCTGTAATGAATAGGATAGTTCACTATGTGTCAGCGGCTGTTTCGTATCTACCACAAACTGACACGGACTCAAATTGTAATAAAATTCCGTATTCAGTGCCACCCCAATCACCGTGTCAATACCAGTACCTTCCACTTCCCGAAAAGCCATAAACGGCGCGGATCCACCCGTACCATCAGGATAGGAAATGGGGTGATCGTACAAAAATAAGGTCATTGAATCTGCGGCAGCGGCACATACTGCTACAGTGTTGGGATTGGCAACCCAAATCCAGGGTTCCACCAGTAAAGAATATACATCAGGGGTAAAATAAGATTCGCCCGTACACGGCATATAATAAAAATCCAGATCGCATTTTTTCATATAAAATTCAGATCAAAAACAGAAACAAATGTAACTGCCCACAAAAAAAGCCCCCCTGCGACTTTTCGCGGAGAGGCCATCCCAAAAACCAATTGTTTATCTTTACCTGTAAATGAATAAGTTGGGTGGTGTAATTTGTATTTTTTTTAAAAAATACAAATTACACCACCCAACTTATTCATTCCCGTCCCACTACTTAGAATCTCCCGCCGCCGGCATCGACTTTTTGCGGTTCTTCAAAGTGTACGACATGGTAATTTCGTGTGATCCAGCGTGGTATTGCTGGAAAGGGCCAAATGCAATGTCATAGGAATAAATTATTTGTGCATTTTTAAACTGTGAGCCAATCATAAATCCAGCGATACCACTAGTGCCCGGACGCATTGTAATCGCCGCTATAAGTTTGTCTTCCAGGAAACGGCCCTGTAAATTCAGGTCTACCTGAAACGGCACATCACGGATACTGCGGATTGCCAAAGATGGAATCAAGCTGTACCCCTGGCCAGGCCGGTTCATAATATAACCGAAATGGAAGATGTAATTAGTGCGGTTATTGGTTGTTTCAACCTGTGGAACATCTACAGGAACCTGGTCGATACGTGTACGAGCAGTATTTGGAAGTGCCAAAGCGACAAATAATTTTTCATCGTACAACAAGTGGAAGCCAACCGAAGCGTCAAATAATTGCTGTCCACTAGTATGATCTTCCAATACTGCATCGCCTGAATCTACGTATGCATTGGAAAGCAGACTTTGGCTAACACGGGAATTAATGAATTCTGTGGTCAAACCAATACCGATCTGGGCTTTTTGAAGACGAAAACGGAAGGCGTAGTTGCCCTGAACTTTGGTGGTGGTCATATCGCCGATTTTCTCAGAAAACACCGAAGCACCCAAACCAAGTTTGTCGCCCACTGAACCATGATACATGGCAGTATAAGATACCGGAGTTCCCGGGAAACTGGCCTGCGCTTTACGGGCGTTCAACAGAAACTCGTGGTTCCCGCTGAATCCAGTAACACCTGGATTGTAGAATATAGGATATAATTGATATTGTGCGTAAGTGGCAGCCTCCTGAGCAATAACGGAAACCGAAGCGGCGAGGCCAAGAACAAGCGAAAACAATGCTTTTTTCATGGGAAAAAATCAGTTGATGGAATAAAGAGTAATGATGAAAATAAGTATGAAGTATGAAGTACTAGGTATTCATCCTGCACTTCTTTTTTATTGAGTAGCCTTGAGTTGGTTGAATTCACAGTACTGGTTCCTAAAGGATACACTGCTATGAATTCAACCAATTGGCCTTTTTAGACTTGTTGCGGTGGGAGGTCCCGGCCTGAAATTGACCTTTTTGGGCTGCTTTTCGGCTTTTTTTCGTCCGTAGTGATGCTACGAACTCAAAAAGAGCCTCAATCAGCCCAAAAAATCTCTAATGTCAAGGCTTGGGCACTCCCACCGCAACAAGTCTATTAATGGAGAATATTGAAGTATCCTTTTAATGTGATGGGTTGTCCCAAATCATTGACAAAGGAAACGACATAGAAATAAACGCCTTCAGGTACCGGCACTCCACCGCGTTTACCATCCCAGTTATTAGCATAGTTGGTAATTTTGGTAGTAACGGCCTGGTTCCAGCGATCGTAAATTTCAACTGTATTCGGATAGTTCTGGAGACAAAGGATTTCAAAATAATCGTTGTCGCCGTCGCCATTCGGTGTAAGAACCGGGTTAACGTTAAAACACTCGTCCGTTGGGAACGGAGCGGTATGCTGAGCCGTTGCTGTACAACCATTTCCGTCAGTAACCTTAAAGGAGACCACCTCATCGGCGCACAACCCATCGGCACGGAGACCATTGCCCTGATGGAATTGGCTTTGCCACTGATAAGTAACGTCACCTACAGTACCTGTTGCTTCCGGAATAATTTCCGCATTACACGTAGCTAAATTTAAGGGCTCAATATCAGTGAACGTCAGTGTGATTGGATCTGGTTCAGTAATGGTAAAAGGGAAGTTAGTCACGTTACCATTAGCATCAGTAATTACTACCGTTTGAATACCCGCACAGATATCGCTCTGTAAAGCAAAAGAAGCGGAGTTAATCAATAATTCCGTCTTTCCTCCCGGCCATTTTACCACATAAGGCACTACCCCACCAGCCACACTGATCCGTGCGATTGCATCACATGCACCGTTACAACTTACGCCATAACCGTTATACTCCACTCCGGGTGTAACAGTAGCCACTACTGCGGCAGGCGAAGTGAGTTCGTTTGTCCAGGATGCTGTGCACCCCGTTTGGTCGGTAACAATCAGACTGTACACACCACCACAAAGAGAGGTATTTGATGCAGTAGTTATACCATTGCTCCACAAATAACTTACTGTACCGGAAGCACCCGCAGTCACCACATTAGCCACACCGTTACAGATACCAACACCCGACACCTGATAACCATTGAAATCAGATACTTCGTTGACATTAGATACTGCCAGCGTAGAGAGTGGCGTAAGAGTGGATGGTGTCACCACGCAGGTTTGACCATCACCGGAAGTCACAGTACACGTATAAGTACCAGGTCCGAGGTTAATAATATTTTTAGTTGTCGCAGTAAAGCCATTTGAACCAGCCCAACTGTACGTAAAGCTGTTATTACCACCTGTGGGGCTCAATGTGATGCTACCATTTGCCGTTGACAGACAGTTAGGGCTCGTTACCACTGGTGAACCACAGATCAGGTTTGGGTATTCGCGCACCAGATCAAAGCAGTATTCTTCCTCACATCCTTCTGGCAACAAGTTCGTTACCTTCACGCAATAGGTTCCGGAATCTAACTGAAATATTACCGGAGAGTTCAGGTTATTCGGTGGTACAGGAATATTTCCTGAAATCCACATATATGTCAGTGGCAGGCCAGGGCCAGGGCTAATGTTGATACTGCCATTCATGTTGGCCTGCGTTGGGTTTACACCAGTTGAAGTGATTTGAACCCCTGGACGTGCTTCCACCGTTGTTTGTGTTGACGGGAAAGTAAACGTCATATTATTGGCATCGGTGATGGACACATTGTATGCACAAGGCTTAAGATCACAGATAGACAAATCATAAGTTCCTTCCGGGAATGCTTTGGTTCCAGTTCCGCAAGAGCCTACCCAGGTTAAAACGAAGGGACTTTGTGCATTGACGGGTACGGTCACATTAATACAACCATCATTTCCACAAGATTTTGTAGCGAAAGCAGTAGCGCTGCAAACCAAACAAGCACTTGTGATTTCTATCGTCTGAGGAGGAGTCGAACAGTTATTGGCATCTCTTACAATTAAAGTATAAGTACCAGGCTGGAGATTAGTTGGATCTTGTACGCTGGAAGTGAAGCCCGGGCCAGTCCATGCATAAGACAGCAGACCAGTTCCGCCAGTGGCCGAGATATCAATAGAGCCACCAGTAGGGCCGTTTTGTTGTGTGGTGCCAACAACGGTAACCGTAATAGGCGCTGGGTTCACAATAGTAACCGGGCCATAAGGCTTAGAACAACCTGTACCGTAATTCAGTGTGGCCATGTAATCGCCACCGCTAAGGTTGCTGATCGTGGTACCACTTCCTGCCGGGCCAGCCGGGCCAGTCCAGTTGATACTGGTGAACGGCGCATTCAAAGAGATCGTGATACTACCGTTACCCGCATTGAAACAGGTAATATCCGTTTTCATCAGGTTCGTTACAGATGGCGCTACAGATGTTGATATTAAGGTAGTGGATGTGGCGCTTGCACAGCCATTACCGTCGGTTACTGTGACAGAATAAGTACCTGCACCAACACCTGATGGACATGGGCCCGCACCTGGTGACGGAGTACTCCATTGGTAGCTGTAATTACCCCATCCACCAGTCGGTGACAAACAAATAGAACCATTATTTTGACCTTCACAGGCTGGTTGTGTCGTGGTTGGTGCCGGAAGGCTGAATGCAGAAGGTGGGTTGTTAATGGTTACCACTTGTGACAGCACTGCGGTACACTGGTTACCATCTGTAACAGTTACGGTATAAGTACCTGCTCCAAAATTATTTGGACTCTGAGCCGACGATACCTGCACCGAAGGCGCAGGACTTACGCGGAACCAAACAAAATTAGGCGTACCGTTGGCATTGGCAACTGCTGTAGTCACCGATCCGTTTGATTCTCCAAAACAACGTACATCTTTTATCTGAGACTGGGAGGCCGTAATCAGAAGCGGGTTCGCAGGTGTGGCAATATTATATCCCGCAGAAACGGTGGTACACCCCTTACTATCGGTAATCGTCACTGTATAAGTACCGCCTGGGCGGCTTGTCAGATTTTGTGTGGTTATACCACCCGTCCAGAGGTAAGTATAAGGCGCTGTGCCTCCAACAGGATTGATTGAAATATTACCATCGCTGCCGTTAAAACACTTCACGGCCTGAATAACGAGCGCACCTGCGCCGGAGGTTGGAATTGATATAGGCGCTATTGGCCCGGCAATCACTACCGGTGTTGCGAGGCTGACCATTTGTGTGCCTGCTGTCACCGTTACCTGATAGGTACCTGGCGCGAGGTTAGTAATATCTTGTGTAGTGGCAGAGAAACCCGCAGGGACCCTGCTCCACAGGTAAGTATAGGTGGTAGTGGTACCGCCAACTACATTGATATCAATACTGCCATTATTATTGCCAAAGCAGTTAACGTCTGTTTTACTCACCAGTGTTACTGTTGCATTTGGCGAAGACGCACTTATTTTTACAAATCCGTCATTTGACCGCGGCATAAATGTACACGTGAAATTTCGCTCCGACACCTGCATCGGGATCACTGGATTGGTTAAACCACCAATCATGAGGCGTGTGGATGCCCCCGGAGAAGCAGTATTCGTTGGGAATGTCAGGGTAATGATGGATGTGCCATCAGCGATAGTCTGACCAGAGCTAGCAGATAATGAACGCCAGCTAATTTTCAATTTACCTGGTTGCCCTGCAACCTGTTCCACCTTCATCTGTGGCCCGGTGGCTGGCAATGGCAGGGTACCATTCGGCAGAATAGTGGTGAATGTTGGAAGAGTAGTTCCTAAAACCAATGGATCGTACATCAGTACAAACTGGAAGGAGTTCAGGTTTTTAAAGTTCTTCACCTTTATATTCACAACGGCATTGTTGCCCACTTGTGTAACAGTAGAGGTATCTGCTATAAATCTTACAATTTTATCATCGGGCGTAGCATTGGCATTTACTGTAACCGGCCCGGCGATACTGGAACTTGCATTCGACCAGACATTAGCCCCTGTATTATTTTCAATAGCGATAGGCGAAGACGGTGGCATGCCAGCGCCGTCGCAACGTACATTCGAGACACCACCCACGGCGGCATTAGCACCATTTGCAATCAAACAAACTTCAAAAATAGCACTTCCATTGGCGACAGAGGTACCAATACCTGTAATATCCTCCCAGTTCACCGCAAGGCGGCCAAGAGTTCCGGGATTAAATTTAGTACAGTCAAAATAGTTAATTCCAAAATTCTGCACGTGGCTGAACGTAAACATATTACTGCTCCAGTTCACCATAAACTGCATACCAACCACATTGGTAAAGTCATTTACTGTCACTGGTAAACATACGGTATCACCCGGCTGCACCTCTTCCGTTGGCATCACTAATGCAAAACCGTTGAGTACGGGAGGTCCTGTTGGATAGGTAAAAGTAGCAGGAATATTTCCTTCACCGAACACATTAATGGAGGGCGGAGGAGCATTCCCAATGTAGATATTGGAAGTGCCTGCCACTAATACTTTAAAAACCATCTTAAAAAGGATCGCATTAGGAGCCAGGAAATTAGGCGCTCCGGATGGATCAAACCACACAACTGATACTTTATTAGTGCCTACAGGATTCGCGATACTACTGGGATTAGGAGGTGTACCGTAAATAAAGTTGGGCAAATCGGGCGTTAGCGTATTCGCCGACTGGAACTCCAACTTAGTCTTGTCAAAAAGAATCGGGAACTGCATACCTGCAATATTGGTAAAATCATTGGCGATCACATCAACCGTGATGTTAGAACCAACCGTACCGCTTGGAGCGGCAGGACTGAAGCTGATAGTCAGGGTTTGAGCGTTCAGCAAAGAAGCTGAAAAAAGGACTAAAAGCGCGACGAGTGTATTAAATATCGGTTTCATCTCTTGTGAATGCAGTGAGCGGGATGATGAGTGAAGTGAAGTGAAAAATGTCAAGGGATAATGATATAATTTACTGATAAACAATTGATTGTACCACATGAGCGCGATCTGTAACAAGGTGAACAAAGTACATTCCAGCGCCGTGTAACATGGTACAGGCAATTTCCGTGCCAGTTATACCCTGTTTTAGGTACATATTTTTTTGATAACAAATTTTGCCTGCGATATCGGTGATATATATCATCGTTTCCGTGTCTTCAGCAGCATTTATAGTCAGCGTAGTATTGGATGAAAATGGGTTTGGAGCAATGGAAGTCTCCATACCGTGCGGGTTGTTAATGTCTGTTTGTCCAACCAAAGGGGAACATGGGTTGGTAAACACTGCGGTAACATTATTCTGTCCAACAATAGAGATGGCCGGAGTAGTCGTGTTGGCAATGGCGAGAGCGCTGCTGCCAGTTGCCTTTATTTTGAACCTGATGGTAAACAACAAGGTGCCAGGAGCCAACGAATTTGCGGAACCTGCGGAATCAAACCAGACAAGTGTGACTTTGCCTGAATGAAGGCCATATATACTGGTGTTCATTGGCGGTGTTCCGTAAAAAAAATTGGGCAGCGGCGAAGGATCTGGTATGTTTACGGCATCAAATTCAAGTATTGCAGGGTCGTACACGATTGGGAATTGAATAGCAACCAAATTATCAAAAGTTTCAGCAACTACCTTTACCTCTGTAGTCGACCCAACCGGACCGGAAACTGTTGAAGGGGAGAAAGCCAAACAAAGCGCTTGTGTACTGGCGCTGGCTGGATACAACAAGGAGCCCCCCCCCAAAAGGATGATGATAAGTGATTTCATATTACAATTAAACTTTGAAATGAAGAGAAAGGCCTGTCCTATTTGCCGCCGTTAAAAATAACGGGGCGAACAACCTGCTGCCGGTCAGTCAAAAGATGAATGTAATAAATACCATTATTAACGAGCGCTGCACCATTCAATTGAACCTCGTTGTGTCCTTGTTGCACTTGAAAATCGGCCTGATGAACTATTCGGCCCAAGGCATCAGTTATCCGCAACTTTACTTCATCGCTTTGCGGCATTTCAAAAGCGAGTGTTGCTGAAGCCGAAAATGGGTTGGGAGCGATACTTAAATCCCGAGCAAAAACGGTCGCCGGTTCTTCACTATCAACAGTCCCTACTGTCACACTGCCATTGGTGAGCAGCGCGGTGTTCAGAAAGAAGAACTGGTTATTTTTTCCTCTTACGATTTCGAAATACGTAACAGGTGGCAACTCCGTAAATACTACTGGTGAGACGGTGCCATTTAAACCGATAACTTTCATTTTAAGGATAAAAATGGTAGCGGTATTCTGCAGTGATTTGTAAGAAGACGAATACCAACGGAACCGTATAAATCCCTGGCTGGTTTCCAGCAAATTAAAACAGGAACTATCCACAATATTGAGGGGATTGACCAAATGCTCAATACCTTGAAACTCCAATATATTGGGATTCCACTGGATAACAAACTGAATAGAAAATACGCTGTCGAAATGTACAACGGAAACAGGGAAGTCCAGATTCTGGCCTGTACTGGTGTTGGTATAGGAAGGCAAGGAGAAGCCTACCTGACCAAAAAGCGATGAAAAGTAAAGCAGCCCAAGACAGGCTACTAAAACGAGTGAACGTTTATTCATGGGAACAACTGAATGGATTACCCTAAGGATAATGAAAAAAGCAAAGTCCTTCTCGTGAGATTATTACCAGAAACAATGCGCCCGTTTTGCAACGGGAAGGAGATTAAAAAGATACTATCGTTAAGACAAAAAACGGGCCAAAAAGATATATTTCTCTACCCAAAAATCTGTAAAAATTAAATTTTGGTCAAAGGTACTAAAAATTACCTTTAATTGGGTAGAGAAAAATTTACTGCCGGCCATTCAGCAGCTTGTCATAATATTAAAGAGTATTCAAAAAGCAGCCGACCTAATATTTAGATCGACTTGCTTGCTGAATACTCTTTAATATTAACACCTATTTGACAACCTCGTTCTTATCTTGCGAATGCCACGGCGCGCTTTTCACGAATCACCGTTACCCGAATCTGGCCGGGGTACTGCATTTCATCCTGGATTTTTTGTGAAATCAGGAACGACAAATCATCAGCGTATTGGTCAGTCACTTTATCAGCCTCCACAATTACACGGAGTTCCCGACCAGCCTGCATCGCAAATGCTTTCGAAACGCCTTCATAGCTCATGGCGAGATCTTCGAGTTCGCCGATCCTTTTGAGATAGTTCTCGAGAATTTCGCGGCGGGCACCCGGACGGGCACCAGAGATCGCATCACAAGCCTGTACAATAGGCGCAATAATATTGTTCATCTCAATCTCATCGTGGTGCGCACCTACGGCATTCACCACCACTGGATGTTCCCCATTTTGTTCGCACAACTGCATCCCCACAAGTGCGTGCGACAGTTCTGTTTCTTCTTCTGCTACTTTTCCGATATCGTGCAAGAGACCGGCACGTTTGGCCATTTTGATCTGTTTCGGATTGAGCCCCAACTCGGAAGCCATGATTCCGCAGAGTTCTGCGGTCTCAATAGAGTGCTTGAGCAGATTTTGTCCGTAAGAGGAACGGAAACGCATACGGCCCACCATGCGCACGAGGGCCGGGCTAAGACCGTGAATATTATGTTCGATCACGGTGCGTTCACCGATTTCGACAATTTGTTCTTCCAGCTGTTTACGCACCTTAGCCACCACCTCTTCAATACGTTGCGGGTGAATACGACCATCAGCTACCAGGCGCTGGAGCGAAAGGCGGGCCACTTCGCGGCGAATGGGATCGAAGGAAGAGATCACGATGGCTTCCGGTGTATCGTCGACGATCACTTCCACACCTGTGGCCGCTTCAAGAGCGCGAATATTACGGCCTTCGCGACCGATGATCTGGCCTTTCATCTCATCATTTTCCAGGTTGAACACCGAAACGGTATTCTCGATTGTGATTTCAGCAGCGGTACGCTGTATTGTCTGGATAATGATCTTTTTTGCTTCCTTATTGGCCGTTTGTTTGGCCTGAACGATCGCCTCTTTGACGATGGAAAGGGCTTCACTTTCGCTTTTCATCCGCACTTGTTCCAACAACTGGTCTTTGGCTTCCTGCTGGGACAACTGTGCAACTTTTTCCAGTGCTTTGATTCGCTCCTCATTGGCTGCTTCCAGTTCTTCCTTTTTCTTCTGAACAATTTTCAGTTGTTTGTCTAAGTTATCCCGGATACTTTCCACTTCCTGCCCTTTATTGTCCAGTTCTGCTTTCTGCCGGGTATATTCATTGAAGCGGTGATTTAAAGCATCTTCTTCGACTTTCAGGTCTTTCTGTTTGGAAACGAAATCCATTTCCATCTCTTTCAGGTGGAGTTGGTGCTGAATTTTTTCGTTTTCGAACTGGGCCTTCATTTCGGTAAAGCGTTGTTTGGCCTCCTGAATTTTTTGCTGTTTGATACGCTCATTTTCTGCTTCTGCCTTACTAAGGCTTTTTTCAGCAGTAAGTGCTGCTTCATTTTTTACCCGTTCGGCACCTAAGCGTGCTTCCTGAATAATAAGGTCGGCTTTGCGGTTACTTTCTTCTATACTTTTTTGAGTATCCACTTTGCTGCCGCGACTTGCCACCACCCAGGCAATGCCTCCTCCGGCTGCCAGTCCGACTATTCCAATAACTATGCTGATTATATCCATGATAAATTGAAAACGATTTGATGTGAGAAAATGAATGATTCCCAGGCTGTTACTTTCTGATCTGGGCGTTTAGTTTGGTTTCAAAAGCGGTTTGTAGCTGTTGCATTATTTGGTCAATATCTTTGTCCTGCAGCGTTTTTTCACTGTCTTCAAAGACAAAACTGACCGCATAAGACTTTTTACCGGGTCCGAGTTTTGATTCATCTTCAAAAACGTCAAATAAATTGACGTCTTTGAGTATTTTTTTACCTGTTTTTGCAGCCAGTTGCCGGATTTCGCCAAAGGATACCGATTGTGCGAGCACCAGCGCCAGGTCGCGGCGAACTGTAGGGTATTTACTGAGTTCAGCGTATTGCATTTTTACGGAAGCAATAGCTTTAACGATATTTTCAACATGAAAATCGGCGAAATACACCGCATTTTTCACATCGAATTTCTTTACTAATGAAGGCTCCACTATGCCGAAAGTCACTATTTCCTGCGGACCACGGTGGTAACGGAGCGCTGCCTTAAATGGACCTTCTGCCTGAAGGGTTGTCTCCTGGTAACCACCAATGCCCAGTCGGCTAAGCACCTGGTTGACATGGGTTTTTAAGGTATAAAAGTCAACTGTTTTTTTGGCCGCCGGGTTCCAGGATTCAGCAGCATGGGCTCCTGTAAGAAAAATACCCAATCGCATGACTTCGTGGAAACCTTTAGTCGACCGCGCTTCCGCCGGTTCATTGGACGACGCAGCGCTGCGGCTATAGGTTTTACCGTATTCAAACAACCGCAGGTCGGGGCGCTGGCGGTTCTGGTTGTGGCGAATCGCTTCCAGTCCACCCAAAACCAACGTTGGTCGGAGACAATCAAGGCCCTGATTGGCAGTGTTGTGCACGCGCACCACAGCACCTTCGGCCAACGGCAAAATTGCTTTTTCGCCTTCGTAATAGTCTGAATTGGAAAGTGACAAATTCATGCACTCCAAAAATCCCTGCGCAGCCAGCAAGTTAGCAATATGATTGCGAATCGCTTCCGGGTCAGGTTTCGGCGTGATTTCCATGCTCGACCGGATCGCCTGTGGCATAGGAACCGTATCAAGACCGTACACGCGAAGAATTTCTTCGATGAGGTCGGCTTCGCGGGTCACATCAGGTTTATTCGTCGGAATAACAGCCATAAAACCATCTGCGGTTTCATCTGTCATCCCGATATTTAGTGCCGAAAGGATATTTTTAATGACCGGGACTGGAATTTTTTCTCCGATCAGGGCATGTATTCTGGTGTAAGTAGCGGGAATCTGCGCTGGATGTACGTGTGAAGGATAAATATCCGTGATTGCACCGGTGATGGTTCCGCCCGCCAGTTCCTGGATCATTAAAGCGGCGCGTTGCAATGCATACACACAACCATTGGGATCAACGCCTTTTTCAAAAGTCCATGCAGCATCGGTACGGAGGTTGTGCCGAAGCATGGACCGCCGGATAGAGCGCGGGTGAAAACACGCACTTTCCAGAAAAATGGCCGTTGTTGATTCCTTAACACCACTCGTTAATCCGCCGAATACACCACCAATACACATTGGGGTCGACTCGCCGTCGCAGATCATCAGGTCTTCGGCGAAGAGTTTGCGTTCCACCCCATCGAGGGATGTAAATAAGGTACCTTCGGGAAGTGTTTTGACAATCACTTTATTGCCCTTAATCTCCGCCTGATCGAATGCATGCAGCGGTTGGCCCAGTTCGACTCGAACGTAATTGGTGATATCCACCACGTTATTGATCGGGCGAATGCCGACAGCCAGCAGGCGATCTTTGAGCCAGCCTGGACTTTCCTGTATTTTTACGCCGATAATGGACACGCCAGCATATCTTAAGCATGCTGTGGTATCGACCTCTTCGACGATAACCGGAGAAGGTTCAGTACTATTCGGAAAAGTAGCAACATCGGGAAGCCTGATTTCGGTCCCGGGTGCGACATGGTGGCGCATCCAGGCGAGCAGGTCGCGGGCGACACCAGCATGACTGGTGGCATCGGCGCGATTGGGGGTGAGCCCCACTTCTATCACAATGTCGCTATTGAGGTTAAACCAGGTCGCTGCCGTAACACCGAGCGGGGTTTCGGGGGGCAACACCATGATGCCGGAATGATCATGGCCAACGCCCAGTTCATCCTGCGCGCAAATCATTCCTTGAGAAGGAACCCCGCGCACTTTACGTTCACCAATGGTGAACAGCGTGCCGTCTTTGCTGAAAACATTCGCACCCGAAAGGGCGACCATGACTTTTTGGCCAGCAGCCACATTGGGCGCGCCGCACACGATGGACAATGTGCGCACTTCCCCGGGATGAGCGGGATCGCTTACTTCCACCTGGGTGGCGGAAAGATGGTCAGTATCAGGAATAGGTTCACAGGCAGTAACAAGCCCGGTAACAACTTTATGCAGATCGACGGGCGACGGCCTAACTTCTTCCCAACCTTCCACTTCCAAACCCAGAGAGGTCAATATATCAGCGATTTCATCGGGGGTATTATCTATATCGAGAAAATCTCGTAACCAATTCAACGATACTTTCATTACCTCAAAAAAACTAACGGATTAATGCTGTCTTAGGAAAGGCAAAATAAGTTTTCTGCCTTCCTTTGGATATTCAAATGGCAAAGATAAGAATAATTTAGGAAATGGTGTATGTGGGTGATTTTGTTGCTGGTTTCGGGGAAATGGTCAAATATGCAGGGAGAAAGCATAACAAAAGGGGCTAATAGATATTAAAAAAGAAGGATGGCTTGGATTTGATTATTAGTGACCCTATCTTTGGTTATCTTCTTTTTTCAAGAAAACTATTTGTTGGCCTACAGCACTGAAGCCACGGTTTTATTTAATTAAAATGAAAAATATTTGCCTTATATTCACTTTTATTTGCTGTACTACTGCTATTTTCTGTCAATCAGAATATCTGAGTAAGATATACAATTTTGGATACCTGGCTACAGTTTTTACCGGTATTTATCCCACTGATAGTTGTATTTATGTAAAAGGAGTAATGACAGACAGTTTTTACAGAGAAGGTAGTTTTTTATGTAAATTTGATTTGGACGGGAATGTGAACTGGCGAACAGAAATGGCAGATTCAAATATGATAATTAATACATGGTTTACCAGATTGTCTGTTAATAATAATGGTAATTTGATTGTAAGTGGCAGTTTTTTAGATACTGTTATAATACATGCTTATATTTCCGAATTTGACACTAATGAAAATCAACTGCAAACTGCTTCATTCATCAGTCCTTATTCTCCGGAAAAAAGCCATATTATTCCATTAGAATGGATACAAACAGAAGACGAAGGTTACCTGCTTGCAGGTAATTTGACAGTTTCCACGCTTGAGCGGAAAAGTATTTTTCTTGCCAGAGTGAGCAAAGATTTCGAAGTGGAATGGTTTAAACAATTTGGAACCAACACTTTAAGGGAAGGCGTGGGAGCAATGTGTTTAGATGAGCACAAAAATATCATCATCGGAGGCAGTGTATTCACCAACCCTATTTTTGCCAACTCGATATTTCAGAAATATATTTTTGAAACCGACAGCAGCGGAAATGAGATCAACTGGGAATGGCAATACCCTCCCATAGGCGATAATAACAACAAAGGCTATGTGGTTAGAGATATGTTCCTGTTGGAAGATAACAGCATTATCGGCGGGTCGGCGGTCTCCCGCGAATTCCCAGGAGGAGGAGGTATGGCTACTACTTCTTATTATGCGAGTATTTTTAAATTAGCACCTGATCACATTACCGTACTCTGGGAAACTTTGATGGGTAATGGATGTTATCATTATGCAAGTAATGAAATCATCCGTGTATTACCGGCGAATGACGGCGACGGATTTATTGGTCTGGGGAACATGTTGAGTCCTCCAACCAATCTGGGAGGGCAGGTCATGGGTATTATCGGCAAAGTTGCAGAAAATGGCGACAGTTTGTGGATGCGCGTGTTGCAATTTAACAGCGACACTATCCAAAACGGATACGATAGTCAGATGCACGAAATACAGCCAGCTCCGGGTGGAGGCTACTGGATTGCCGCCGAAGTCACCCGACCCGAAGCAGACAGTACAATTGCATGGCAGTAAGGGTGGCTATTGAAAGTAGACAATTATGGCTGTTTGGTTCCGAACTGCCAACTTACTGACAATAATGCAGATCTTGATTGGCCTGGAGGATGGCTGCGGCTATATCCCAATCCTGCTAAAGGATACATCGCTGTATACCACAATGGGTATACTTATTCCAAAGGCATTTTCAGGATTGTCGATGCAGCAGGGAAAGTAAAAAAGGTGTGGAAAGCGGCATTAGATGATTTGACAACAGTATGCGATTTGCCAGAATATACGCCGGGAGTATATTTTTTGCAATATATTGAAGATGGCAAGCCGATTATTAATAAAGAATTTGTAATCACGCACTAAAAAAGGTTTTAATGTTTCCTGTTTCGGGGTTGCAACATAGTCAGTGTTTCAACCTCGGTTTTATGTAGGGCATATTGTGAGGTATCACCTTTTTCTGAAATGATGACGTTAAACCTTAAATAATAGCTTGTTCTTTTCACAATATCCACACTATTCCCAACTGAATATTTTTTGAAAAAAAACCTGCCTTTTTGCTTGCATTATCAATTCCGTACCTACATTTAGTCCTTGAAAAAAATCGTTTCACAAAACAAAATTTTATTTCGAATGCTTCACTTCGTTCGTTTACAACCGTATTCACTCACCTAACCTTTTTTATTGGCAATGGCAACTTATGACACCAGCAAGATCCGAAATGTGGTATTAGTAGGCCACGCAGGTTGCGGCAAAACCACATTTGCTGAAACCATGCTTTTCGAAGCAAAAGCCATCACCCGCCGGGGCTCTGTTACGGAGGGTAACACGCAGGGCGATTACACCACCATCGAACAGGAGCGGGGACATTCCCTGTTTGCTTCTGTGCTGCACGCCTCCTGGAAAGACACCAAGATCAATATCCTCGATACGCCGGGATTGGACGATTTTGTGGGAGAAGTAGTTACCGCATTGAAAGTAGCCGATACGGCTGTCGTAATGCTTAATGCCCGCAGCGGCGTGGAGGTCGGCACCGAAATTATCTGGGAGTATGTAGATCAATACGCGACGCCGACTATATTTGTCATTAACCAGTTGGACCATGAAAAAGCAGATTATGAAACCACTTTAGAGCAGGCCGTTAACCGCTTTGGCAGCCGGGTATTGCCCCTCCAATTTCCTGTCAATCAGGGAACGGGGTTCAATGCCATCGTAGATGCACTCCGCATGGTCATGTATGTATTCCCGGCTGGCGGCGGGAAACCCGAAAAGAAACCAATTCCTGCCGAACATCAGCAACGCGCCAACGATATGCACGGGGTGTTGGTAGAGGCCGCCGCAGAAAATGATGAGGGTCTTATGGAAAAATACTTTGAGGAAGGCACTTTGGGCGAGGAAGAACTGGCGAAAGGGCTTTCTATTGGTCTGGCGCACCACCAGTTTTTTCCGGTATTCTGTGCTTCAGGTTTGAAAGATATGGGTAGCGGACGGATTATGGGCTTTATCCACGACGTTTGTCCGAGTCCTTCCGATCGGCCAGCGGCAAGTCTGGAAGGCGGCGGTTCAAAACCCTGCGATCCCGGTGCCCGTCCCTGTGTATTTATTTTCAAAACAGTCAACGAGCCGAAAGTAGGTAACGTCTCTTATTTCAAAGTATATTCCGGAACTTTAAAAACGGGTGATGAACTCACCAATGCCGATACCGGTGCGGTGGAACGTTTTGCACAACTATTTGAAAGTGAAGGTAAAAACCGCGATGCAGTGCCTGAACTACGGGCCGGCGATATCGGTTGCGTGGTTAAATTAAAAGGATCACATTCCAACCAGACGCTCAACCCCAAAGGGTCAGAAACCCGCATTGAGCGTATTCATTTTCCATTACCCCGGATCAGGATGGCGGTAGTGCCGCCGAGCAAAGCAGAGGTGGAAAAAATGGCACATGCCCTGCACTCCATCCGCGAAGAGGATCCAACCCTTCATGTGGAGCAGAGCCTGGAACTCAAACAAACGATCATTCAGGGGCAAGGTGAGATGCACTTAGATGTCGTCAAGATGAAGGCCGAACAGAATTTTGGCGTTCACATAGAATATATGGAGCCGCGTATCCCTTACCGCGAAACGATACAAAAGGAGTCGAACAAAGATTACCGGCATAAAAAACAATCCGGCGGCGCGGGGCAGTTTGCGGAAGTACACATGCGGGTAGAGCCCTGGTATGAAGGTATTCCTGCGCCCCACGGATTGACGGTCAAAAACATAGAGGTGGAAGACCTGAAGTGGGGCGGCAAGTTTTCATTCTGCTGGGCGATAGTGGGTGGCTCTATTGACGCGCGTTTTATCAATGCTATTAAAAAAGGGATTCATGCCAAACTGGAGGAAGGGCCATTGACTGGCTCTTATTGCCGTGATATCCGGGTATCTATTTATGACGGAAAGATGCACGCAGTCGATTCTAATGATATGGCCTTCCAAATTGCATCGACCATGGCCTTTAAGGAGAATTTCCTCCAGGCGCAGCCGCAATTGCTGGAGCCAATCTACGACCTTGAGGTTATGTGTGATGCCGAGGTGATGGGTAGTGTCATGGGTGATCTGCAAACCCGCCGTGCCATTATTGGCGGTATGGATGCCGATGGTCATTATCAGGTAATTAAGGCGCGCGTACCATTGAAAGAACTGCATAAGTATTCGTCTACCCTGCGTTCGCTCACACAGGGCAAGGCCAAGTTTTCGATCAAATTCTCCGATTATGCCCCGGTTCCAATGGATCTGCAGGCAAAACTTGCTGCCGAATATGCGAAACATGCGCATGATGAGACGGAGCATTAATAAGTAGGCAACAGGCAAAATTCAAGTAGGCAATGTGTTGCGTACACCACGGGCAGACTATTTCTGAATTGGAATAGGTATGCTTGGTTGGAGGACGTTACACTTTGCCTGCTTTTTTTATTAGCTGCATGCTTTATTTGCCTTTGGGGCGTAGAGGGGGTTTGCGCGGAGTGACACGGAGAAAAGGGCACTGTCCTCCTGAATGAAGTGAAGGAACCCATCTATATCACCGTATAAAAAAACGCCATTCCAGAGAACGCACCTGAATAGTTACCTTTATGCCCTGATATGAAAAAGTATACTTTTTTAATGCTCGTGGGCGTAATGGGCATTGCCACAAATTTGGCCGCTCAAAATGCTGGTGGCCGGCACATCCTGTCTGCAGCTGCAGGAATGAATCTTTTCCAGCATTTTGGGTGGGTATCCAATAGTTATAGTGAATTGAATACTGTCAATTTAAAAATCAAAGGGACGCCAGCTTATGGTATTGCTTATGATTACGGCATTACCCCATGGTTCAGTCTTGGTGTCGCGGGGGCTTATTCCAATTTCACCTTTATAGCTGATCAAATTGTCGTTCCAAGGGAATTAAAGGGCACATACGTCGGGCCAATCGACCTCGGCATGTCACGTGTCAGCGTGGGATTACGCCCACTGATGCATTATGGTCACTTACACCGCTTTGATATGTACTCGGGTTTGCGCTTGGGGGCGAATATTTGGACCACTGGTTTGACCTCGGCTGCCGATCTCCTCCCGGAAGAGGTGGATTCTTTTTTGCGCAGCACTTCTACCTCTTTTAATTTTCAGGTTATTCCATTTGGCTTGAGGGGTTATGTCACTCCTAATTTTGCAATTGGTTTTGAAATAGGATTCGGGGCACCGCACTACGCTGCCTTCCAATTGAGTTACAGAATATAAAAAACAGAGGGGATGAGGAGCGTTGATTCTACCACTTGTATCGGTCAGCATAAAAACTGCAATAGATACTGCTTAAAGGTATACACAACGTTCCTCGCCCCCTCACTTCTCTCCCTGATTTCTATTAACTACGCTAAAGTCAACGATTTTTCCACAAAGCGCGTCAAATCACTTCCTTTCAGCATACCCTGTTGTAGCAGGGCAATATCGTATAAATACTGAGCGAGTTGGTTGCGGCTTTCTTCACCTTCTGTCTGCACTAATTTTTGTGCCACGAGCGGGTGATTGGTATTAATTACTACATTAATACTGTCGGGAAATGAATCACCAGCTCCATGAAGTGCCTGCATTTCTTTCATCCGGCGCATAAATTCAGGGCGGGTAATGACCACGGGCGCATCTTCGGGCGACATCGCTTTGCAATCTATATGGGTACCAGGTGTTGATTTAGTCACGCCTTCAAATACAGATTTCACTGTTGCTATTTCTGTTTCACTCAGCACCGATGTAATCGCCTCCTCTTTTTGTACCAGATTGTCCAATGTATCAGAATCGATACGGGCAAATGTGAAACCCTGACCTGATTTGTATTCCAGGTGCTGCATCCAGTGGTTATCGAGTACTGTATCCATCACCAGCACATCGAAATTGCGGCGGCGGGCACCCTGAATAAGCGCATCGTGGCCTGCGGGATCGTTGGTATAGATGACGATCAGTTTGTTGTGCTTATCGGTCTGTAAATCTTTAATTTTTTCCTTGTACTCCTCCAGCAGGAAATGTTTGTTTTCGGTATTGGTGAGCAATGCAAAATGCATGGCACGCTCCTGGAATTTATCGTCGGAAACCATACCGTATTTCACAAAAACACCCAAGTCACGCCATTTTTCTTCAAAAACGCTGCGGTCCTGCTTGAAAAGGTCGTGCAGTTTGTCGGCCACCTTTTTCGTGATATAGTCACTTATTTTTTTCACATTGGCGTCGCTTTGCAGGTACGAGCGGGAAACATTAAGTGGAATATCCGGCGAATCAATGATACCGTGGAGCAACAGCAACCACTCGGGCACGATATTGCGCACATCATCAGTGACAAACACCTGATTGCTGTAAAGGTGGATTTTATTACGGGTGGTTTCCACGGCATTTCCTATTTTCGGAAAATACAGTACCCCTGTCAGGTTGAACGGGTAATCGATATTCAGGTGAATCCAGAACATCGGTTCGGGCGACATTGGGTATTGCTCGCGGTAGAATGCCCGGTAATCTTCGTCGGTCAGTTCATTAGGCGATTTTTTCCAGAGCGGATTCGGGTTATTAACGATATTAGGCACCTCGCGCGACTCTTCGATGACATCTTCTCCTTCGCCGGTTTCAAAATATTCCGTTTTGGTGCCAAACTGAATGGGAACCGCTAAATATTTACAGTATTTTTCGAGCAGGTCATCAATGCGTTTTTTCTCTAAAAACTCCGTATTATCATCGCTGATATGCAGGATAATATCAGTACCGCGTTCAGCCTTTTCGATGGTTTCAATAGTGTATTCCGGGGACCCTTCACAAGTCCAGCGAACAGCTTCCGTATCGGGTTTCCAGGATTTAGTTTGTACCTCCACTTTGGAAGCTACCATAAATGCGGAATAGAAACCCAAACCGAAATGGCCGATAATACTGCTATCATCATATTTTTCGAGAAATTCGGCAGCACTGCTAAAGGCAATCTGATTAAGGTACCGCAATACCTCATCTTCTGTCATCCCAATGCCCCTGTCTCTGATAGTTAATGTCTTATTGTCAGTATCAAGAATGATTTCAATAGTGGTTTCGCCAATTTCTCCACTCACTTCGCCACGCAATACCAGCGTTTTCAGTTTGGAAGTGGCATCCACGGCATTCGAAACCAATTCCCGGAGGAATATCTCATGGTCAGAATACAGGAATTTTTTGATGATCGGAAAAATATTCTCGGTCTGTACGGAGATAGTACCTTTTTGCATATTGTTATTTGATAAATGTGTGATGAGTGGTTTTATGTAAATAGGCGATTTCAAAGATTGTGCCCTGAAGGTTAAATGCGACAAAATGTCAGTAAGCTTTTATGGAATAAAATTGTCAAATCAGTCCAATACCCGCCAACATTCTACCAGTTTCGCCCTGTTCGCCCCTATAAGAAAAGAACTGGTCATTATTTAAAACCGTGGAGAGTGGCGAAATTTCGATTTGGACAGGAGGAATATTAAACCTGCGCAACTGGGCAGCATTCGCTTTTTTCAGGTCCACAAAATATTTTTTTCGGTCGGAATTCCATTGTTTAAAAGCAACATCAAATTGTTCAGCAACCTCCTCCCCTACTTCAAAAGAACACTCGTCTATAGATGGACCAATATACGCCCAACAATCTTCACCGCTGGTACCAAACAATTCCCGCATCTTTTCAAGTGTTTTTTCAACTATTCCGGCCACTGTTCCCCTCCAGCCTGCATGAACGGCGCCAATTGCTTTGTTTTTATAGTCGTAAATTAAAATGGGGGTACAGTCGGCCACACTTACGGCCAGCAGCAATCCTTTTTGTTGAGTTACAAAAGCATCAAAACCCTCGAAAATGCCGGGGAATTCTGCTACTAAAATATTCGTTTCGTGGATTTGCAGCGACCGCACCAACGCTTCTGCACCAAACCCAAGTTCAGCGCAGAAGCGGTTGCGGTTTTCATCCCTGTTCGATGCTGCATCGGGCCCTCTGTTGTCGAGGTTCAGGGAATGATAAGGTGGCAGACTCACACCGCCTTGCCGGGTACTCACTCCTACAGCAATGCCGGAAAATGCACTAAAGACAGCGGGGCGAATGACCACGGTTACTAATTTTTTACTACTTTTCGGGTGACTACTTCACCATTCGCTGTAATACGCAATAAGTATACGCCAGCTGGTTGTGCCCCCAAATCAATCACTTCACTAAAGGTGTTGGTTTCTGTTGGATTGCTAATCCATACTGGTTGGCCAAGCAGGTTAGTCAGTACCGCATTAAGTTGCACAGACCGGTCGAAAGCCATATCCAGCATCAGCAAACCTGAAGTTGGGTTAGGGCGTACGCTGAAGCTGCTCATGCCAGACAAATCACCCGTGGATGAAGTGATGACGGATACCGAAAGGGTATCACTGCAACCACTTGCGTCGACGACAATAACGGTATAGTTGCCTTCACCAAGGCCGGTGACCGATTGTGTGGTGGCACCTGTGCTCCAATAATATTTATAGGGTGGATTGCCTAAACCTACTTGTGCTGTAGCCGCGCCATTGCTTTGGCCAGGAGCAGTTGCAGATACATCGGCAGTCAGCTTCATATCAGCTGG
>JBILHQ010000073.1:0-24528 GCA_044350415.1 Saprospiraceae bacterium | reverse complement strand
TCAATTTTTTCTCCAGTTCACCCACTGATTGCGCGGATAAAAAAACAGGCAAAGTAGCCAGGAGGACAAAGGCGGTGATTTGCTTAAAAAGTATTTTGTACATTATAATAACTGGCAACGCGGTGTGCTGGGGCTGACTGCATGTCTGGGGTTTTCAGTTCAAAAAACCCAGGCATGGGCTATTCTAAAGGCAAAATTGAAAAAATATTTCAATACCGGGAAATTTAATATTTTCAGGCTGCCGGAATTTAGGTTACAGCGCCGCCGGAATTGCCATTGAAGAGATTTTTACGCTGCAAAAGTAAATCCCGGTGTTCTTTATATTTTCTACCGGATTGTGAATGAATGAATGGATACAACAGGGCTTTTTCTATGGCTTCCAGGGCATGGTCAATTTTTCTTTGCGGGGAGTCGGCGTGAAAAGATTCATAATATTCCAGCATGCTTTCGGTATGGAAGTATTCGGGCCGGGTGTAGTACTTTCCCGCTTCCATTTTGAGTTGGGTCAGGTACTCCCGCGCCCAAACAATATAAGTGGTTTCGCCTGTGACGATATGCAATTCGAGGCATAGATAAGTAATACTGTTCAGTAATGACTGCTGGAGTTTCGACCGAATACCAGGATCGGGGCAACTGTCATAACCCTGTAGTGCAATCAGGATATCTTCCACAGCCGACTTTAGTTGTTCTTTTGGATTTTCCTTTTTATCAGAGGAGAGAAACAGGCAGTATTTAGCCATAAAACGGCCGTGGTAAAAGCGGGCGATATACGGCACTTTTATGGTTTTGCTGTCCTCAATCACTTCGTTACACAATTTCAGCGACTCCTTATATTTTTCGGCCCGCCGCGACATCCAGACTGCCAGATAGATAAATTCGTAGACCAGCAACGAAGGGTATTCTTCCTGCCTGATCTCTTTCATTACATAATTGGACAATCGGTAAAGATCCTCATTGACCGTGTGGGTGGAATAGGGTTGGACAATGAGGCAAACCAGGGTTTTTAACAGTTTTACCTGATAATCAGTGCCATCCTCTTCGGAAAGTAAGGTGATTTTCTCTTTTAATACATTCAGCAGTTCGGAGGTATGTTGCTCTTCGGTGATGCTCCGCACAATAGCCTGGAGGTAATGCCCAAACTTCGGATCTAACTGAAACAGGATCGGCAAATGGTGGAATTTACCCGTGATTTTATCTTTTCCTTTAGTGGGGATCGGCACCAGGGGTTCATTCCGGTTGACGGCAATGACCGCAGCGCTGAAATGCGATTCGATGGTCATTTCAAAAAGCCGACCTGAAAATGCCGATAAATGCTGCACGATCTCATCTTTCGCTTCAAAAATTTTACTCAGCACTTCCACAATCTGGCCTGCCTGTGTATGCTGGCGTGCCAGTACGAGGGCATCCTCCATTTCACTCATGTAGTGCCGGAAAATATTTTCATTTTCAAACTTATTCCTGATTTCCCGGTAATAATCCTTAATTTTTCCTATTTCCTGGAGGTAATCATCTTCGTTTTCGAACTTGGATGAATTGATAAGCCCCACATAATGCTTAGTGGCTTTGATCATTTGCTGGTAATTGTCGTCAATATTGCCCGAGGATTCACAAAGCAATTTGACAAAGAGTTGGCGGCGTTTCCTGCAAATGGGAAAATCAGAAAAAGGCCGGAAAACGGCTGGTCCGTTTTCATATAAATGATCGAGCAGTTCGGTAGACGACTCGGCATCGGTAAAATACACAAACTGAATTTTGTAACCTTTTTGAGCGCAGTAGTGGTTGGCGGCCATCAGTTTGCGAATAATTCGGATATCACGTCGTTTACTGGGGCGTTCCGTCAGGTTTTTATTGTCGACAATGTCATTCAGGTATTCCATTAATCGCTCTTCTTCCAATTCCTCCTCCTTGATATCGTAGGCCAGGGCATCCAGCACTTCTTCGGGTGCATCGGCTTTGTCGTCCTCCAAAATCAGGTGGTGTTTCAGTACTTTATTGAGTTTTTCAATGCCTTTCAGCAACATGATGGCACTAGCATACGCTTCTGCAAAATGCCCTTCGACAAACGCCCGGGTTATCTCCAGTTGTTCCTCCGAATCGGCGCTCAGTAGTTTTTGTAATTCCTCTTCATTGTTTTTAAAAAAGTATTCAAAAGCGGCCGCTCCCGATAATGGAATTTTATCTGCCTGCTTGGCACTGTACCGGATCATGCCGCGCAACTCGTCGAAATATTCAATCGGAACGATATGCCTGTCAGCCGTTTCAGTGTAAATAGCATGTAATAAAAGTTGCTCATCAGCAATATATGCTTCCGTTTTCTTTTTGGTAATTTTGTTTTTTTCCTGGTCGTCCAAACCAAAAGGGAAGCAATACCGCCGCAATTCATCGGGATCATTCAAATAGACAATCGTGTATCCCTGCTGGCGAAGTTTGTACTCCCGCAACATATATTCCACCTCAGATGGCTGCACCTCATACAATAGCGACTGGTATTTCATGATGCGTTGGCGTGTTCAAGTATGGCAAAAACATCAGCAGCCCTGGTGATATGGAGGGTGCCGTCCCGGGCTTCTTTCCGGAGCAGTACCGGTTTTCTTTTTTCAATCTGGTTAGATATCAGGCCAAAAATACGATCATCACTGACAAATACAACCTCCGGCTCTGCGTGTTCCTCTTTGTAAATTTCGATGGAACGGGTAACCGCAGTATAGGAGATCCGCATCTTTTCAATTTTGGCAAAGGAAGGTTCAAAAATGCGGAGATAATGTTCAAATACAGACCGCACCAACTCGGTATTGATATCTTTTTCCTCTCCTGCCCAAGATAAAAAGCGATTGACCATCTTTTGTGCATGCTGGTTAAAGGGTTTTTCAGACTCGTACCACTCAAAAAACGTAGTAAAAAACGTTGACGTGCGATATAGTGCTGCACCGTACAACTCAAACATAATGGCATTGGAATAGCGTTTCTCCTCCACTAAATCGTCTAAAACAGAAAGAGAATGGGTAATGAAGGCGAAATAATCGCCCAATGGCTTGGGCTTTTGTCCGTGGTTCCTGAAAAAATAAAGCGATTGGGTGAATATGCCGGGTGAAAAGGTGCCGTAGGTGCTATAAAAAATATATTTTTTGATAATATCATAATCATAATCTTCGACAGGAATAGCACCCAATGCCTGTATTGCGGTGACCGTGAGCGTATAACCTTCCTCCGTAGTTAGACTAGCGAGATGCCCATCGAGTAACATCCGGATAATGATATCTTTACATTCCAGCGACCGGGTATGGATACAAACGGTGAGTAAAACATCGATTTTGGCGGCGTTGAATTGCTTTTTTTGATAGTGCCCTAACAGTTCTGCCACCGCTTCCTCATAGAGCAGGGTGGAAATTTGGTGTTGTTGCAGGAAGGCGACCATAGACACGAGGACATCTTCCGGGGTATCGTCGTCCGAAAAATTACTTATTGGCCAGGCGACGCCGAGATTCAGGATATCCTCCATCCAGTTCCGCCATTTTTTGCGGTCGTACGCCCTGAGTATTGCTGTTGTGTTACTTTCGGTAATCATGGTTCCATTGTTTTGTTATTTACACGTTCCTTTCCCTGTAAATATCTCTTGTAAGCTTCATCCACCGCCGTTTCGGGATTTCTGTCGATGACTTGCTGCAGATTGGCTGTTTGTAGCGGTGCATGTCTTAGATACCTGAACTGAAAGATCCGGGATGCTTTGGTAAATCCGGAGTGTACCCTTTCTCTCGCGGGTTGTTTGTTGCCGCAGATGCTATGTGTTCTGCCATACCTGTCTTTATTAATATAAGAGATAAAATATGGATTGGCGTCATTCACCTTGCTTTTGGCTTCATCGAAACTGCCCCAATTGCCGTGAAAAGTACAAGGCTGAAAGAACGTCCCTTCAAAATCATCCTGGTAAAACAGCGAGACATATTCTCCATCAATCACTTCCGTCATATTGGCTTCGACACCCAGTGCATCCAATACCTGATCGATACCATTTTCTACCTCCAGTAAATAATCGTCCTGGTGTACCACAAACACAGTGGAGTTATTTTGTTTCCAACGGGCGACCGGAATGGTCCGTTTTTTAAATATCTGGCTGAGATAGACTCGTTTATTGTCTTCGGCCAGTTTGCCCTGTGCTTGATCCTGCGTGTGCTGGATCAGTTTGGAGGTGGAGACTACCTGCACATAAGGATCGCGGTTTTCAGCCCGGAAATTGGACCTGAAAATACTTTCCTTGTTGATTTCCCTGATCACATTGCCTAAAGCAGCCAGCAGGCCAGGTTTTTTATCTTCCGGGAATGACTGGCATTTTTCCCACAGTTCTACCCTTTTGGCTACCGTTTTCAGGATAATATCGCAGGCAACACCGGAAGTAACAGCACTGCTGTGCAGGTCTATTCCTATACAAAGGAGCAACCTGCAGGCATCCTGTTTTGTTATATTATTGAGTTCGTTAATAAATTGGCCGACGGCATTTTTAACCCTATCATCGGTTTCATTGACCAGCAATAAATATTTGATTTCATCGGCAGCGGCATCGAGTTGCTCTTTCGAAGGCATAGGCTTGGCGATTATGATTAAAGTAATACAAATATAAGGGAGAATTAGGACTAAATCGTAAATCCCCTAATATTCCGCTCTCATTTTCAAGTCCAACTGCACTGGCGTAGTCTCAGGTGTGGTCTTCCGCAACCAAATCACAATATCCAGACTAAAGCGGTCGCCGCTGAAGAAGCCTTTAGAATCTGAAAGGGAAGGGATAAATCCGATCAGGTTGCCCGGATCGACAGGCGAGGGATCGCGGTAGGCAATTTCTAAGTAATTATTGGGATCACTATCGAAAGCGCGAATTGAAATCCGGTCGATATAATCGAGGTTCGCATCGCCAAATAGGCCGACAATAGACCCTTCAACAGTGGTGACCCTGGTAATATCGGCTTCCTTCACATTAGATTGTGCCAAAGTGGCCGCATATTTCGTGGGAATGCCGGAAATATAAAAATGGTGCACATCAAATACGCCGATGCCTGCAGGTATCTCAAATGTCTGCCGGTAATCGATATCTATACCCCTTCCCGGGCCTTCATTTTTGTGGCAGTTCGAGGTAAGCATCAACAGGCCGAGGCCGAAAAAGATAAGTTTATATTGCATTATTTTTTAGTTTTAAGTTATCAACGATAACCAATATCACTTCCCCCCGCACCGTTCCCGGAGTACCCGATCCAATTCCGAGTCCCGCACCAGCCGAAGGTATTGATCCTGAAGATATTTGTCTTGTTTGGTATGGCCATTTGTTTGATGATAAATGGTGGACAATTGCAACCATGTTTTTTGTTGATAGACCGTTTCCACTAAGCATTTGCAAAAAGCGGGACTTTTATCGGGGTGCATTTGTTGTTCTTTCGCAATGGCGGCGCTAACATAATTTTGGAGTGTTTTTGCTTTGGGTTCAAAAAAATCGACCCGGTGAATTTTTGGAGATCCAGGCAGGTACCTGACGGCAAACTGGTCCCGGTCGGCGAGTTCAAAACCATTTGGTAAAACAAAGGCACTATTCCCACCTACTACATTGCCCGTGATTTGCGTGCTGTCGGCAGTGGGGAAAGTGAAGTACATTTTTTGTTGACTGTCCTTTTGAACAATAAAAAAAGTTGCAACCGATTCATGGCCATTAGTGCGTATTTGACGTATTTCATCGGCACTAAGGTTGCCTGAAAGACTGTTTTCGCTCACAAATGATTGGATTCGGCGGTTGTTTTGGTACTGGTTGAACAATAAAGCACCTGCTACAAACAGAATAATCCCACCAATTGCCATTGCAACGTGTTTACGTTCGATACGACTAACCACTTTTCGTTCCCGGTTCCGGGGTGTATCTACTTCTTTATTCACCTTAAACGCATAGCCAAAACTGCCGTCTTTTTCTTTCACAATATGTATTTCACAAAATTCATCTTCAATAAAAAAAGAGTAGACCTGGGTGTTTTTTACCGAAAAATCAACCTGCACCACCTTCAGGTTGCAGTAAATAACGACATGCCCGCTTCTGTCGCCATGGTACAGACCGACTTTGTGCCTGCTGCCGGCACCATCTAAATAAATCCAGTTCATTTGTGCCATAGTTGTACGTTTTTCAGTGTATCAGTTATCCGTTGTAGCCTGTACCCCAATCAGATGTATTAGTATAAGCGGTCTTTCTGCGTGAAGTACACGCTACAACGGAGAACTGATCAACAGATAACTGGTCTATCACCACCTGATATCGGACTGACAATATGTCACATATTGTAGTTGTGGAATAAAATATGCAGATACCGAACGTTCAGAAGCCAAAGAAAGTCTAATTCCCAGCCTTCCCCATCCGAAAACATTTTTAAAAGCAGTATCTTTGTGCCCTTTGCGGGTAAACATCAACGAATTTACTGCATCAACCTTGTTCAACAAGCCCAAACCAGAAATAAATTTTTATGCTTGGTATTTTTAAAAAGATTTTCGGCACCAAACAGGATCGTGATATGGGGAAATATCAGAGCGTCGTTACTGAAGTAAACCGACACTTTGATGCTTTTCGATCTTTGTCAAACGATGAACTTCGGAATAAAACGCTGGAGTTCCGTGCACGCATTGCAGACTACCTGCAGACGATTGACGGTGAAATCAATTCCATAAACGAACAGGCGCTCCATTCAGAAGACATGGGCGACAAAGAAATGCTTTTTAAGGAGGTGGATGATCTGCGCAAACGCCGCGATCAGGCCCTTGAAGAAGTCCTGGCTGAAATCCTGCCTGAAGCATTTGCGGTAGTGAAAGAAACTTCCCGCCGCTTTTCGTCCAATGAAACGCTGGAAGTCACCGCTACTGACCACGACCGTGCATTGGCATCAAAATCTGCCAAAACTTATGTTTCTGTGAATGGCGATGTGGCCACTTGGAAAAATAAATGGACTGCTGCCGGTGGTGAAATCGTCTGGAATATGGTGCATTACGATGTACAGCTCATTGGTGGTATGGTGCTCCACGATGGAAAAGTTGCCGAGATGTCGACTGGTGAAGGAAAAACACTTGTGGCTACACTCCCTGCATACCTAAATGGCGTGGCTGGAGAAGGGGTACATATCGTCACGGTCAACGATTACCTGGCACGACGTGACTGCGAATGGATCGGACCCGTTTACGAATTCCTGATGCTTACCGTCGACTGTATCGATAAATACCGTCCGCATTCGCCTGAGCGTATTGCAGCCTATCAATGCGATATTACGTTCGGTACGAACGCCGAATTTGGTTTCGATTACTTGCGCGACAATATGGTGATCAGTCCGGAAGAATTGGTACAGCGCAAGCACCATTATGCGATCGTGGATGAGGTGGACTCGGTCCTGATCGACGATGCCCGTACGCCATTGATTATCTCTGGCCCGGTAACCCGGGGCGTGGATGACCAGGAATATTTTGACCTGAACCCTACCGTAAAACGACTTTACGATGAGCAGACCAAAATAGCTGGTCAATTCCTGAATGAAGCCAAAAAACTGCATGCAGATGGTAAAGATGGAACAGACGAAGGTCAAACCGGTTTCGCATTGCTGCGCACCCACCGGGCATTACCGCGGTATCGCCCATTAATCAAATTCCAGAGCGAAGAAGGTGTTAAAGTGCTCCTCCAAAAAACGGAAGGCATTTATATGCAGGAGAATAACAAGCGGATGCCCGAAGTGGACAGCGCGTTGTTGTTTTATATCGATGAAAAAAACCGCTCTGTGGAACTTACGGAGCTGGGTGTGGAGTTTTTGTCCAAGTTCAATAACTCCCCCAACTTTTTTATCCTGCCCGACATTGCTACCGAGTTGGTCAAAATAGACCGCGATCCGGAATTGACCTACGAGGAAAAAACGGAGGCCAAGGAACTATTGTCGCAGGATTATGGTGTAAAAAGCCGCAGGATACATGCTGTTCAGCAATTGCTGAAAGCTTATGCGCTGTTCGAAATTGATAATGAATACCTCGTTACGCCGGAAGGGGAAGTAAAAATTGTGGACGAACAGACTGGTCGTGTAATGGAAGGCCGCCGGTATTCTGATGGTCTGCACCAGGCGATTGAGGCCAAAGAGAATGTAAAAATCGGCGAAATTACCCAGACTTACGCCACTGTTACGCTCCAGAATTATTTCCGGATGTTCCACAAACTTTCGGGTATGACGGGTACGGCCGAAACCGAAGCCAAAGAACTCTGGGATATTTATAAATTGGACGTTGTAGTAGTTCCGACCAATCGCGCCATTTCCCGCCAGGACCATGAAGACCTCGTGTTCAAAACTGCCAGGGAAAAATTTAATGCAGTGATTGAAGAAATCAACCGCCTCCGCGATGCTGGTCGCCCCGTGCTGGTAGGCACCACGTCTGTGGAAATTTCTGAATTGCTGTCCCGGACCCTCAAACTGCGCGGGATCGATCACAATGTACTGAACGCCAAACAGCACCAGCGGGAAGCGGAAATCATCGCTGAAGCAGGTTTAGCCGGAAAAGTGACTATCGCCACCAACATGGCTGGTCGTGGTACCGACATCAAACTCGGGCCTGGCGTCAAAGATGCAGGTGGTCTTGCGATTATTGGTACAGAACGCCACGACTCCCGCCGGGTAGACCGCCAGCTGCGTGGCCGTGCCGGCCGTCAGGGCGACCCGGGTTCTTCACAGTTCTACGTTTCTTTGGAAGACCAACTGATGCGCTTGTTCCAGAGTGATCGTATTGCCGGACTCATGGATAAAATGGGGCACAAAGAAGGCGACGTGATCCAGCACTCGATGGTCACCAAATCCATCGAAAGGGCGCAAACCAAGGTGGAAGAAAATAACTTTGGTATTCGGAAACGCCTCCTGGAGTACGATGACGTGATGAATATTCAGCGGGAAGCCATTTATAAAAAGCGCAGAAACGCACTTTTCGGCGATCGCCTTGCCGTAGATACCAATAATGCTTTTATCGCAATTACCCACGAATTGGTGGATATTCACCGCCAGGGTGGTGATTTTGAAACTTTCCGCTTAGATTCGATCCGCGTGATCGGCGTTGACCCGGAAATGGAGGAAGCATGGTTCAAAACGGCTCCGATCGGTACCGTATTGGCTACTTATCAGCAGCAGGTATTTGATTTGTACCACCGCAAATGTGAACACGTAGCGGAACGCCTCCTGCCGATCATCAAAGATGTACACAGCAAAGAAGGCAACCGGTACAAGCGTATCGTAGTGCCGTTTACGGATGGTACATTGGGCCTGAATATCAGCGCTGACATGGAAGAGGCCATTAAAACAGATGGCAAAACGATTATGCAGGACGTGGAAAAAGTAGCCACCCTCGCCCTGATCGACGATGCCTGGAAAGAACACCTCCGCAATATTGACGATTTGAAGGATTCTGTGCAAGGTGCCTCTTTTGAACAAAAAGATCCATTGGTTATCTATAAAATGGAGGCTTACAACTTGTTTGAAGCATTGATCGGGCATATTAATGCCACGGTAACTTCCTTCTTGTTGCGGGGTTCGTTGGCCATGAACGACGAACCACAGCGCCAGCAACCTGTTGCGAGCGATGGTGCGCGCCGTGCCCAGGCCAACCGCCTTCGCGCCTCTTCAGGTGGGAAGCAGGAAATGACCGAAGCCCAGGAGGCCGCCCAACGCGCTGCTATGTCAGCCGGCCAAAGTGGCGGATCTGCGCAGCGCACACAGCCGATCGTGAAGCAGCAAATGGTGGGGCGCAATGAGCCTTGCCCTTGTGGCAGCGGTAAAAAATACAAGCATTGCCATGGCACCGCTTAAATTTTCAATGGTCAATGTTTAATGTTCAATGGCGGTTGGTGGAGAAGGGGGCGTTTGTCCTTCCACGAATCGCCATTGAACATTTAAAATTGACCATTAAACATTAAAAACCCTTTCTTCCGTACATTCGCCCTGCTAAAAACTGCCACTTTGGATATTAACAGAATCAACCCTTCGGAGTTTATTGCCGCCGCCCGCCCGATCCTCGACGTTCGTTCGCCGGGTGAGTATACGCATGGGCATATCCCGGGAGCGATCAGTTTTCCGCTGTTTTCTGACGAAGAGCGGGCGAAGGTGGGCACTTGTTACAAACAAGTGAGCAAAGAAGCGGCACTTATTCAGGGCCTGGAAATAGTAGGCCCGAAAATGGCAGGATTTGTCAGGGCTGCCATGCAACTAGCACCAGACCGCAAAATAGCCGTGCATTGCTGGCGGGGCGGACAACGGAGCGGCAGTATGGCCTGGTTGTTCCAGCAGGCGGGATTCGATGTAGTCACGCTGAGAGGAGGATATAAAGCATACAGGGGGTGTGTGTTGGAGGGTTTTACCGGGCGGCAGTTGGACATCCGAATAGTAGGTGGAAAAACCGGCTCCGGGAAAACCAAAATTTTGCATGCTATGCGCGACTGCGGTGCTCAAATCATAGACCTGGAAGGGCTGGCCTGTCACAAGGGATCGGCATTTGGTTTCATTGGTGAACAACCGCAGCCAACAGTGGAACAGTTTGAAAATGAACTATTTAAAATATTCGAGGCATTGGACCCTTCTTTGCCGGTTTGGCTGGAAAACGAAAGTCACAGTATTGGCAGGATATTCATACCTGACGGATTGTGGCACCAAATGAAAACGGCCCCCTTATACCATATAGAAATTCCGCAGGAAGCCCGTATCGGGAACTTATTGGAGGATTATGTGATTGAACATACCAATGACTTGCGGCATGCTTTTCAAAAAATTGCTTCCAAACTCGGCGGTTTGCGGTTAAAAAATGCGCTGATTGCCCTCGACGAAGGTAACTTTGCTGCTGCAGCGGCCATTGCCCTGGAATATTACGATAAAACGTACCAGCATGGCTTAGACACCAGCGTTTCGCAGGATATCAGGAAGTTCCAGTTTGATTTTGGGGATTCCACGCAAATTGCCAGGGCGCTAAAAAATCATGAATGAAATAATTCAATCCCGTCATTCCTGAATTTTGTAATTTTGTAACCTGAAATTTATGAATTCAACACTAATTCAAGTATATGTCCCTGAAGAATTGGGTTTTGCGCTCCAATTAAAAGGTGGTGCTTTAGGCGATGAGATGCTGCCTCTGGCAGTTATCAAGTTGTATGAGTTGGGTAGACTGTCGTCTGGGAAGGCCGCAAATATGTTGGGGGTTTCCCGAATAAAATTTCTCGAAATATGCGGGAGTTATCAGGTTTCTATAGTTGGCAACCTTACCGCAGAAGAAATAAATGAGGATTTATATAGTGCCGGTAGAATAGAAGATGCTTCATCTGACACTGGTAACTTGTAGTTTATCATGTGTGCATGTTGAAAGTTGTTTCAAATACTACGCCTATCCTATCGTTACTGCAAATAGATCATCTGCATTTATTAGGTAATATTTTTGAAAAGGTAATTGTGCCTTTTGGTAGGAAATTGAGCAAGGCAGTTTTGGTGATAACTACGTTGATTTACGGCAAGTTTCTTATATAAGTATTGAACGGGTCACAAACCCTATATCTGTCGAGTATCTTACTGATCTTGATGAAGGTGAAGCCGAAGTAATCGTGCTTGCTCGTGAAGTCTCAGCCGATTTAGTCATAATAGACGAAAAATTGGGTAGAGCTTACGCAAAACATTTTAAATTGAACCTTACAGGTACGTTAGGTATACTTCTAAAGGCAAAAAATGAAGGTTTTATTCCTGAGATCAAACCTTTACTTACGCTTTTAAAATCAAAAGGAATCTGGATTAGCGACAGCGTATTTGATGAAGTGCTCCTGCTCGCAGGAGAAAATAAGACATAAAAAAATGAGCATTACCAATACACTCAAAGAAGCGGTAGCCAACGCTGTTACCCAATTGTACGGCGAGGCAACTACTGCCGATAAAGTACAGATCAACTCCACACCGGCTGAATTCACCGGCGATTATACGGTGGTAATTTTTCCTTTTGTAAAATTAGCGAAAAAAGCCCCCGATGCCGCCGCCGCTGAAATAGGCGCTTACCTGCAGAAGCACGTGAGCACCATCAGTGGCTATAACGTGATCAAAGGTTTTTTGAACCTGGAAATCAGCACGGACTGGTGGCACAACTTCCTTTCCACTGCTGCCGATGATGCCCGGTTTGGTCGCCAACCGCGCAATGACCGGAAAGTTCTGGTCGAATATTCTTCGCCCAACACCAACAAACCCCTTCACCTGGGCCACGTGCGCAATTGTCTGCTTGGATGGTCCTGCAGCCAAATTCTCGATGCTGTTGGCTTTGATGTTGTCAAAGTGCAGATCGTGAACGATCGCGGTGTGGCAATTTGTAAAAGCATGTTGGCCTGGCTCCAGTTCGGTGAAGGGAAAACGCCGGAAAGTGAGGGCATTAAAAGCGATCATTTCGTTGGAGATTATTACGTGCTTTTTGAACAAAAAAGCAAAGCAGAATATGAGATTTGGCAGCAAACTCCCGAAGCAACGGAAGTTTTTAATACCCGTAAAAAAAGTGACCTGACTGAAAAGGACTTTTTTAAAGAGTATAAAAACCAGTGGTTCAATACCTATTCTGCTCTTGGGGCTGAAGTGCGGGAAATGCTGCTCCGTTGGGAAGCAGGTGACGCAGAAACCATTGCGCTCTGGAAAAAAATGAACGGTTGGGTGTATGCAGGTTTTGATGCCACTTATGCACGACTCGGTGTTTCATTCGACAAAAACTATTACGAAAGTGAAACTTATAAACTCGGCAAAAATATTGTTGAGGAAGGCTTGAAAAAAGGTATTTTTTACCAAAAAGAAGATGGCTCTGTTTGGATCGACCTCACGGATGCCGGGTATGACCATAAAGTGGTGCAACGTTCAGATGGTACTTCTGTATATATCACCCAGGATCTCGGTACTGCACGGATGCGGTATGAAGACTTTGGTGCGGAAAGGGTGGTTTATACGGTTGCCGATGAGCAGAACTACCACTTTGCTGTGTTGTTTGAAATTCTCAAACGGTTGGGCGAGCCTTATGCACCGGGTTTATACCATTTGTCTTATGGTTTGGTGGAACTACCGAGCGGTCGGATGAAAACCCGGGAAGGTACTGTGGTCGACGCTGATGATCTGATGGATGAAGTGGTTCGGATTGCGGCTGCCGAAAGTAAAGACCGCAGTGAACTGGCCGCCTTCAGTCCCGATGAACAAGCGGAGATGTTGCGCAGGGTAGGGATGGGTGCCCTTAAATTCTTTATGTTGCGGGTGAATTCCCGGAAAAAAATGATATTCAACCCGGAGGAGTCGGTCGATTTACACGGACAGACAGGACCGTTTATTCAATATACTTATGTGCGTACCAATGGTTTAATGCAAAGGGTCGTCACAGAAGGCATTTCCATGGACAATGCTGCTGATTATGCGGGTATTCAGCCGTTTGAAAAAGAACTGCTCAAAGCCTTGTATGAATATCCTGCGGTAGTACAACAGGCGGCAGAAGAATACGATCCATCCCATATTGCCAGCTATTGTTACAATTTAGCGAAATCTTATAATCGCCTGTGGCACGAAGCCAAAGTCTTTGGCGCGGAGTCGGAAGCAGCGCGGGCATTTCGCTTGCAATTGAGCAAAGTTACCCGTAATGTATTACAGTCAGGAATGGGATTGTTGGGGGTGGAGATGCCGGAAAGGATGTAGTGACACGGGAATACAATAAATCAGAAGGGATTTGTATCATTTTTTTTAAATGATACAAATCCCTTCTGATTTATTGTATTTACAGGCGTAAATCATACCCCAAGCGTATCGTTTATAGCTAATGGTCGACATGCTTCGGGTAGAATCTACGCCTGATAACTGATTAACTGATAACCTATTTCACAATCACCACATTTTTACCTACCATATACTTGCCATTGGCAATGTGCAGCAGATAGGAGCCAGCGTTCAGGCTGGATACATTGATGGTGGTTGAATTCTCCAGCGTTATATTTTGCTCGAGTACCCGGCGTCCCTGCATATCAAACAAGATGACGTGTGCATCACCTTTTAGTTCAGCAGCAGTGATCTGAATGTTCAAAACATCTTTTGCTGGATTTGGAGCGATGGAGACACTGTTGGATTTCAACAGATCGATAGTCGAAGAGGGTTCTCCGAATGCGTACTCACCTGATGCAGAATTGAGCGTAACGCGGTAAGTGCCGGCAACGATCGGGATGTTTGGTCCGTCCTGAGTACCCACACCTGTTGGGAATTGTGCGATACCCCAGTTAACTGCCCAGGCATCTTCTGCGCGGAATTTGGCTTCGCCATCGGTCAAATCAATGGAGGCAATAGACCAGAATGATTCATCCACAGCATCTTTCGTCATATCAACATCAGCATCCCATGAGGCAAGCGGCGTTGCTGGTCCAATAATACCTACCGCACCGAATATCACGAGCAATTCAAAATTATACTCGCCAGTGGTAGAGTTGAAGGTAATTTTATACTCGCCTGCCGGAACAGGAATGTTAGCACCATCCTGTTCCGCTATACCTGTTGGGAAGGCTGCCCCGCCCCAGTTAACAGTCCAGTCATTATCAGCACGGAATTTAGCTTCACCGTCAATAAGGATGAGGCGTTTTTTCCAGATTGATTTATCGGCTGGATCCTGGTCCAAAGCAGTAGAAGCACCCCATCCGCCTGGTGTTGCCGAACCGATGATACCCACTGTTTGATAGTTGCCGATGAGTAAAAACCGGTACTCGAATGTCTCGGTATTAAAAGTGATTTGGTATTCACCAGAATCTACCGGAATATTACCACCACCAGCGATACCAATACCAATAGGGAAGAGAGTATCACCCCAGTTGTAAGTCCATGCATCGTTTGCTCTGAATTTAGCTTCACCATTGTTCAAAACGAGATTAACTCTCCAGAGATTCGGGCTGCCCGCAACTTTGGTAAGGTCAGTATCCGTATCCCATAATCCGGGAGTAGCAGACCCAATGATGCCGATAGCAGTATATTCAGCAATCTCCGTGAAAGAATAAGCGCCTGTAGACTTGTTGAAGTCGATCAGGTATTTACTGCCATTGGCAATCGGAATATCTGCGCCACTAAGGGTTCCAATACCTGATGGAAAATCTACCGCACCCCAGTTCACAGTCCATGCATCATTCTGGCGGAATTTTGCAGCACCCGCGTTCAACACTAGCGTGATGAAATAGTGATTAGTATCCGCCTGGTCCTGGAACATATTGGTATCATTGTCCCAGCCGCCTGGAGTGGCGCTGCCGATAATACCTATATCAGACTTGACAGAGAAGCTGTAGGCTCCAGTGATGGAGTTAAATGTCACCGTAAACTCGCCCGGAGCGGGGATTGGAATATTCGGACCACCTTGGGTGCCGATGCCTGATGGGTAACCAGTGGCACCCCAGTTGATATCCCAGGCATTGTCCTGGCGGAACTTGGCTTCACCCTGTACCAGATTGAGTACAATCGACCACAAGTGAGCACTGTCGGGACTCTGTACCATGTCGGTATCTGTATCCCATCCACCAGGAGTGGCACTACCAATAATGCCTACTGAAACCTGGCTGAAACCAGAAAACAGCATGGCACAAAAAAGAAAAGAAAAGAGTACGCGTAATTGCATTTTGTGCGAATTTAAAAAGTATAGAAATAAAATTTGAGTAAGTCAGTACGTAAAGTTAAGTTGTTTTTTATTTTTCAAAAACAGGCAGATTTAATTACTTAGTGTTGTTTTGCAACAAACAAAAGCAGTACTTTTATTTTGTCAAAATTAACTTGGATTCAAAAAAATTCTGTGTAATTTTGCAGCAAAGTTAATTTGTTTTTTATTTTTATCCTAACTAATTGTGTATTAAAATAGCACAGTACGGTATTAAACCAACTGAATTATTATTTTTTTGTCATGGAATAATGGACCATCAAAATACTTGGTGTTGTTTTGACATTAACTTATTTTTGCAATTTAATCAAGTTGCTACTTATATTCAATAAATTCTAACAGTATGAAGATTTTTACAAAACGCTTAAAACAAGCACTACTACTGCTGTTCTGTTTGGGCGGTTTTCAGTTGTCCGTAACGGCGCAACGAACCGTCACTGGAACTGTTCAGGACCAGGAAACTGGTGAGACCCTGGTAGGAGTGAGTATCGTCGAAAAAGAAAACAGAAGTAACGGCGCTGTCACGGATATTAACGGCCAGTTTTCCATTAAAGTGAGCGAAAAATCCACTGCGCTGCTGCTCAATTACACAGGCTACAGTTTACTGGAACAAAGTATCGTGGGCACGAACGATGTCACTATCAAACTTGCCTCCAGTGCCGAGTTGAAAGAGGTTATTGTAATCGGCTACGGTACCGTAAAACGACAGGACGCCACCGGCTTAGTCCAATCGGTAAGTTCCGAATCCTTTAACCGGGGTGCCATTACAGGACCGCAGGATTTGCTGGCTGGCAAAGTGGCTGGTGTGGTCATCACTTCCGACGGTTCGCCAGGTGGTGGTGCCAAAATCAGGATCAGGGGGGAAAGTTCACTCTCTGCTTCCAATGACCCACTCATAGTGGTTGATGGTATCCCACTCGACAATGGCGGCGTTTCGGGCTCCCGAAATCAGTTGAATATCATCAATCCTAATGATATTGAGTCGATGACCATTTTGAAGGATGCCTCTGCTGCGGCCATTTACGGCAACAGGGCTTCGGGTGGTGTCATCATCATCACTACCAAAAAAGGAAAGCTGGGTAAAAAAATCAGCGTAGGCTATAATATGAACGTGTCGGCCGGCCAAACTACTAATCGCGTGGATGTACTTACTGCCGACGAATTCCGCCAGACCGTTACTACCCGTTATACCGATCCGGACCCTACCAAACCGCCACATCCGGCGCTCGGTTTATTAGGCTCCGCCAATACCGACTGGCAGGATGAAATTTACCAAACTGCTTTTGGCCAGGACCACAGCCTGAACGTTTCGGGTGGTATCGGTGTCGTGCCGTACCGCGTTTCGATGGGCTATACCAATAAAAACGGCCTCCTGAAAACCGACAAGTTCAGTCGCTATTCTACCGCACTGAACCTCAGCCCCGGTTTTATCAATAATACCCTGCAGTTCAATGTTAATTTCAAAGGCATGCTTTCCGACAATCATTTTGCCGACAGGGGCGCGATTGGCAATGCATTGAGCTTTGATCCGACCAAGCCAGTGCGCGATACCAGTGCGCGTTTCGGCGGATTTACCACCTGGACCATTCCCAACGGTAATCCCAACGGACTGGCACCGGCTAACCCATTGGCATTACTCGAACTGCGCGACGATAATTCTACTGTAAAACAGTATATTAGCAGTGCATCGGTGGATTATCGCTTGCCGTTTTTCCCCGATCTCCGGGCGAATCTGAATCTGGCTTACGACTATGCCAAAGGCTCAGGTACTATTATTGTTCCCAATTATGCTGCTTTCGCATTCGATGCCATTAATGGTGGCGGCGTGAACAACGTTTACGAACAAACGAAGAAGAACTCACTGCTCGAAACATACCTGAACTATCAGAAAAAATTTGGCCGGCACAGCGTTGACCTGATGGGCGGTTACTCCTGGCAGCATTTTGAAGTCAACAACTCTTATAAAAATACCGATTCAGCGGGTACCCCAGCCGAGACCACGGAAGGTCGTGACCCGGCAGAGTACTACCTGATCTCTATGTATGGCCGTTTGAACTACGGTTTTGCCGATCGCTATTTACTGACCGCTTCTTTGAGAAGAGACGGCACTTCGAGATTTGACCCTGATTATCGCTGGGGCCTTTTCCCGGCCGGCGCATTTGCTGTAAAAATCATTGATAACGATAAAAAGTACCTTAATTTCGTAAAATTACGCTTAGGTGTGGGGGTTACCGGTCAGCAAAATATCGGCGACGAATACGCGTCCCGTGCCAGGTACCTGATCGGTCAGAATAATGCACAATACCAATTTGGCGATGAGTTCATTACAACCATTCGCCCTAATGGTTATGTTGCCGATATTCAATGGGAAAAAACCGCCACTTATAATGGTGGCGTGGATTTCAGTATCATTGACAAACGGATGGGTGGTTCGCTGGATATTTACAAGCGCAATACTTCCGATTTGCTCAATTATATCCCCGTACCAGCATTATCCAACCTGACGAATTTTGTTACCACGAACATCGGTACCATGGAGTCTAAAGGTGTGGAACTCACGCTGAACCTGACGCCAGTGCTGACCCAAAAAGTGAAATGGGATTTGTCTGCAAACTTTGCTTACAACCAGTCGGAAATCACCAAACTGACGATCAGTGAAGACCCTGATTATAAAGGTGTATTCACTGGTGGTATTGCCGGTGGTGTGGGCAGTAATATTCAGATCCACAGCGTTGGGTACCAGCCCAGTACATTTTATGTGTATCACCAGTTGTACGACGAAAATGGCAAACTGTTGGAAGGCCAATTTGAAGACACCAACGGTGATGGTATCGTCAACGATAACGATAAGTATCGCTACAAGAATCCATCTCCACGCTATACTATCGGTTTAACCAGCAATATCAGCTTGGGCAATTTTGACTTTTCCTTTGCTGGCCGTGCCAATATGGGCAACTATGTTTACAACAATGTTCAGACCGATATGGGCTATTTGAATCGCTTGTTTGGCACTACCAAATACTTATCGAATGTGAATCAGTCGGCTGTTGATCTCCATGTCCTGGATCAGGCAAAATTGACGTTCAGTGATCATTTTGTTACCAAAGCATCCTTTTTTCGGTTAGATCACGTTACTGCTGGTTATAATTTTAACCACCTTCTCGGCAAATTCCTTCGCGTTTATGCCACTATTCAAAATCCATTAGTGGTAACTAAATACGAGGGACTTGATCCTGAAATTGGAAATGGTATCGACAATACAATTTACCCAAGACCACGCACTTACCTCTTAGGTGTAAGTGTTAATTTTTGATCAATAAAACATTAAAATAAAATGGTACATCATATAAAAATATTCGCCGTTATCGTCTTTCTGTTCGGCGCAACAGGTTGTCTGAAAGACCTTAATACTGTGCCGCTCGACCCCGACGTACTTACTGCTGATGCCGTGTACAAGGATCCGGCCGCTTACAAACAAGTACTCGCAAAACTCTATGCAGGATTTGCTGTATCTGGTCAGCAGGGCCCTGCTGGCCAGGCGGATATTGCTGGTATTGACGAAGGATTTGGCCAATACCTCCGGGGATACTGGTACCACCAGGAATTACCTACAGATGAAGCGGTTATCGGCTGGAATGACCAAACCATCAAAGATTTTCACGCACAGGCATGGACCAGTGGGGATGGTTTTATTTACGCATTTTACAGTCGTATTTTTTATCAGATTTCATTGGCCAATGAATACATGCGGGAAACCACCGATGCAAAATTGGATGCAAGGGGAGCAGATGCTGCATTAAGAGCACAAATCAAGCAGTACCGGTCAGAAGCGCGTTTCCTTCGGGCACTGAGTTACTGGCATGCACTGGACTTGTTCAGAAATGTGCCATTTGCCACAGAAGATGATGTGGTAGGTTCTAACTTGCCCCAACAAACCAATGCCAATGACCTGTTTGCTTATATCGAATCGGAACTCAAAGCGGTTGAGGCAGATATGCCGGCCGCAGGTTCTAATGAATATGGACGTGCTGATAAAGGGGCGGTATGGATGTTGTTGGCCAAACTGTACCTGAATGCGCAGGTTTATATTGGCCAGGATCATTACGCTGATTGTCTGCGCTACTGTGAATCCATTCTGGGTGTAGGTTATCAATTGGAGCCTGAATACAAAAATTTATTTCTCGCAGATAATCATAAATCAAAAGAGATCATTTTCCCGGTCGCTTTTGACGGTGTTCACACCCGTACCTGGGGCGGAATGACTTTTATCATCCGTGCGGGTATCGGTGGTAGTATGAATCCTACTGAATCAGGCGTGGCAAGCGGCTGGGGCGGTACCCGTTCCACAAAGCAACTGGTAGATAAATTCCCAGCGGATCTTACCGGCGCAGTGATCGACTTTAATCCGGGCGGCAATTATCCGGAAATATATGTCCCTAACTCGACACAGGGCTTTGACGCTACTGATACAGATAATGCATTGGCATCACCTGCCAGCAACAAAATATTTGAAGGGTACAAATATTTTCCGACACCCAATACAGAAGTGCTGTTTGCGCAGTATCCCGACAACGCGGCACCTCAATTGGGCGATAATAACAACGACGGAAAACTGGAAACAGGCGGCGCAAAAATTGTAGTGCCGGAAGCAGGATTGTATTATATTAAAGTGAACTTGGTGCAATCCAGCAACCGCACTTATGTGATCGAAAAAAGATCCATCAGCATGTTGGGAACGGCCACTAATGGTGCCGATATTGATTTACAATGGGATGCCGACACCAAAAAATTATTCGTGGAAACCCAATTGGTACCCGGCTTCTTCAAATTCAGGGTCAACAAAGACAATGTTGTCACATACGGCGATACTGGTTATGATGCACTCCTGGAGCCCGGTGGTGATGAGATTCCACTGGTGAAAGGTGGGGGCTATAAAATTTATCTCGATCTGGACCAGCCTGATTATACTTATAAAATCAGCCTGACCGGTTTCGACCGCCGGGGTATGTTTTATACAGATGGCCAGAATGCCGACATCAATGACCTGACCCTGTTTACCGAGGGTTATGCGATCAATAAGTTCAAAAATGTCACTTCGGATGGCGTTCAGGGCAAAGACACCGATTTCCCGGATACCGATTTCCCGATGTTCCGTCTGGGCGATGTTTACCTGATGGCTGCAGAAGCTATTCTGCGCGGCGCCGGAGGTGGTGATAAAAATCGCGCTGCCACACTGGTCAACACTGTTCGGGAACGGGCCTATAAAGGCGCTGCCGGCAATTATAATGCTGCTGACATGACCCTCGATCTGATTTTAGATGAAAGAGCTCGTGAATTGTATTGGGAATGTCACCGCAGAACAGATTTGGTGCGTTTCGGCCAGTTTACTGACGGTACTTATAAATGGTCCTGGAAAGGCGGCGTAAAAGAAGGTTCTTCTGTACCCGGCTACCGGAACATTTTCCCAATTCCTTCTGCCGATCTAGGCGCTAACACGAATTTGAAGCAGAATTCAGGCTATTAAAAAAAGTAGCAGAAAAGCAGGTTAAAGATAGTAGGCAATGCGTAGCGTACACCCCAGGCATGACAATCGATTGTTCATGTTGAAAAGAGGGCGGTGCACACTACACATTGCCTACTTTTTTTGCCTGTTTTGTAACTTGCTGTTTACTTGACAGACCACTGGTGCCTCGACCACCAGCCATCTTAACCTTTTTTAATAAATCGCCTTTTAAACCCTTGATGTAAGTGGCAGTCCAAAGTGAATCTCCAATGAATCAGGCCATTTTCGCCTACAAAACATTCACATCACACAAAAATATCACATCATGCAAAAGACACTTTTTTCAATTGCCGCCCTTTTATTTTTTGGATTGATGATTCAATCCTGCAAAAAAGACAAACAAATCAGCGATGCCGAGAAAATGACAGCCGAAGACCTGCTGGCACACAATGACCTCTCCGAGCAATTAGATTATGATGCTTCTGAAGTGATTGATAATTTTACTGGTGGCGACCTGGAAGATCGCGGTGATTGTCCTGCCGTTACTTTTGCCCAGCCCAAAGGCACCTGGCCCAATACCATCACGCTCGATTACAGCGACGCTGGGTGTACCAATAATGGCCACACCTACCAAGGGAAGGTCATTATCAATCAGACCAATGAAATGAAGGTGCCGGGAGCTGTGCGCAACTTTACTTTTGATCATTTTTCTATCGAAGGTGTAAAAATGGAAGGTGCCAGAACAGTCACTTTTACAGGATTGAATACTGTCGGACAGCCTTCGTTCAGTATTGCCGTCGACGAAACCTTTACTTTCCCAAGCGGCGCACAAGCGACGCACGTAGCTAACCGTACCCGCACACTGACGGAAGGTTTCGGCACTATAACGCCATTGGACAACGTATGGACAATCGAAGGAACGGCTTCAGGGGTCAACCGCAACGGCGATGCATATACGGTGACCATTACCAAAGCCCTGGTAAAGAAAAACCCATGCACCTGGATCGGTGAAGGCACCATCGAATTTACAGTGAATGGCCAGACTCGTTCCCTCGATTTTGGGGATGGCTCCTGCGACCGCGAAGCCACGCTGACGCTGGCTGATGGTACTGTGAAAGACGTTAAAATCAAGCATTTTTGGTGGAAGTAACAAGTCCAAATTTACCTTAAATAAACGACATTGATTACCAAGGGGTTATGCAGCAGCATGGCTCCTTTTTTTGGTGCAAATTATCCAGATGGATTACAATACAGCCGCCTCCGGCGGAAAATAGTATGTGCGACTACGATACCTCAAAAAAAGGGCGGCGAAGGCGACTGTATCGTTACTCAAATTGATTGTAATACCCTCCGTAACTATACAGTTGCCTCTGGTGGCGATGAAAAATAACGGATATCTGCATAATACAAAGAGTCCGAAAGATGGTGAGGTGTAACCAAAGGCAAAAGTACGTTGATTTAATTTCGCCCTGAATACATCTATCATATCCGATTTTAAATCGGATATGATAGATGCTGCCGAAACTTAATAATCAACCAACATTAACCGGTATTTTTTTGACGAAGATACCTGATTCCCCGGAGGGGCGCTCTGAATGATCCAGTGCAGCGACTGTTTTTTACAAAAAAAGAAAGGCGGGTCATTCCACCTTAAATGTCGTGCGCCGGTTGGTTTGGTGTTCGGCCTCCGTGCATTGCTTACAGGCGCAATTGGCTGCCGGAAATTGCTCCCCGTATCCAATAGGAGTTAATCTTTCAGCGGAAATACCCTTGTTGACCAGGTAATTGACGGCGCTTTCGGCCCGGCGTTGCGACAAGGTCAGGTTATAGCTGTCATTGCCGCGGCAATCGGTATGGCTGCCCATTTGAATCCGGATACCAGGGTTTTGGGTGAGCGTCTCGGCCAGCCGGTTCAGGGTTGGTTCCGCATCAGGGCGGATATCCCATTTATCGTAGTCATAATAAATATTTTCGAGTACAATTTCCCTGTTTCGGTAGATTTTATCTAGCACAATTTCTACTTCATAAGTCTGAACCGGATTGGAGGGGTTCTTTGCCATACCTTTGGTACTGAACCGGGTGGAATTGTTCAGGTAGTTTTCTTTAGCGCCCAAAAAACGATAGTCCGTATTTTCAGCAGCTTCCAAACGGAAATATCCATCGGGGCCTACAGTTACCACCGTCTGCTGATCGCCGTATACAATTGTCACTCTTGCGGCATCCAGGGGTTTTCTGCCCAATACTTTGCTATTGGGATCATCGGCAACGGTAAATATTTTTTCCACGACATACCCTTCAATGATCATTTTATAAACGGCTGTCGCTAACGATTGGGTATCTTTAGGAACAGGTGCGGGAGGAGGAACCCGCTGCTCGAACCGCACGATATCATCCAGCCCACGCGAATCGGGCATTTTTCTGTTGGTGGTAAAAAAACCCACACGCACCAAGTCGCCGGTTTTCAGTGATTTACGCCGGTTTACGGAAGTGGGATCAATGATAAAACCAAATTCATCAGCACCGGTATTGACAGGACTTTTCAAATTAACGGGAGGTGCCCAGGCATTTTTTTCCAGCTTATACGTTTTGAAAATATCGAGGCCGCCCATTCCGGGGAGTCCGTCGGAAGCAAAATAGAGTGTATCTGCATCAAATGTGGGGAACAATTCATTTCCCGGCGTATTTATACTGCGGGAGAGCAGTTTGGGGTCCGACCAGCCTGTTTCTGCATTTGGCTTGCGGGTTACGGAATAGAGGTCGTATCCACCCCAGCCTTCAGGATCATTGGCCGAATAATACAGCGTGTTGCCATCGGGTGAAAGGCACGGGTGCATGTAATTAATTTTTTCTTTTTGAAAAGGAATCGGAATCGGGGTTTCCCAATTGTCAAATTCTTTTTGGCTGATAAATAATTTGCAAAACTGATCATCACCTTTATAAGCACCGACGGCCCTGACGAAGAAAATTTCATCTCCTTTTTTGTTGAAACAAGGTGTTCCTTCGTTTCCTTCGGTATTGAGCAAAGGGTCGAAGGATTGCGCACTGGCCGCTTCGGGTTCCACCACAAAAAGATCCATAAAGCGATTAGACGTCCATCCATACACCGCCTTGCCGGTTGCAACAGCCCGATCGCTGGTAAAAATAATGCGCCCATCGGCGCTCCAAACTGGCGCAAAATCATTTTGCGGACTGTTAAATGGCGTGGTGGCAATGGAATATCCGCTGGTCAGCGATTGCTTTTTCCAATCCTGTGCCACAATACAGGCATTCACTTCTTTGCGGTATTCATAAGGGCTTCCAATTTCAATACCCAAATTTTTGAATTGCTCTTGTGCTTC
>JBILHQ010000266.1:0-7268 GCA_044350415.1 Saprospiraceae bacterium | reverse complement strand
TGGTGGCGGTTTTTTCACCGATACCTGGCAATCCTGGAATATTGTCCACTGCATCGCCCATGAGCGCGAGGATATCAATCACCTGCTCGACCCGCTGAATACCCCAGCGTTCACACACTTCTTTCGGCCCCCATTTTTCTACTTCATTCCCTTGCCGGCCCGGCCGGTAAAGGAAAATATTATCGGAAACTAATTGCCCGAAGTCCTTATCGGGCGTGACCATATAAGTCACATAATCGTGCTGTTCGGCCTGCTTCGCCAACGTCCCAATAACATCATCGGCCTCGTAATTGAGGACCGTCATCACCGGAATATTCATCGCTTCCAGGATCTTGCGAATCCATGGAATTGCAAACGAAATATCCTCGGGCTGCGCCTCGCGATTGGCCTTATAATCTTCAAATTCCTTGTGCCGAAACGTACCCCCCGGCGGATCAAATACCACCGCAATATGCGTCGGTTTTTCGTTCTGCATAATATCCCACATGAAACGCAGAAATCCCTGCACCGCTGAAACATTCCAGCCCTTCGAGTTCAGGAGTGGGCGCGTAATGAAAGCGAAGTGTGCGCGATAAACGAGTGCGTGGCCGTCGAGTAAGTATAGTTTTTGTTGCATGGTAATTAGTTAATATAGTCCCAGATCAGTTAGTCCCAAGTCGGTTGGTCCGGGTTCCAGGGCAACTGGTTCGTAAGGCCGCCCTGTTATAATGCTTGTTTTTTCTTCTCAAATAAGTAATGAATCCATTGATAAGCTTGGCTGTACTTTTAGATAACTCAACACCTTCATTAAATTGAATCTCTGTTAAATATCCCAAGCGGACAGCAAGATAAAGCATTGATTTCACTTCACTGTTTGATCCTCTTGCAATATATAAAAAACGCTTGAATTCATTGTCAGAATCCCGATCGAAACCTTCTGCAATATTATTACTAACTGAAACAGAAGCGTGAAAAATTTGATCTTTAAAACTAAAATCTTTGATTTGCTGGAAGTTTTGGCAAATATAAACGGCGGGATCCTGGGCCTTTTGCCAGGCCTGGATGTCTTCGAAACAATTAATCTTCATGTTTTAATGTTTTTGGTAAAAAGAAAATAATATATAAATTACTTGTTGCGGAGGGAAAGGCCGGGTAGCCTCCCTCCGCAACAAGTAAAATGATAGTCCAAAACTCAGGACAAACCAAGCCATAACTAACTGCAACCCTGAACTGAGGACACTCCGATTACTTACAATAAACCACCCCGGACTACCCGACTTGGGACTAACAGACCTGGGACTAAACCCCCTATTCCTCATCCTCAAAAAATACCTTATAATACTTTTTGCCTTTATCATCGTCGAAGCCGCGTTCGATGAGATCGCGGCGGCCATGCACGTAAATATGAAAGTTTTTATCTAACTTAATAATACTTTTCAGGACTTTTGCCTCTTTTTTTACGGCCTGATTACTGATATCAAATTTATCTTCCAATGGTGCAGCATTAGCTTTGGAATAACTGTCGCGGAACTCCTTAAACGCCTCTTGCTGCTCTTCTTCCGGAAACAGAGTACTGGCAAAATCTTCGACTTCAAACGATTCATTCTCTTTGAAATATAAACCCGACCGGTACAGCATATCGAGTTGATCGGCGCGGTCGAGGCCGAATTTGTGCGGGAGTTTATCGTTGATAAACTCACTCGACAGGTTCATATAGTGCCGTGTATTGAAATAATTGTCTTCAATCGGACGAATACGAAGGAACTCGTCTTTCCAGAAAGAACGCTCGTCTTTTTTCGACACCGTGTCTATCGCACAAAGGCGGTAACCTTCTGCTTCGTCAAGGTTGAAAATAAGCGCTGCAGTCTCTAATTTGGAGGTCGAAATGCCTTCCAGCACACTGATCGCAAACGCCTCACCTGCGCGTTCGACCTTGATATAAGATTCTTTGGTTTGAATTTTTACCAAAGCAATCGCTTGTACTGGTTCGCCCTGCAACATTAAATCATCGAAATAAGCCGCAAAAAACTCACCACCTTTCACTTTAGGCAACTCTGTATACTCATATAAACGCTGTGCAAACTGCACCATTTCAACCGGCAATTGCTCCGGATCATTGAACACATTCATACAACTCTGGAACACGGGATGGTTACTCACATCTTCCTCATGGTGAAAGTAAAAGAACTCCTCCGTTTTTTCGTAAGGTTTCAGGAACGCCGTCGTCAGCATTTCCTGTGCCACATCATGGAGTGAGGTCAATGTTTGTTGAGGGATACTTACCCCTTCGTACCGGCTTTTGTTCCCAACCCACGCTGTAGCCAGTCTGCGTAAGTTTGCTGAAGAAATGTCGAGCATATTTATCTGTTTTGCAGGTGCAAATTTATCAACTTTGCACCTGCAAAAATAACACACTTTGTTTGTTTAATGAAATTTACTTACTAACAGAGAAAAAGACAGGGGTTGCCAGATGCTGGTTATTAATCGCTCCCGCCCCCCAAGTCCTGCTCTACGCCCTAACGGTTGCACACATCTCCTTCGAAAAGGAATGTCGAACATCCAAGGGGAATGAATAGAAATTATCGCTGCACTACTGTCAATGAAAAATATCTGTTTCCCACAGTTTTTTCACGGAAAGCCCGAATACCAAATACCTTTGTCCCTGGAATATGCCGGAGCATTCTCATAATCCCCATAGCAGTAATCGAATAAAAGTATAACCAAAAGTTTATTTTTTCAACTTACTGTCACTCCATCAGCCATAACCATCAAATCTCCCCACTCGCAAAACCAGTAACCAAGTAACTTTAAAAATCTCGTGCGAATAGCCGTCAATACCCGCTTTCTTTTGCCCGGCCGTCTCGAAGGATTCGGCTGGTACACCCATGAAATCATGCGCCGGATGGTAGCGCGTCACCCTGAGCACGAGTATTTATTCCTGTTCGACCGACCTTTTGATCCGGCTTTTGTGTATTCCGACCGGGTGAAACCGGTGGTATTATTTCCACCTGCGCGGCATCCCCTCTTGTTTTATGCCTGGTTTGAATACGCCGTTCCTCGGGCACTCCGGCAATGGAAAGCCGATGTATTTTTTTCACCTGATTCATTCCTGAGTTTGTCCACTCCAGTACGCACGGTACTCACCGTACACGATGTGATTCCGCTGCAAATGCCCGATCAAATCAAATGGATTCACCGCATTTATTACCATAAGTACCTGAAACGGTTCATTGATCGCGCAGATACGGTGATGACGGTGTCCGAATTTACCAAACAAAGTATTGTGGAAATGACGGGCGTCAGCCCCGACAAAATAAAAGTGGCCTATAATGGCTGCCGGGATATTTTCAGGCCTGTTTCACCAGAAAAACAAGTGGCTATCCGTGCAAAATACACCAATGGCCAGCCTTATTTTTTCTACTCGGGTGCTATTCACCCCCGCAAAAATATCCCGCGTTTGATCCGGGCATTCGACCAATTTAAAGCCATCACCGGCGCACCGGCCCAATTGCTCCTCGGCGGAAGATTTGCCTGGCAAACAGGAGAAGTTACTGCCGCTTACGAACAAGCCGGTGCCAAAAATGATATTCAATTGCTGGGGTACGTACCCGATGAAGAACTCCCACTCCTGCTCGGTTCGGCATTGGTACTCACCTACCCTTCCCTGAGTGAAGGCTTTGGATTGCCGGTTTTAGAAGCGATGTATTGCGATATACCTGTATTAACCTCCAATACTACCGCAATCCCGGAAGTGGCCGGCGATGCAGCGCTTTACGTGGACCCATACGACGAAAAGGCAATTACAGAGGGCTTGATTCGCCTTTGGAAGGAAGCACCCTTGCGCCAGGATTTGATAGAAAAAGGGAAAATACAGCGGCAATTGTTTAGTTGGGATTTGGCAAGTGAAGAAGTCTATAGTCAGTTAGTAGTTTAGTAGTTTGGTACCAAGTCTGTTAGTCCCAGGTCCGTAGCGTACTCCCCAAGCAGGGCGTCCAATTTTAAAAATCGGCATGCTTGCGGTACACGCTATGGACCTGGGACTAACAGACTTGGGACTAAAAAAATTACTTCACTATTATCGTTGTATCCCGATCATACACCAAACAGGTAAATATCCCCAGCGGCACAGCCGTACCTGTCACATTGCTTTTGATGACCGACGGCTGCCCGAACGGATTAAAACTGCTGGCTACGGCCAACTGCACACTTTCAATATAATCGTAGTACTCCGGCGTAATATGAAAAATAGTATTAAACACGGTATCGCCAACGGTGAGGTCGTAGCCCATTCCAAATACCACCTTGCTGGTTGTCGAAAACCGGTCACTGGTTACAAAATCCTGTGCAACACTATCGAGCGTTCCATAATTCAGCATCCGGCGATAAAAATCGACGGTACTCAAATCGTCTGTGATGTACATAAAGGTTTGTGCCAGCGTGTCTTTAGTGGGATTGAATTGTACAGGAACACTGTCAATCTGCACTAAAGGTAGCATAATGGTTTTGCCAGTGACTGTTTTTCCATCACTCAGGGTAATATTGAGCGTGTATTCAACGCCGGGATCAGCAGGCACCAACTGTGAAGCGGTATAGTTAAACAACTTCAGCGGACTGGATTCGAACGACAGTTGATTGGGCAAATTGATCGTTTTGTTATTGTAGGTAATATTCACCGTCGCTCCCTGCAACAATGTTTTTTCCAAAAAACTGGAGTCCAGTCCCAGCGGGTCGAAGAAACTGTAACTCTGGGTTAAGAGCATACGGAATGGCTTGCCAGGCTCGAGATAACATTCCACCACAGGCTGACGGGCGTATTCAGGAAGTTCAATGGCAACATCTTTGGTGAGGTTGCAGGCGCCCAGAACGAGCACCAAAAGGCCGAAATAAACAGGTATATTTTTCATTTTAAAATTTAAAATTCCAGGTTAAAGAAGGTAAAATGGGGAACAAGGACACTTGTTTGGCTTGAAAGGCGGAAGGTAAATCGACGGTTTGACCGCCAAGATTAGTGCTTTGTGTTTGAATATCGATATACAGGAAGTATGGATTCCTCCGGTCGGTCACATTATATACGCTCAGGGTGAAGTCTTGCTCGCTGTGCTTTGTTTTATATTTGTAAACAATGCCCAGATCGCCACGCATATACGCCGGATACCGGAAGGTATTGCGGTCGCCATAAACTGGCACCACACTCTGAAACGGCGCGCCCGGCACATCCTGTAAGGTTAAACGGCCCGATGGCAACCAACTTACCACGCCCGAATTGTACACCCAGGTAGCGGTAAATTGCCAATGCCGGTTGAGACTGTACAGCGCCACCACGCTTAAGTTGTTGCGAATATCGAACCGGGGAGAAAAATAGTCGCCCCGGTTAATGACCGGAAACCGACCGCGTTTTGCCCAGGCCAGCGTATATCCAATCCAGCCGGTAAGGCGGCCATCCTTTTTTTCAATTTCCAGTTCCAGCGGACTGTATGCGTACCCTTCTCCAAAAGTCAATTGGGTTTCAATGTTTTTTTGTCCAAACAACTCGGCCCCGTCAATAAAATCGACTTGGTTATAAAGCTTTTTATACCATGCCTCCCACGTAATCAATACTTTATCGCGAATCAACAAAGATGTTCCCAAGGCCACCTGATCACTTTTTTCAGGGCGCACCTTATCAGAACTCGGGTACCAGATATCCGTTGGAAGCGACAGTCCGCTGGAAGCCAGCAAGTGAACATACTGGTTCATGCGGGAATAGGATGCTTTTAATGACCATTTATCGGTCAATCCATAATTAGCAGATAACCGCGGTTCAAAACGAGCATAATGCGACGTGCTGTTGTTCCAGCCCGACAACCGTGCGCCAAGATTGACCTTCACCCGATCGGTCAACACCCAGTCGTCAGCGACAAAAAGGCCAAATTCTGTCCCTTTAAAATCCTGACCAGCTTCAAAACTGACTGACCCGTCGTCACTGCCCGCCTTCAAACGCCCCACGGAAAATTGGTGGGAAGTAGCATTTCCACCAAAACGGATCGTGTGCCTGTTATTCGGCTGGTAATAAAAATCCTGTTTGATATTGACGTCCACAATATTGGAGCCCAACCGGAAAGAAAATCCCTGGATGATGTTTCGGATGCGGTAACGGTAGTCGGAGTAGGTAAACGTGGTATTCGAGAACAATTTAGGTCCGAAAGTGTGGTTCCAACGGGCCGTACCCGTCGTATTACCCCAATCGAACAGGAAATTAAATGTTTCGTTGCTGAATTTAAAAACGTCGCGACCAAAATAACCACTCAGGAACAGCCGGTCCTTTTCTGTCAATTGGAAATTGACTTTTGTATTTAAATCATAAAAATAGTAGTCGGGAATGGGCTGATAATCCTTTTTGTTTTCATTAGCCTTGTTCACCTGCCGGGTAATGATATCGGCATAAGTGCGGCGGCCACTCACGATAAACGATGATTTATTTTTCTTGATCGGTCCTTCCACTGTTAACCGGCTCGAAATCAGGCCAATACCACCAGCCACATCGTAGTCTTTATTGTTGCCTTCTTTCATTCGCACGTCGATCACCGACGACAAGCGGCCGCCGTATTGCGAAGGGAAACCGCCTTTCCAAATCTTCAGGTCTTTCACGGCATCTGGGTTGAACGTACTAAAAAAACCAAACAGGTGATTGGGATTGTATACCACGGCCTCATCGAGCACAATCAGATTCTGATCATTTGCCCCGCCACGTACGAAGATCCCGGTTGTGCCTTCTGTTCCGGAGGCAACGCCCGGTTTTAACTGAATAATTTTCAATAAATCCGTCTCCCCAAAAAGAGCCGGTAAAGCCTTGGCCTCTTTTGTCGAAATGGTCGTTACCGACATTTCTGTACTTTTTACCTTGTCTTCCAAAGTATTTGCCACAATTGTCACCTCATTGAGCAGAGAGCCCTCATATTTTAGGGAAATATCTAATTTGATATTGCCTTGGGGTAAAATAGTTCTGAATTCAGGAATAAATCCCAGATAAGAAAACTTTAAGGTCACCGAATCTTTTGAAGCAGGCACAGAAAAAGAATAAAAACCATATTCGTTACTCACATTTCCTTTGCGCAGGCCAATGGCTTCGACGGTAGCACCAATTAAGGTCTCTCCATTCTCATCATCGCGGATACTCCCGCTAATCGTAGCATTTTGTTGGGAAAAGGAAGGAAGAACAAATAAAAATAGTCCTGCAAAGAGCAGTGTAAGGCGATAAATTAAGTTCATAGCGTCGTAAATGAAGGTTATTTCAAAATTCAAAAACAGGC
>JBILHQ010000072.1:0-24653 GCA_044350415.1 Saprospiraceae bacterium | reverse complement strand
ACACCTACATAGGTAAAATTAACGGCAGCACCAATACCAACTTTGCGATTTCCCGCGATGAGGAAGGTGTCACCGGATTTATCGGGCTTTCTACCGGGCACTACACTTTTTATCCCTTAGGTGGCAATGAAGTGGTGTTGATTAAGGATGCATTGGCTACTTCGTCGGGGCCCGATTGTGAAGTGGTTGGCGGAGATAGCGGTGCTTCAGCTCCTGATACATCAAATGATTGTACTAATGCAGGTAACGACTGCTATGCATTTATTGATATTGTCGCGGTAGTACATCCCACGGCACTCGGAACAATAACTCTGGGTTTTGCCAATTTGACAAGACTTACTATGAATACTGTCCTGTTGAACAGTGGATTAAGGTTCATGGGAGCTTCGGGAACATTTCATCAAACGACTATGACAAACCTGGGCCTGACCGGAGAAAGAATTCCATATTATTCGAACCCTTTTGTCACATTTGACGGTGCTCCAACCGGGTTTGAGGGATCAGCCAGTACCAATACAGCTAATAATACCCGGAAAATAAAAAACAGGGCTTGTGAAGTTCAAAAAAATAATAATCCCCAACAGATTTATGGGCAGATTGAAGGGCCATCTGCTATGTGTCCTGGAGATAATATCAACTATGTATCATTAGTAACTCCCGGAACAGGGCAGGGCCCCTCCAACTATTGGTGGCAGTGTGGATGGTCATATTCAACATCGCCAGCCGGGCCATTTACGCTATTAAATACAAATCTGTGTGAAGCATGGGTTTCAGCCAATTTAGGCATACCCGGTTCTTATCTTTATTTGCGCCTGACAGTTTTCCCGAATACTGGTAATACATGGACTACGACAAAAAGAATTTTGATACAAAGCAGCTGTTCCCAGGGTGGCGGCGGCAACTTAGAGGACAGATCTGCTGAAAATGAGCGTGAATTAGTTCGTCCGGAATTATTTTATTTAATGCCAAATCCAGCAGGGGGAACAGTTATGGCTGGCACCCATCAATCTGATCACCTTATTGAACAGGTAGTTATTTTTTCAGCGAATGGCGATAAAGTATTAGAATCGAATATTGCTGAAAAAGCAGTCCGGTCACTCACCTTTGATTTGGCGAAGGTGCCATCGGGCTTTTACTATGTCAGGTTTATTACAAATGCCGGGGTGTTCACAAAAGTTTTATCCCACATAAATGATTAACGGAATGAAGAACACACTCTTATTAATCATTATTTCCATAATGCTTTTTTCCTGCAAAAAAGACACCTTATCCTTGTATAGTGCTTGGAAAGGCCCTCAAATTTCTGGTTATGCCAAAGCCAGAAGAAACGGACAGGACTGGGAAGGAAGTGCCTTGTGGAAATATGCAGCAGGAGATTCTACTAAAGTATTCTTGATAGTTAACACCTTTGATATTCAGGATCAAGATACCATAGTCATTGAAGAGTTAAGTATTTATTATATCCCCAAAAAGGCAGGTAATAATTCTCTGACAGATTTTGATGAAGGGAAATTAAAGTTATTGCCAACTGCTACGTATGGATTAGGTATTGACAATCAGATTGATGCAATCTGGTTGACAAATACCAAGTACAATAACACAGCAGATGTAACGTCATACGATGATATCTCCAGGACATTAAAAGGGCACTTCAATCTTGTATTTAAAAAATCATTGGATGGAAGAGCAGAGGATAGAGAGGGCAGTTTTCCTTCGAAAGTGTCATTTACAGAGGGTACTTTTGAAGCGCGGTATGGAGGTCCGCAGTAAAAATGATGCAACGAGTGTCAGGGAGGTTTTCCTCTTTGGCACTTGCTGCTTTTTAAGCATATCCTAAAATAAAATTCCTTTTTATGAAAAACACGCTCTTTAGACTTTGGACGCATAAATCTCCTATTGAAGGAGTGAGTCTGCCTTTTTGAATGGCGAATTGTGGTCCTGTAGCAGCGATACCATTTGTTTAAACAGAACCAGTAGATATTGCCTGCCTTTCAAACGAGTCACCCTAAATCGAGAAGGGGCCCAACGTTGCAGGCAACTTTCTGCGTCACCTGCAACCTTGAGCCCCTTCTCCATCTACCGGGTCAACCTCCTATTTCTTCCGGAAACTCTTAATCATTCTGATTGCCTCAGCAGTTGCTTCGTCATCATCATCCGCAAAAGTGATCACAGCAAAGAAATTGGTATCTGATTCGGGGTCAATAAAGCCCAGCAAAACTACCCGGGAACCCTCTTTGGAGCCTTCCACATAAGCACCTTTCAAACCATTCAAATCCAACACATCCACATCATCCAATCGCTCTAATTCCAGGGTTTTGGCAATGGCAATGGTGTATTCTGTGATATTGGAATGGTCAATCGAATTATCGCTGAATGGGAAAATACTGAAATCCATGCCGTCCCCTTTGGCCGAAAATTCATCTCCAGTATTGGTTACAACTTTGAAATCCTCTGCAAGGGTAAAAGCAATGTTGTGCTGGTCCCATTCAAAATCCCATTTGTCCTGAGAAAAAGCGGCAACAGATACAAATGACAATAGGGCAACAAGGCCAATGCGACATAATTGATTCATAATGATATATTTGCAATAATAGGTGAAAAAAAATGTGTACACTAAGCCAAAAACGGGAAAGTTGGATTATCTTGAATGGTACAAAGGTATTGCATAGTAAACAATTATTTCTGCTCCATCATGGCAACTTTTATTCCGAGTGCAATTAAAGTCGTCCCACAGATTTTATTCACGTAAGTCGCTATTTTGGTGCGCTCCCTAAGCTTTACAAAAATAGCCGAGGCAAATACCGCCAAAGTCACACACCAGATCAGCCCGGTTATGGTAAATGTAATACCCAATATCAGAAACGACAATACCGGCTGGCGAAATCCGGGGTCAATAAATTGCGGCAGGAAGGCAATGAAAAACAAAGCCACTTTAGGATTCAGCACATTGGTCACCACGCCATCTCTGTACACTTGCCAATAATTGACTGCTCCATCCGTTCCCGATCCCCTTATGTTGAGTTGTTTTCGGTGTGTAACCATCTGGAAACCCATATAAATGATATAAGCAGCGCCCGCCAACTTAATCGTATTAAAAACAAGCAGTGATTTCGCGATAATCAACGAAAGCCCAAAGGCAGCCATCGTAGTATGGATCAAACTGCCCGTAGAAATCCCCAAAACAGACATTATCCCTGCCTTTCTGCCATGCGCCATACTCCTGGTCAAAATAAAAATCGTATCGTTGCCAGGCGTTATGTTCAAAAGAATGCCGGCGAGTAAAAAGGTGGTGAAATGAAGAAGGCCCATGAATTTGAGTTATGAGTTATGAGTTATGAGTCTCGTGATGTGAACCGTAGATTAGAATTTAGAGTGGGCTGTGTATGTAGATGTGCTGTGATGGTGATGTAGATCAATTCATATCATATCCGGGAATGTCCCTTTTCTGAACACCCTCGCTAATCTAAGGTCAATCTACGGTCCACATCACGAGACTCATAACTTATAACTCATAGTTAACCACCGAGCCACGCTTTAAACTCTCCTGCCCTGTCGCGGCTCACAAAGATCTCTTCCTGCGATTTGGGATGGGTATCGATTTTCAAGCGGCCGTTTAAATGCGGGTGAATCGCTTTTACTGAACCCGTACTGATAATAATGCTTCGGCTCACGCGAAAAAAACAGGAAGGATCGATCACCCGTTCCAGTTCGTCTAAGGTAAATTCGACAAAATGCTTTTTCCCTTCATGAGTATATGCTTGGGTAAGTCCATCGGAAGAACGAAAAAAGGCAATTTCAATGACCGGCAACATCACAAAATATTGGCCGGTTTTCACTAAAAAACGGTCTTTATAGGTCGTTTTTTCGAAATATTGTAGGAGTTTTTCATAACCGAAACTTGGTGTATCGGTAGCCCCCCTCCCCCTGACTTTCTTCAATGCCCGGGCCAGATCCTCAGGATCCACGGGCTTAAGCAGGTAGTCGATCGCATTGACCTTAAATGCCTGGATGGCATACTGATCAAATGCGGTGGTGAATATCACCGGTGACGTCAGGTTCACCTGCCGAAAAATATCGAAACTCAGCCCATCGGCAATCTGAATATCCATAAAAATAAGCTCAGGCGCAGGAAAAACCCGCAACCAGCGTACTGCCCCTTCCACCGAATCAAGCGTTTCCATTATAGTAAAGGATGGATCGTGCTGGTACAATAACCTGGTCAGTTGTTTCGCTGCCGGAAGTTCATCTTCTATAATCAATGTTTTCATGCCGCAGTCTGATAAATAACTGGAATTAATACGGTGAAATAGTCTTTGGACACAATTACGCCCACCTCTTTGTGGGTCAAAAACTGGTACCGCTCGCGGATATTGTCCAGCCCAACCCCCGTAGAGTCCATAATTTGGTTCTTTTTCTGAAAATTATTGCGCACAATAATATGATCATTTTCGTAAAATGCTTCGATGCTAAGCGGTTTCTCTGAAGAGATGATATTGTGTTTGATCACATTTTCAAACAACATTTGTAACGTCAACGGGACAATCAGAGCATTCTCCAAAGCATCTAATCTGTGGGTATCCACGATCAGGTTTTCCCCAAAACGCTCCCTTAACAAGTACACATAAGCATTCAGGTAATCTAATTCTTCCTGCAGGGGAATAATTGACGCATCGCGGCTTTCCAGTACATAACGGTATACTTTGCTCAGTTTCTGCACAAAACGAATCGCTTTTTCGGGGCTTTCCGGAATCAAGTAAATCAACGTATTCAAACTGTTGAACAAAAAATGCGGATTGACCTGATTCCGTAAACTCTCTAATTGTGATTGCACATGCCGGCGCTCTAAAGCTACTTTTTCAGCCACCGTTTGCTGCAATTGCATATAAAATGAAATTGCCTCATAAATGGAAATGATCAAAGCAGTCAGCAGCACGGTGGAAATAATTTCCATAACCGGGCTGGGGTGGGCTTTACCTGCTGAAAAAAGATACTGGAAAAGATAGTCCAATGTGAAATTGATCACCACATACACCAGCATGAGCAATACAAACATGATCCCAATCCGCTTCCCGATATCCTTAAAATCGGGGTAATAGTTTTTGACCCTGTTGTAAGCAAAACGCATACAGAGCCAGAAGCAGGTGGTATATATGAAAGACATGGGAATACATACGCTCAAAAACGTCCAGTTACCCTGTTCAAAAAAATTATGGAACAACATCACTGAAACGATGACACTACTAATCGGTATCCCAACCATCATAATCCAGCGATCATCGAAACCGCACATATTCCAGAAACCTTTTTTCTGCTTCATGGCTCAAAGATAATATTCCGTGACTAAAATTCAACACGATACATCACATCAGGGAAAAATCCGATCTGATTGATGCGACCCACTTGTCCACGATCGACATTGTACCGCATGGAAAAAAGGTTTTCGTGGTTCGTAACATTTTGTAAATCAAGGAAAAATGTTTGGGAAAACTTACGTTTCGCACTGTTGATCCGGAAACCCATTTTTACATCCCAACGGAAATAATTATCCAGGCGCTCGCTGAATGCACGGTCTTCGTACAGTACTTCTTTACCCGCCAACTGGCTGGCTGCCAGATTCACAGGGGTATACGGGCGACCGCCTGCTGCCGTAAATTTGCTGTCCAACGTGATAAAACGACGGCCTGTACTGCCCACTTTGAATTCCTTTCCTGCCAATGCGTTAAATACATACCGGCCATCGAAAGCGGTGCTGCGGGTAATATCATCGGAACCTTTGTATTTCGACTCGTACAGACTCACCGTAACCATCCCGTAATAACCTTTACTGAAAAACTTTTCGGCGGTGAGTTCCAGTCCGCGGTTGTAACCGGTTCCATCATTTTTCAGGGATCCTTTTTCAGGGAAAATAAAATCAGCGCCGGTATTCAGCATAGAGAAAGAGGACACATAGCCATCAACTGGCACTTCACTCAGGAATTGATAGTAGGCCTCTGCTTTAAAACGCCAGTTGGGGAGCGGTTTGAAATCATACCCCAATACAATATGCTGGTTCCGGGTAAATCCAAGATTGTCATTGGTAGGCGCCGATACTGTACCGTTGGGCTGGCGCTCCTGAAACAGGAATACGGGTAAAGGCTGTGTCTGGTGGTGTAATCCGTAACCGAGGTTAATTTTCGAGTTGCGCGATACCTGCATGTTGATGGCAACACGTGGCTCTACGGCGAAATCTTCCGTTTTGTCAAAATACTGGCTATGAATGCCTGTATTCAGTGTGAATTTGCTGGTGATTCGGTACTGGGTTTGTACATAAGCTTCTGTCAACAGAAAATTACCGTCAAAATCGCGGCTGGTATACCAATCAGGCAAGCCGTCGCCATCAAAATCGGGGATATTATCCCTGGATCGCACTAAGGTATTCAGGTTTTGTCCCTGAAGCATAATGCCGGTGCGCAACGACAATCGGGCATTGATTTTATTGTTGTAAAAAGAAGACAGGCGCAAAGCTACGAGATCATCTTTTACTTCCGTTTTTTGTAAAAAGTCATTTCCGTCCTGCAAATTGGTAAATTCTTCCGCGTATTTTACACCGGTAAATGATCCACTCAAAACTGTTCTGATATAACTGTGTGCATTAACCAGAATATTGTGCCGCAGCCCCACAACGCCAAAACGGGAATTGCTGTACGCATTCTCATTCCGTTCTGCCCAAAGATCTATACTGTCAAGGTCTGCAGCAATGAAGTCAATATCACTTTGTGCCATAATACCAAATAAAGAAAAACGACCTGCTTTTGATTTGCCAAAATCTACATTAAAAGACAAGTCCCGATAATTAGGAATAGCAGTAGTCCCAACATTCAGTCCTGCTACCTGCGCCACTGCCACAAATGAATTTCGGAAAGCCACTACAAAGGAGCCGTCTTTTTTAGGGTTAAACGGACCTTCCACTATCGCTTCCACTCCTGTAAATGCCCCTAGTTGTCCGGTAAATTCAAAGCGCTCCTTATTGCCTGTTCTGAAGTTAATATCAAAAACACCTGCCAATGCATTACCATACTCTGCAGGGAATGCACCGGTAAGGAAGTCTGAATTGCCGATCAGGTTGGGATTTAACGCTGAAACTGGTCCGCCGGTAGTGCCTAAGGTAGAAAAGTGATTTGGATTGGGCACCGGAATTCCTTCTATCCGCCACAAAACACCGGTCGGTGAGTTACCGCGAATGATGATATCGTTGCGGGAGTCATTGTTGGCAGCAACACCGGCGAAATTGGCGACCAATTTGGCCACGTCATTGCGGCCACCCGAGTACCGGCTCACCTCCTCGGTATTGAACTGCCGTGCGGAGATGGTTGCCAGTTCATTCATCGGTCTGTCTTTATCTGTTTTGGCGGTAATCACCACTTCGCCGATAATGGTAAAAGACTCCTGCATGCGCAAGTTGAGCTGCACTTCTTTACCAGCAGTCACAAGGATATTGGGAATAGTTTGCTGCTCGTAGCCCAAATAAATTACCCGAAGTACAAGGCGACCCACCGGCGCATTTTTGATTACAAAACTGCCGTCAATATCTGTAATCGCTCCAATAACCGGTTCAATACCAATAGATTGTATAGTTGCACCGATGAGCGGCGTTTCAGATTGCTGATCCAATACTACACCGCGCAGGGTGGAAGATTGGGAAAATACGAATAGCGGCAGTACCGCCAACCAGAAAAAAAGGAGATGCTTAATTGCTTGCATAATGAATGAAGTTTTTGTCAATTGAATGATGGGGCAAAGGTGGGGTACCCGAACCTGAGTTTGAAAGCAGATTCCGGTGAATGGTAGAATTGGCAGGTTGAATGGGCCTTCGCTTCGTTCAGGGGGACAAACGCTGGGAGGACAATCGCTACTGAGCGTATTGTCCTCCTGATCGAAGCGAAGGAAAGCAGTATATTTGCATGAAAACACCCAACCCAACCTATCCACTTGCTCATTATGCGTACCTTTATTTTCTCATCGCTATTTTTTTTAACAACGGCCATTGTTGTTGCTCAACCTTATATCCAGCCTCAGTTTGCTGTTGGTGTGGAAAAAAACATTACTTACGGCACTGCCAAAAATTTTGCAGGGAACGATGAAGACTTAAAATTAGACATCTATAAACCACTGAATAACAATGACCTTAACCGGCCAATTTACCTGCACGTCCACGGCGGTTCCTGGCTTGAAATTTCTAATAAAGATGCTGCTGAAGATGTTGCCGTTTGTATGGAAATGGCCAAAAAAGGCTACGTTGCAGTCAATGTGGAATACCGGCGTGGTTATCACCGCTTGAATTACTATGTTCCGTATGCTCTTTGCAGTACATTGGCCTTTCCCAACCAATCGGACTGCATTTATGTACAGGATACTAGCGAAGTGGTACGGGCTATTTACAGGGGGATGCAGGATGCCAAAGCAGCGATCCGGTTTATGAAAGGCCGTCATGCCGTGGATTCCACCAATGTCAACGCCGTTTGCATCGGCGGAGAAAGTGCGGGCGGATTCATCGCCATGTATGCCGGTTACCTGACTTGTGCCGATGAAAAACCAGCCGCCTGCTTTGCACTACCTAATGCTTTACCGACCGATGCTGATCTGGCCGACTGCAACCCGGCTACTATTTCGCTGGCCCGACCCGATTTGGGCAGTATCGAAGGGGAAATCAATATGAATGGATACGATGCCACTGTGGCAGGAGTCGCCAATTATTATGGCGGTATCATGCACCCGATTATACCCGGACCCAAACCGCCGGTACTGTATCTTTTTCATCAAAAAAGTGATGTAATTGTCGATTGCGATTATAAAATGCCAATCCTCAGTTTTTTCGAACAGGTAATTTACCCGCTCAATCTTTGCCAGCCACTTTACACTATTCCCAAAGCATGGGGCAGTTGCAGTATCGCAACCATGCTGGCCGACCTCGGCCCAAATGCACCTGCTTACAATGCCCAAATAATCAACAACGGCCCACCCAATTCGCTCGCCAATCCGCCTGGCCATGCTTACGATAATATTATTTTGCGCACCACACAGGCAGCGGCCTTGTTCAGCCTTTATGTCACTGGACAAGCACAAGCCCCACAGGGCATCAATTGCATAGTCTCTGATAATGAACCAGTTACACATCAAAATGGAATAAAAATTTCACCCAATCCATTCCATAATCGTTTCCAAATGACGGTTTCCGTTACACAAATCACCCCCGCATTTATCAGGATGACAAATATTGATGGCAAGGTAATTTACGAAAAGCAAACCATTTTTCAACAAGGAGAAAATACCATAACAGTAGACCTGCAACCCATTCCAGGTGTTTATTTCATCACCATTAATGTACAAGGGAAGACCCTTTCAGAAAAAATAGCAGCATTTTAGTCGGTTAGTCCCAGGTCCGTAGATTGGACCACAAGCAGGTCAAACACTGGTTGAAATCGACCTGCTTGTGGACCATCTACGGACTTGGGACTAATTGACCCTGGACTAAATACCTATTTTCCAATAATTTCAAAACTCCGCACCAGCCTGTTCCCGGCTTTATCCACCAGCGTTACGGTATGTTTCCCAACAGGCGGTTGCAGTGAAAAATGGTGAAACGTTTTGGTGGTCCCCAAATACTGGTCGTCGAGGTGCCAGTAAATTGCAGCATTGGCATCGCGGTGAGTTGCCTGAAAAACCACACTGCTCAACTTCCCGTCCAATTCCACGGGAATATAGATCTGTGCGGCATGTTGTGGATAAATCAGCCGCATGGGCGTTTGCTGCTCTTCTGCCAGTGCCGTACCACAATCAGAGCGGAAAGGCGGTGGTGGCGAATAATCGGGGTGTTTCGAGCGGTAATAATACTCTTCCAGCGGATCGAGCACAAACCATCCCCGGTGAATCATCCTCGAAGGAGACTCACAATCGCTGTTCACCTGCCAGTTACCCGAAGTATCTAAATGCACCAATTGGTGGTAAGAACAAACCCGCGCTTTCAGGCCATTGTGCGGTGCCCATACAGAATCTACCTGACACCACTCCCCTGCCCTATAGCCGCTTTGGTGGCACACTGGTATGAGTTCCATATCGTCGTAAGGCGGATCAAACCATTCGTCGCCGCCGGGCAGCTGGTTAAAGATCTCAAATAATACCGGAGCCGCCATTTCGACCCCAATCAATCCCGGCCGGCCTTCACCATCGGCATTGCCCACCCAGACACCCACAGCATAGCGTGCATTAACACCTACCGCCCAGGCATCCCGGAAACCGAAACTCGTGCCCGTTTTCCAGGCAATACGCCGGCTCGACCGGAACATTTCCCAGTCCCCCACACTATTGGGGCGTTCCACCTCCTGCATCGCCTGGAATGTATTCCAAATGGCCCCCGCCGAAAGGCAATTAGCCGCTGTTGTCAAAGATTTACCGGTCGTTTTTCCATCTGCCGGGACAAAAGATGGTCGCCGGAAATCACCACCCGATACTTTTCCATTTCTTTCATAAAATGCTCCAAGGCGGCGTGCCATACAGGCATAAGTATTGGTGATATCCAACAAAGTGGCCTCCGCTCCGCCTAAAATCAAAGAAAGTCCGTAATAATCGGGTGGTTTATTGATCGTGGTCAGTCCTAATTGCTGTAATTCAAAATGAAACTTCTCCAGCCCGTGGTCGCGGAGTAACTGCACAAACGGCACATTGAGGGATCGCACCAACGCCGTTTTGGCGCCGACTGCACCATCATAAGTTTCTTTATAGTTTTCCGGTCGGTACTGACCAAATTGCACCGGGACATCATGCAGCAAACTATTGGGCAAAATATCGCCACTTTCCATACTCATCGCATACAGGTAAGGTTTGAGAATACTACCTGTGCTCCGCGGTGCATCAATGATATCCACCTGGTCGCCGTGTCCAGCTCCAGCCCCTTTCACATTGCCAATATAAGCCAACACCTCGCCGGTAGGAACATCCAGCACCACAGCCGCCATATTATACACCTCATTGCCGCTGTAAGTCTCCTGCCGTCTCGCTAAAATATCAGCAATACGCACCTGAAACTCTCGTTTTACCGAACTCCGCCATACCGTACGTGCTTGTGAGGACTTTGCCTTTTTAATAAAATGATCGAGCAATTGCGGTGCATCCTGCGGGAGTGCCACCGGATTGTCGGGCAAAGGTTCTGTACAGGCCAGCTCCATGGTAGCCTGATCAATAATGCCCCGGTCGTGCAAGGCTATTAAGAGGCGGTTTCGCTTCTTCGTCAGTAATTCCCGGCTTCGGCCCGGATGCACCAGCGCCGGACTATTCGGCAATACAGCCAGCGTGGCTGCTTCGGCCCAGGTAAGTGCACCAGATTTTTTGCCAAAATACCGCCAGGAAGCCGCTTCAAGTCCCACCACATTGCCGCCAAAAGGCGCGTGAGCAGCGTAAAGTTGCAAAATAGTCCGTTTTCGGTGCGTCAATTCAAGGCGCATGGCCATGAAAACTTCTATAATTTTTTGCCAAAGTGTTCTTGGTGGATTGCCCCGTGCCATCCGGATAACCTGCATGGTAATGGTACTGCCACCGCTCACGGTGCGTCCATTAGAAATGTTCTGTTGCGTTGCGCGGATAAAACTGGCCGGATTAAACCCTGGATGGTACCAGAACCCGCGATCCTCAAAGATAACCAAACTCTGTATGTACTTTTCGGGAAGCGCGTCGCTCATTGGAAAACGCCACTGCCCGTCACTGGCAATACGCGCGCCCAGCAGTGCACCTTCCCTATCTTCCAGCACATAACTGTAATTCGATGGGAATAAAGGACTGGGCAGACAAAACAGCCAAGCTGTCCATAAAATCCCAAAAATTACAGCAAAAAAAGGATGCCGTCTGCACCAATTGGTCAGCCGAATACACCTGTTTTTAGCCCATTCAATCGCCACTAAACCAATACTTTTTATATTTTTTACGGGATACATCTAATTATCAAATTTTTTACTTGACTTTTGTGTTGCTCTTTGTGTGGCCAGTTCCACAATTTTATTTATTTTTATACCCCTTTGTGAAACTTTCTTTTTCCCAAAAGCATTTATTAATTGTTGACAGTACGTCAAAATTGAGTAATTTGGCATCAAACATCGAGTAAATGCCGTCTTATATGTATCAAACGTTTGTTTTTGACAAATTTTTGAATTTTAATACCCAACATCTGATCACATAACGTCGTTTAAATTGATGAAATAATAAAAAATATTAGCGCCACAATCATATAATAATTTTTAAATTATCACAATTTTCTTATCCCGATTACCAATATTTAAATATCAATATACCATGCGTCAACTCAAAATTGCTCACAAAATTACGACCAGGGAAAGTCTTGCCCTCGACAAATATTTAGTCGAGATCAGCAAACTCCCGCTCATCGGCCCTGAGGAAGAGGTCGCACTTGCCCAGCGCATTCGCCAAGGTGACGAAAAAGCGTTGGAGCGATTGACGCAAGCAAATTTGCGTTTTGTCGTTTCCGTTGCCAAGCAATACCAAAATCAGGGTCTTTCTCTTTCCGATCTGATCAACGAAGGTAATGTAGGTCTTATTAAAGCCGCACGCCGTTTTGATGAAACGAAAGGTTTTAAATTTATCTCTTACGCCGTTTGGTGGATTCGCCAGTGTATCCTCCAGGCCATCGTCGAAAATAGCCGTATCGTTCGTATCCCAACGAGCAAGGCCAGTTCCTACAATAAAGTCAATGACAAAGTCATCGAACTCATGCAGGAATTTGAGCGTGAACCCACCGACGATGAACTCGCCGAAGCGCTTGAACTATCGCCGCGGGAAGTTGAAAATATGATTCGCAGTAATATCCGCCACGTATCGCTGGATGCCCCGATCGGCAATTCCGACGATAACGATGCCACCATGCTCGATCTGATGGTTCCCGAACAAATGAGCGGCCCCGACATGCAACTCATGTCACAGTCGCTTCGCGAAGAAGTAGCCGAAGGGCTTTCTCATCTCGGTCCCCGCGAACGCGATGTGATATCAGCATACTTCGGACTCAACGGTCAAACAGTAATGTCGCTCGATGAAATTGGCGAATATTTCGGTCTCTCCCGCGAACGCGTGCGGCAAGTACGCGACCGTGCCCTCAGCCGCCTCCGGAGCCGTGCTGCAGAAGGCTTAAAAGCATATCTGGGATAAATTTCAGGAGTATCCCACCAATAGACAGCCCTTCCCTTTCATTTTGAAAGGGAAGGGCTGTCTATTGGTGGGAATATGTGCGAGACTTGTTGCGGTGGGAGCGTCCGAGTCGTGAAATTAGTCAACATTTCCGTAGATATAAAGAATTTCCGCTTTGCGCATGGCATCGAAAAAGACCATGATTTTTTTGCGGAAAGGACCGGAATGTTCGGCCACGTATTCAATTCGGATATCGCCTGTGGCACCTGGAGCAACGGGTTGTTCGGGCCATTTGGCGGCGGTGCAGCCGCAGGTGGTGCGCACTGTTTGTAGAAGGACGGAATGATTGGAGGTATTTCGGAACGAAAAACTGGTTCCTGTAGTGGAACCTAATTCCACCGAACCAAAGTCGTAGGACTTATCGTTCGTCCACTCCACTGCTTTGGGCTTGAAAGTCATTGACAGTGAAAAAAGGGCAACCAATAAAAGACCCGGTACGACTCTGGCGCGGATGGATAATAATGGAGGGAATACCATTTTAAACTAATTCTTTTTCCATCGCATCGATCATGCGATTCAATTCATTGTCATTGTTGAATTTTACAACAATCTGACCATGGCCTTTGGCATCGCGTTTGAGCAGTGCTTTGGCGCCAAAAAAGGCACTGAACTGGTCCTGAATTTCGCGGAGATGATCAGGAAGGCGATTGTCTGTTTTCGGCTTTTTGGCGGTGCGTTCTTCCTGGTAGCGGGCGATCAGTTGTTCGACAGCCCGTACGGAAAGTTCTTCCGAGCGGATTTGATTGAGCAGCAACAATTGGAAAGCGCGATCGCTGACACCTGCCAGTGCGCGGGCATGTCCCATGGTAATTTCCTGCTTTTTCACAGACGCTTTAATTTCATCGTGCAGTTTCAGCAGGCGCAGGTAATTGGTGATCGTACTGCGCTGTTTTCCAACACGTTCCGACAATTGCTCGTCCGTTAATTTGAATTCTTCCTTCAAACGGCCATATGTATTAGCGACCTCCATCGGGTTAAGGTCTTCGCGCTGGATATTTTCGATCAACGCCATTTCGACCATTTGCTGGTCGTCGGCAAGGCGAATATATACCGGAACTTCTGTGAGACCGGCCAATTTACTGGCCCGGAAGCGGCGTTCGCCCGAGATGATTTGGTATTGTTTGGCGTGAATACGGCGTACGGTAATCGGCTGAATGATTCCGTGCACCCGGATACTTTCGGCCAACTCCGCCAACGCTGTGTCGTCAAAATGTTCCCGTGGCTGGCGTTGCATTGGCTCGATCAAATCAAGCGGCAACATCGCCACATTGGCAGCTAATTCACGGGCTGCTTCGCCCGGCGGATTTTGTTCGATCAGTTGGTCGACCTGCTGTGGACCAGCCAGGAGTGCGCCGAGACCTTTACCGACGCTTTGTTTAAAATCAAGTTTCTTTGCCACGTTGATGGAATGAATAGTGGTGAAAAAGGAAAGAAGTGAAGGTGGTTGGCCTCGAGTCTGTAGGTTTGTTCGCAAACAGGTCATTCATTGTACTTATGACATGCTCGAGGTACACTCTACGGACTTGGGACTAAAAAACCTGAGACCTGAAACTAATTAGGTGTATTGAGCCGGAGAAATTCTTCTGCGAGGTTGAAGAAATTAACCGCGCCTTTGCTGGTAACATCGTACATCGCCACCGGCACGTGCTGCATTGGGGCTTCGGCTATGCGGGAATTGCGGTGAACGATTGTTTCGAACACATAATCATTGCTGCTGTTGCGCACTTCTTCGACGATCGCATTGGCTAAGCGAAGGCGGCTGTCGTACATAGAAATCACGAGGCCTTCCACTTTCAAATTAGGATTAAGCCCTTGTTTCACCAAAGCAATGGTGTTTTTGAGTTTGGCTAATCCTTCAAAAGAAAACATCTCACATTGTACGGGAATCATCACTGTATCGGCGGCCACTAAAGCGTTGATGGTGATCAGGCCCAGAGAAGGCAGACAATCGATAAAAATATAATCGTACGATTGACGAAGGCCATCGACAATAGACCGAAGAATGAATTCGCGTTTCGTTTTACTGATGAGTTCTATTTCGGCACCTACCAGATTGATGCTGGATGGTAGCAGGTGAAGGTTTGGTGTTTCGGTATTAACAATCGCCGCAAGCGGATCGAGGTCATTTACCAAACAATCGTATAAACTTGGCGTATTCTCGTCAGTCACCAAACCCACGCCGGAAGAGGCATTTGCCTGTGGATCGGCATCGATCAACAAGACCTTCTTGTCTAAAATCGCCAGAGAAGCCGCGAGGTTAATGGCTGTGGTGGTTTTGCCTACGCCACCTTTTTGATTTGCAATGGTAATGACTTTTCCCATTATTTATTATTATTTAAGGATCGTTGTGTGAGAACTGCTGCAAAGGTATGGCGGGAAAATTTACCAGCGTGGAACATTTTTCAACAAACGACTGACACTTAACTAACAGGTTCCTGACATCAATGTGGAGACAATGTGAACAACACACAACTAAATGATAATCAAAATTTTAAAAAGAAAATTTGCCTATTTTTAATTACCCAACACCATAGTTATCCATATCTCCCAACGGGAGTGTGCAGAAAATGTTCCACAAAAAAGGGCGGTGGTAGGTTTTACTGTTTTCGGGCTGTCCCCCTTCTTGTTGAATAGTACGTTCCCGTAAACGAGCCTGTAATAAATCCCCGAGGGGCACAACATCAAATGGGCTCTAAATGTTAAAATTTTCACTTTCCATAAAAACTATATTTTTTTGAATACTCTCTTCCATCGACATCACACTCGGAAAAATCCGTGTAAATCTGTGTCTAATCCCTCCAATCCGTGTTCCATCGACATCCCACACATCAATACCTCCCCAAAACCGCAATCGCCTCCTCAATCGCCAAGCGATCCACATCCAAATGCGTCACGAATCGCACTGTCATCGGACCGAAAGCGGATGCCTTTACCCCATTTTGGGCCAGGTAAGCCAGTAATGCAGCAGGAGTCGTGGGGGCCTGTACATCAAAAATAACAATATTCGACTCCACCGGACGGATATCACCCACCCACGGAAGCGGCGCGAGCGCATCCGCGAGCAGTCGGGCGTGGGCGTGATCGTTGCGCAAGCGGTCGACGTGGTTGTCGAGGGCATAAATACCGGCAGCGGCGAGATATCCTGCCTGCCGCATACCGCCGCCCATCACTTTCCGAATGCGGCGCGCATCTTTGATAAAAGCGGAATGACCAATTAATACGGAACCCACAGGAGCACCTAATCCTTTTGACAAACAAACAGAAATACTATCGACCAACCCGCCAATGGCTGCCGGTGTGTCGCCTGTCTCGACCAGGGCATTAAAAATACGGGCACCATCGAGGTGAAATGCCAAACCCTGCTCGCGACAAACGGCACTGATGGCTGCTATTTCCGATAGGGGATAAATACTGCCTCCGCCCTTGTTGCAGGTATTTTCGATCACCACCAACCGACTGATCGGCAACCAATCCTGCCGGGGTTTAATGGCCTGTTCCACCATTGCAGCATTTAAAATGCCGTTCGGGCCGTGCAGGAGGTTCACCCCTACCCCACTGTGGAACGCATAGCCCGCAGTTTCGTATTGAAAAATATGGCTCATCTCATCGCAAATGACCTCGTCCAGCGGACGGGTATGTACTTTGATAGCGATTTGATTGGTCATGGTACCACTTGGACAAAACAAAGCCGCTTCGTGGCCAAACAATGCGGCACACTTTTCTTCCAGTGCACGCACCGTGGGGTCTTCCCCAAAAACATCGTCGCCTACTGCTGCCTGCAGCATGGCCCGGAGCATGGCAGGAGTGGGACGGGTAACCGTATCAGACATTAAGTTAATCATCGGTTGCAAAGATGCAATGTCGTACGGCAATTTTTTGCACTTTTGTCTCGTCTTATGTTAATACAAATTCAACACTTAGCGACAATTGCCCAAAAAGACACCCGACAGATCATCGGACTCATGTCGGGCACCTCTTTAGATGGTCTTGATGTGGCGTGGTGCTCCATCACCGGTGCTGGTCAGGCGGCCAAAATCACCCTGCGCGCTTTCCATACCGAGCCTTATGACGAGGTATTTAAATCGGAGATCAGGCGGGTATTTGCTAAAAAAGCAATTGATTTCCAGCACCTTACACTGCTCAATGTCCTTATTGCCGAACGCCATGCGGCTATTGTGACTGCTTGCTTGAAGCAATGGAATATTACGGCCAATGATATTGATCTGATTGCCAGTCATGGGCAGACGGTATTTCATGCGCCCCGGGTATTGCACGGATTACCCGATTATCCCAACGCCACGTTGCAAATCGGCGATGGCGACCATATTGCCCGGCGCACCGGCATTCTTACCATCAGCGATTTCCGGCAAAAGCACGTGGCTACTGGGGGAGAAGGTGCTCCGCTGGCCCTTTATGGCGATTATTTCTTGTTTTCTGATCCTTCCGAAAACAGGATACTGCTCAATATCGGCGGCATCGCCAATTTTACGTGGTTGCCGGCATCAGGCGATGCAGCAGCAGTTTTTGCGACTGATACAGGGCCGGGTAATACCCTGCTCGATGTTTTTGCCCGGGAATTATTCCAGGTGCCTTTTGATAAAGATGCTTTGCTGGCGCATGCGGGTATTCCGGATAAGACACTTGTGGACATACTGCGGCAGGAACCGTTTTTTGCAGCCCCGTTCCCCAAAACGATCGGCCCGGAATTATTCAGTCGGCAGTGGATCAATAACGCGCTGGCCAAGTTGCCCAAAGGGTCGCCTGCGCATAATCCGTACAATCTCATGGCATCGCTCAGCGCTCTCACGGCCGACACCATTGCCGAAGCCATCACCCGTAGCACGACTGATCAGCAGGGAAGCATCTATGTGAGTGGCGGTGGAGCTCATAATCCATTCATTATTAATCGACTGCGAAGTTTGCTACCACATTGGTCCATTCGGGCAATGGCCGATCTGGGTATTTCGGGAGATGCCAAAGAAGCGATGTTATTTGCAATGCTCGCGAATGAATGCGTGGCCGGGAAAGATGATCCCAGTATTCAGTTGGGGGGAATACCTTTGATTTCGATGGGAAAAATATCACTTCCGTAAAACTTGTTAATTAATATTAACCATTGGAAATCGCTGCAATACACGACAACATGCACTACGATGGTGTAAATTTGCAACCGATTTTTCAATTTCGAATATCTTATGATGTCATTTGTTAAAAAAAATTTGTTGATCTGCCTGTTGTTTCCGGCATTTTCACTGCTGGCACAACCGCTTGTACCATTTCCTTATCAAATTAATAAATCAGTTTCCACTGATTCAGCCATGGTGGTCACAGCCCATCCATTAGCTACCAAAGTGGGACTGGACATACTGCACCTGGGTGGCAATGCAGTAGATGCTGCCGTTGCTGTACATTTTGCACTGGCGGTCGTATACCCACAGGCCGGCAATATTGGTGGTGGTGGTTTTTTGCTGTACCGCAGTAAAACAGGCGTCATGGATGCTTTGGATTACCGGGAAATAGCCCCCGCAGCTGCTACTGAAGGGATGTTCCTGGACTCCACCGGCAAAGTAATTCCTAAAAAAAGTCAACTTGGCATTCTCGCTGCCGGTGTACCCGGATCGGTAGATGGCATGTGGGAAGCCCATAAAAAATACGGTCGCCTGAAATGGGAACAACTCGTCAATCCCGCTGTAATACTGGCCGACAAGGGTTTTCAAATTACCCAACAAGAAGCGGACAACTTAAATGCAGAACGCATGATTTTTGTCAAATACAGCACTTTTTTGCCGGCATTTGTCAAAACAGAGCCCTGGAAAGCAGGTGATTGGCTCATTCAACGGGATTTGGGCAACACCCTCCGCCGCATCGAAGGTGATGGTCGCGATGGTTTCTACAAAGGCGCCACAGCCGCTTTGATCCGGTTCGATATGGAGAAAAAAGGAGGCCTGATCACCGAACAGGACCTGGAAAACTACCACAGCGTGTGGCGGAAACCACTGGATTTTTATTGGAAAGGTCTGCGCATTATCACGATGCCTCCTCCAAGCAGTGGCGGTATTATTCTAAACCAGCTGCTCACTATGGTTTCAGACCATTCTTTAAAATCTTACGGATTTCATTCCGCTGCAGCGGTACACCTTATGGCCGAAGCCGAACGTCGCTCCTATGCCGACCGTGCCGCTCACATGGGCGACCCTGATTTTTGGAAAGTGCCGGTTACCCGTTTATGCGATACCACCTATTTAAAGGAGCGAATGACCGATTTTAATATAGAAAAAGCCAGTCTCAGCACGAAAATTAAAGAAGGCAACATTAAAGTAAGTGAACAAACCACGCACTTCTCTATCGTGGACGCGGTTGGGAATGCAGTGTCTGTCACCACTACCCTCAACGACAGTTATGGTTCGCGGACTGTCGTAGCAGGAGCAGGGTTTATTCTCAACAACGAGATGGATGATTTCAGTGCCAAACCAGGCACGCCGAATATCTACGGTGCTATTGGAGGAAGAGCCAACGCTATTGTGCCCGGCAAACGGCCGCTCAGCAGTATGACCCCCACTATCGTCACTAAAAACGGGAAACTGAGTATGGTCGTCGGGACACCAGGCGGCACAACTATCCCAACTTCCGTTTTCCAAATCCTCATCAATGTATATGAATTCGGACTGCCGCTAGAAGAAGCGGTACAACAAAAACGTTTCCACCACCAATGGCAGCCCGACCGTATTTCGATAGAAGAAGGTGCCCTGTCTGAAGACGTCATTGCGAAATTGCAAAGCATGGGGCATACGGTACTCGCCCGCAGCCCGATCGGTCGTGTCGAAGCAATTATGGTAACTCCGGAAGGAAAACTACAGGGCGTGGCGGATAACCGGGGAGATGATGCTGCCGGAGGGTATTGATTAGTTATCAGTGAATTAGTTATTAGTTATCAGGCGTAGCGTTGCCCCCAAGCGTGTCTGTTTTTGCTTAGGAGCGGCATGCTTGCGGTCAACGCTACGCCTGATAACTAATAACTAATTCACTGATAACTAATACCTAAACACCAACTCCGGCTCAAATCCTGCCCGGATCAATGAAGCGGCGGCTTTGTACCTGGCTTGCGGATCGCCGTCCCATTGTTTTCTTTTCTTGGTCAGCAATTCCTGGAGGACTTCGAGGTAGTTGTCTTCGTCGAGGGAGGAGATGGCGGCTTCAATGATATCAAGAGCAACCCGGCGCATTTTGAGTTCCTGCCGGATGCGTACACGGCCCCAGTGGTTGCCCCTAAATTTCCCACGGACAAAAGCCTCCGCAAAGCGCACTTCATCAATAAAGCGCTCCGCTTTCAACAGATCAAATAATTCTTGTCCGAGGTCTTCCGGAATGCGCAATTCTTTCATTTTCTGCCATACTTCGTGCTCGCACCGGTCGCGGTACCCACAAAAAAATTCCATCTTGGCCAATGCCTCATCGGGCGTAAGCGGAGGGGCACCGAGCGGGTGGAATTTGCGTTTGCTAAACATTAGTGGTGAGTGTTTAGTGGTGAGTGTTTAGTGGTGAGTGTTTAGTGGTGAGTGTTTAGTGGTGAGTGGTAATGGCTTTTATTTTTTGGCTAGCGCTGCATTGCCCAATCTTTCCATTTCTGCTGCGGAAATAATACCGGTATATCGTTCAAGAGCAACCCCATTTCCATTAATAAACAGGATGGTAGGCAGTTGGGTCACTTCAAATATTTCTGCAATTCTTTTGCCGGATGGAGCATCAAAATCTGCATGAAAATTTATAAAGTGCTGGTTGACATAATTATAAACTTGCGGAAGAGTGAATATTTCTTCTTCCATTACTTTGCAGGGCGCGCACCAGGAGGCGTGAAAACTAATAAAAACGGGTTTATGTAATTGTTGTGCCTCCTCCAATACGGGCATCAGGAACTCGCTTTCCACCCATTGTATATTACCTTCCGTGGCATTGGTGGGCAGTATGGGCGTCTCTGGTTTTGGTTTTTTTAAATTAGCGGTAGTGGATTGCGGACGTGGGGTGGAGGATGTTTTTTTATGACCTGAACATGCTGTCAGGAGTAAGATAAAAAACAGCACAAAATATCGTTGCATAAAAAGCCTGGAAATGTTCAATTATTTAATGTTCTATTTTCTATCGTCCAGCACTTTAGGATTGGAGCCATTTAAGAGCTGTTTTTTGATTTCAGATGTTGGATTTCATCTGTAAGATTTGTGTCTTGAGACAAGGCTCTTTCATCATTTTCATGGAAGGAAACAGCATATTGTGGCCAAATCTGAAATCTAAAATCTGACATCCAAGAACAACTCGCAACCGGTTGATCACCTAATTTCTGAAATCTGACATCAAAATGGTTACTGAGCTTGTCGAAGTATCAATGTACCCCGGCATGCCGCTCTGCCACCCGCTTCGCCTTCCTGATCCGCACTGCCACCACCTTAAACTCCGGGCATTTAGCTTCGCTGTCGTGCACATCGGAGGTGACCATATTGACCATCAATTCCGGGAAGTGGAACGTGGTACTGACCACGCCTGGCTTCACCTCATCGACGATACGGGCCCTTATATCCACTTTACCGCGCGCTGATTCAATACAAACCCAATCACCTTCTGTAATATTGTGTTTTGCGGCATCAACAGGGTGAATAATGAGCAAGTCTTCAGTGACGATATCGGCATTGGGTGTGCGGCGGGTCATGGTGCCTGCGTTATAATGTTCGAGAACCCGGTTGGTGGTCAGGATATAAGGGTAATCCTTTTGGTAGGATAATATTTCCGGACTTTCGACGTAATCGCGGAAAGTAAACCGGCCTTTACCGCGTTTGAAGGTGTCGATATGCAGGATTTTGGTATCGGCACCATCGGGGGCCACGGGCCACTGTTTGCCTTGTTTGCCGAGCTCGTCCCATTTTACACCTGCAAAAAATGGAACGATTTGTGCAATTTCTTCCAATACATTTTTTGCGGTATAAGAAGCCTGGTGGTATCCCATGCGGTTCATGATATCAACCAGGATTTGTCCGTCAGATTTGGTTTCACCGATCGGTTCCACCACTTTGTTGACACGCTGGATACGGCGCTCGCCATTGGTGAATGTACCTTCTTTTTCAAGAAAAGAAGCAGCCGGCAAAATCACATCGGCATAACGGGCCGTTTCAGTCATAAATATCTCCTGGACGATAAGCAGGTCCAGGGATTCCAGCGCTTTGATCACTTTGGTGGTATTCGGGTCAGACTGAACAAGATCCTCGCCCATGATCCACAGGGCTTTGAATTGGCCATCAAGCGCAGCGTTGTACATTTGAGGAATGGTCAGGCCAATTTCGATGGGTACTGTGGCTCCATAAAATTCATTGTACATGCGATTGGCATCCGGATTGGTCACGTCAAAATATCCGGCCCCCTGATAAGGCTGTACGCCCATATCGGCCATACCCTGCACGTTGTTTTGTCCGCGCAGTGGATTAACGCCGCATCCGGGCTTACCAACATTGCCTGTAATCATGGCTAAGTTGGCGATTTGCATCACCGTGAAGGTACCCTGATAGTGTTCGGTCACACCTAGACCGTGGAACGACATAGCGGTATTGGCCGAAGCGTAAGCAATGGCCGCGGCACGCACCTGTTCGCGTGGCACACCCGATACCGACTCCAGTTCATCGAGGTTTATTTTCAGGATATTCTCTTTGAATTCAGCAAAGCCTTCTGTTCGGGCCTCAATAAAATCTTCCTTCGCCAATCCTTCTTTGACAATGTAATACAACATCATATCCAGCACGGCAATATTGGTACCTGGTCGCAATTGAAGGTGGTGGGTGGCGTATTTTGCCAGTTCGGTCCGGCGCGGATCAATCACAATGGAGGGTTTGCCTTTCATGGCGAATTGTCGCAATTTGGCACCAGTAACCGGGTGACCTTCTGTTGGATTGGCCCCAATGACCATGATACAATCCGTGATTTTGATATCTTCAACTGAATTGGTGGCGGCTCCCGTACCGAAAGCGCGTTGCATACCGATCGCTGTGGGCGAGTGGCAAACGCGGGCACAACCGTCGATATTATTCGTACCAATGACTGCACGGATAAACTTCTGCATCAGGTAATTTTCCTCGTTGGTACAACGGGAAGACGAAATGCCACCGATGGCATTCGGGCCGTGTTCGGTACGAATGGCCGTCAGTTTTTCAGCGATAAAGTCGTACACTTCAGTCCAGGTGACGCGTTCCAATTGTCCATTACGCCTGATCATTGGGTACTGCAAGCGCTCAGAATGGTTATAAAACGAAAACGCGTAGCGGCCTTTCAGGCAAGTATGGCCCTTATTGACTTCTGCATCCCAAGGTGCCTGAATGCTGAGGATGGTATCGTTTTTGACGCTGACCTCGAGGTTGCAGCCCACACCGCAATAGGTACATACTGTGCGTACCTTGTCTTGCCCCACCAGCGCTTTGGACTGGTAAATATCAGAAATAGCCGAAGTTGGACAAGCCTGTGCACAAGCGCCGCAGGATACACAGTCCGATTCAAAGAAACTCTGGTCAAATCCTTTAATAATTTTACTGTCGAACCCGCGACCGGCTACGCTCAGCACCAATTGGCCCTGCACCTCGTCGCAAGCGCGCACGCAGCGATAACACATAATACACTTGGAGAGATCGGAAGTCATGTACGGGTGGCTCAAATCTTTCTCGCGCTCCAGGTGGTTTTTGCCCTCCGGATAACGCACTTTACGGATACCCACACGGGCTGCCACGTCCTGCAATTCGCAGTTGCCATTCACTTCACAAGTAAGACAATCGAGCGGGTGATCGGTGAGTACCAGTTCGATAATATTTTTGCGCAATTTTTGAATATCAGCAGACTCGGTATAAATGAACATACCGGGTTCGACCATGGTATGACAGGAAGCTTTGGTACGGCGCGGACCGTCCTGTGCCAGCGCCACTTCCACACTGCAAACGCGGCAGGAGCCGAATGCTTTCAGGTTGGGCGCATCGCAGAGCGTTGGAATGCTGTCTTTACCCAATTGGCGGCGGGTGAATTGGAGAATAGACTCGCCCGGCTCAAAAATAGTGGGCTTGTCGTTGATATATGCGATGGTGGGTGTAAGGCTGGACATGTTTCAAAACATTTAATTACTTGAAATATACTCCCAGTTCTTCCGGGAAATACTGCATGGCATTTTTGACCGGGAGCGGAAGTCCGCTACCAAGGGCACAAAGCGATCCTTTTTCGAGGGTATCGATCAGATCATCCCACAAGTTACGATCAATTTGATAATTGCCCGCCCGGGCTTTTTGGAGCAATTCTTTGCCGCGCACCGAACCGATACGGCAGGGAAAACATTTTCCGCAACTTTCGTGGGCAGTAAATGCAAATAAATGTTCGAGGTATTCCACCAATGGGAACCGCGTCGGAATACTGAGAAC
>JBILHQ010000265.1:0-7353 GCA_044350415.1 Saprospiraceae bacterium | reverse complement strand
CAAAAAACTACTCTAATCCACTCTACAAACCGCTCTACAAACCGCTCTAAATCCACTCTACAAAACTCATAACTCATAACTCATAACTAAAAAAATGTCCCCTTCTGTTACGGCAAAATATGTTGTGAATTCATTGGCAGCCACCACTGCTGATTTTCTGACATTTTATATGTTGGTTAATGGTGTACTCTGTGAAGCGGTTACTGCCACTATGCTGGGTAACGTGGCTGGGGCCTTGGTATCCTTTGGGATATTACAGCGCTGGGTATTTCGCGATGCATCCACGGAGCGGCTGAGCTGGTTATTGAGCAAATTTGCTGCAGGAGTGGCCATTTGTATTGTTTCGAATATGCTGCTGGTTGGTTTGCTGCATCATTTTCTGGGCTGGGCACCATGGCCATCCCGCATTGTGGCAGCAGTGAGTGCCTGGGTATTGGGGTACTGGATTAATCATAAACTGGTATTCAGGCGATAAGCGATAACAAACGTACTGACAACGAAAACCGGATAACTGACACCTGACAACAAAAAACGGATACCGGACAACTGACATACTGACAACTACTAAACAATGAGCAACTTTTTAAAGGAAGTAGGCCAACCGCTCGTTTACCGGGCCATTAATCCGTTTATTGGACTGCTGGCACGGGCCGGCGTAACCCCCAATATGATTACCCTCATTGGGTTCGGGCTCAATATCGTCGCTGCCGTGATTTTTGTATGGGGTGGCATCACCCATCCTCGAGATCTGAGTATAGTCGGTTGGGGCGGTGCGATGATCCTTTTTGCTGGTCTGTTTGATATGATCGACGGGCGACTGGCGCGGGTAAGCGGACAGGAAAGCACCTTCGGTGCCCTGTTTGATTCTGTGCTCGACCGGTACAGCGAATTAGTGATGTTCCTCGGCATTTGTTATTATTTGGTAGCCGGACAATACCTGTTGAGTTCTTTATTTGCCTTTATCGCCATGATCGGCTCCATCATGGTGTCGTATGTACGGGCACGTGCTGAAGGGCTCGGGGTCGATTGTAAAGGCGGACTCATGCAGCGCCCGGAAAGGGTGCTCACTGTAGGTATTTCTGCGATCCTGTGTGGACTGTTGAAGGATATTATTGGTGAATTCAAATTCCCAATTCCCGGCACCGATTTTCCTATGCTGGAGAGTATCACCGTATTTACATTTCCTATTTTCGTCATGGCGATCCTGACAAACCTCACCGCCATCCGTCGTATGAGGGATGCCCAAAAATCTTTAGCAGGAAAATGAAGGAGCAGCAGGGAAAAGTGATCACCCGACTGATGTGGGTAGCAGTACTCGGTCTTTTGTATTTTGGTTGGTTTGCCGGTGTGGTGGGTTTGCGCAACGAACATATCGGTCTGTTCCTGGCAGTGACTGCCGGTTATTTAGCGAGTCCGGTTTCCCGGCGGTGGGTATTTGCATTTGCAGCCTTTTTAGTGTATTGGATGTTGTACGATTCGCTGCGGGTTTGCCCCAACTACACCATAAATCCGGTACATATTGCTGAACCGTATTTATTTGACAAACAATGGCTTGGCATCACCACTGCACTGGGAAGGCAAACCTGGAATGAATACTGGGCAGCCCATACTTCTCCGGGAATGGACATCATGACCGCACTGTTTTACCTGTCGTGGGTACCTGTTCCGATGGGATTTGCAGTGTGGCTATGGCGGAACCACAAACCGCTCTTTGTACGGTTTTCCTACGGCTATTTATTCACCAACCTGGTTGGTTTTGTGATTTACTACCTCTACCCTGCCGCTCCGCCGTGGTATGTGGAGCTCAATGGTTTTGTATTGCACCCCGATACAGCACGCAGTGCAGCGGGGTTGGACAATTTTGACAAAATGTTCGGCATACAACTGTTTCACAACATGTACCAGCGCAACTCCAACGTGTTTGCGGCTGTACCGTCGCTGCATTCTGCTTATCCGTTCATTACGCTGTTGTATGCCCGGCAATCGGGTAAAAGATGGGCCGTGGTCCTGTTTATTTTCCTGAGCCTCGGAATATGGTTTTCGGCAGTATACCTGCGCCATCACTATGTGATTGATGTGATATTAGGCGTTCTGACAGCGGTTGCAGGCTATGCAGTTTTTGAATTTTTATCGCGAAAGACGGTACTAAAAGGGTGGTTTGATGGATTTGTAGAGCGATTGTAAATCAGTTCAGCCCGGTAAGCTTATTCACCGGGAGGGTGCTTTGCGCCAAGAATTAATAAACGGCGAATATTGATTAAACCAGAACGGTTCAGATGTAATGCTTCAACATACAATCGGCACCAATTTTATCACCGTAGAAATGAATGAACCCCGGCGCGCCACAGATTTGTCGCTGCGTGTTGCACCCAATCTGTTTACGGCCCAAACGACTATCACCATTCAGGGGCCTTCGTTAGGGAAAAGTCAATTCCGGCTAATTGGTAATGATGGAAAAGTCTGGATGACGCAGCAAGTAAACGAGAATAGTTTTGTACTGCAAAATCCGGGGTTACCTCCGGGCATCTATTATTTCCAGGTGATTTCGGGAGCGGGAATCGGTACAGGAAAAGTGGTGGTTCATTAAGCCTGTTTCTTTTGCATTTCCAGGTATTCCGCCATCAAAACTTGTTTATCCTGCATTATTTTTTTCGTATCCAATATTTCCCATCCTGAGAGCCAGTCGGGTTCAATCGAAGCCAGGCAGGCTTGAATGGACGGGAAATAATGAGGCGGGCGGCCACGGCGGGGTGCCAGTTGCACGTCAAAACATGCTGCTATATTATGTTCTGCCGGTTCATTGCCATCAACAATCCCGTCCAAAATGGTATTCCAATAACCATAATCCGACACCAAAACCTGCTGGTCCGGCACCTCCAGTTCCAGCAGGTCAATCCCTTGCGCCAATTGAATATCAGACATCAGCGCCATGGCACAATCCTGATCGGGTTTGCCACCGGGGCGATTGACGGAATGCCAGGCCCACACTGGTGCATGTTCGCCGGTATCAATACTGCGCAAAGCCATTTGCTGTTTCATAACGCGGAAGGCATTTTGCCAGCGGTCGCCTGCTACCCAATCCCAGCGGCAAACGTGTCGTTCGCCCCTTTCAAGGGTTTGCAGTACAGAAGGGTGTTGGTATGTCCAGAGTCGCATGGTTTAGAAAAACAAATAAATGTAATGAATCAGCAGCGTCCAGCCAGGCAATCCGAAACACAGGGCAAAAATGAGAAATGATATCAGGTCTTTTACTAAATACCAGCCGCCCAGGGTGAAAATGGCAGGGTCATTTTCATCGTACCAGATTTTCACTTTATCGCCGACCTTAAAAATATTAGCGCCAAGTGGGTCAGCGCAAGTAATTTCTCTTTTTTCCCGCCATACGGTTTCAAAGGTAATCACAGGTGTAAGTACAGCGTGGATCCGGCCTTTTCTTCGTCGTTGCTCTGCCCTTATGTCGGTAACAGTACCTTCAGTAAAAATTCCTGTCTGGAACATTCGCCTGCAGTCCAGGGCATGCTTAATTCCATAATACCCAAACAGGGTACTGATAAAGGCGAAAAGTATAGATAACAAGAAGGAAAAGAGCGCCATTTTTGGGCTAAAATGCTGATTGGTGCTATAGAAACGAGTAGGCTAAGCATATATTGGCAGGGATTCGTTCCAAGTGAGCCAATCAAATACTAGTGCCAGAGGCACAAATTTCACCCCCCTGCTCATTTCTTCCCAAAGTCGGTTGTACTTTTGTGCGCCCTTACCCACCACCACCACTTCGCGCGCAGCATGGAACAGTATTTTTCAAAATTCAGAGCACCTATTATCGGTATTGATCAACAAATCAAAACGCCTTTTCACAAAGCGATTAATATCGTTTATGCCGACTGGACAGCCAGCGGAAGAAACTATGGCCCGATTGAGGAGAAAATACTGCATGAGATTATGCCATTTATCGCCAATACGCATACCGATACCAACCATACCGGCATGGCAACCACTTATGCCTATCATAAAGCACAATCCATCATCAAGGCCCATGTACATGCCGGCACAGAAGACGTGTTGATTTCATCCAATTCCGGAATGACGGGCGTGGTCAATAAGTTTCAACGAATTCTGGGTTTCAAAATTCATGAGGCTTTCAAAAACCAGGTTATTATTGCACCTGAAGATAAACCAATTGTCTTTATTACCCACATGGAACACCATTCTAACCAAACCAGTTGGTTAGAGACCATTGCCGATGTGGAAATTATTCCGCCCAATGCTGATGGTTTATTTTCGCTCGGCAACTTCGAAGCATTATTGCAAAAACACGCTGCCCGGAAAACGAAAATTGCTGCTGTTACCTCGTGCTCTAATGTCACCGGTATTATGACACCTTATCACGAAATTGCCAAAATCATCCACCAGTATGGCGGATATTGTTTTGTCGATTTTGCCTGTTCAGCACCGTATGTAAATATCAATATGCACCCGGAAGAGGCGGGCGCTCACTTAGATGCGATCTATTTTTCGCCGCACAAATTTTTGGGAGGGCCGGGAACCACCGGCATTCTGATTTTCAATAAAGCACTGTACCACAATACGATACCCGATGATCCGGGCGGTGGTACCGTGGATTGGACCAACCCTTGGGGCGACCATAAATTTGTGGATGATATCGAAGCGAGGGAAGATGGCGGCACACCGGCATTTTTGCAAACCATTAAAGCCGCGATGTGCATCAAACTGAAAGAGGAAATGGGGGTGGAAAATATCTTAAAAAGGGAAAAAGAACAACTGGTGTTAATTTTTGAAGGCCTGACCGGTATCCCCGACCTGCATATACTGGCGGAGGAGCATACAGAAAGGCTGGGCGTTATTTCTTTTTATATCGACGGCTTGCATTATCTGGCAGCAGTGAAAATGCTGAATGACCGCTTCGGCATCCAAACCCGGGGAGGGTGTTCCTGCGCAGGCACTTACGGACATTATTTGCTGAACGTCGATCCGGATGTTTCGCAAGAGATTACCAATATGATCAGCCATGGCGATTGCTCCGTTAAACCCGGCTGGATACGCATGTCGATACATCCCACAACCACCAATGCAGAAATCCATTACCTGATGAATAGCATTCAATCATTGGTGAAGCACCACAAAGAATGGATGCAGGATTACGATTTTGACCGCCGGAACAACAGCATCAAATCAAAAGACCCAGCAGATTTTTCGTTGATACAGGAAAGAGTTGACGGAATTTTTTCTTCCTGAAAACCACTTCGCGGTGACTATAGTATCCCAATTTTGTCACGCACTCAAAGCATATTTATTTATTGATTAATAAAGAAAATAAAGAAAAAATCAGCCCATCTGAAAAATATTTTTATATGTTAATGGCTTGTTTTTCATATAACTTCTTCTTATTTTTGTAGTAAACTTTTATAAAATTAAATTATTCCCCCAGTTAATCCTTTTATATCCTTTGTCTGCACTTAATGTCGGGACATTCATTTTTTTTATTGTTTTATATTTTTTTGAAACTACCGGGCTTCTTAGGTTATTTTTATCTATATTTTTTTATTACAAATGTGTTAAATTTTTAAAAGATGATATATTTTTCAAAAAATGTATTAATTTTTTTTAATTTAATTATTAAAACATTTTTTTGTCATCATGTATAAAAAACAATTTAATATTATTGAATCATAGTAATTGATTCAATAATAATTAGGAATTGTTTTATTTCCCCTGTGTTTATTTATTTTTTTAACTTTTTGCACTAGCAAAAAAGGTTTTTTTATGCTTTTAAGCATAAATGAAAAGGATATTCTATGTCTGGTCTCCAGGTATTTAATACATACACAATTTTTTTAGTACATTATAATTAAACTTTTTTTACAAATGAAAAATTTAATATTACAAGTAAAAAAACTAAAATTTTTTTATTGTTGTTTGTTCCTTTTGTTCATTCAACAAGTGGTGATTTTCGGCCAAAACCCATCCGGAGACCTTGACCAGGTAAGAAATGGGAGTGCTGCTTCCCCGACAACTCCTGGAGAATGGGTTAACGGTAATGCAGGTGCATCAAACGCCCACTATATTGAAGGGTATTCCATTCCTTACAGATTAAAACTCACCAATCTTACGCAAGGTATTACCTATAGCGTAAAAATAGAGTGGGATGTAAAACACAGCAGTAAACATGCCATTGACTATATTACCAGGTATGACTGGATTGACGTTCCGCCTCACAGTGCCATATTTTCACATCCGAAGGAGGTAATAGATCCTACCCTTGACTTGCCATTTGCTATTTCAAGTGGCCCTCTTGAAGTGACTCTTCCAGCCACATGCCCATTACCTCCACCATTTCCCGGAGCACTGATACCTGCTGGTGATCGGGTGATGACGATTTATAACGGCACCATCAGCAGTATGGTCTATGTCGCCTGTGGAAATCTGGCTGGATCACAGGAAGTCGACCAACTTTCCATCACTTTTACTTGTACCGCTGCGAATGGTACGGTACTGCTTGCATGGGGAGGGCACATTGCCAGAAGCGTTGATTGGGGTGCTGGCAACGCCGCTTCAGGGATAAGTGGCTCTCCTTACCATACCCGATTTATTGAGTTGTGTGAACCAGGTGATGATGGAATAATTAATACAGGAGATGACGTATGTGCCGGAGGAAATCAGGATCGGTCACTTGCCGCTGAGGCTGTAACTCCACCTTGTGGAACATGTGCCGTAACAGGCGTGGGGTCAATATGCCCCGGTTCTACCAATACCCATACTAACACCATCACTGGATTTTGTGGTAGTCCCACTTATTTTTGGACTATTACCGGCAACGGAACCATATCCGGATCTGCAACAGGCTCCACAGTTAATGTCACTGCCGGCAATTTATGCGGACAAAGTTATACCATCACCTGCTCAACAACTTGTGCAGATTGTACTGGTTCTCCACTTGTATGCAGCCAAACGGTTAATGTCGTTGATAATACGCCGCCTGTTTTTACATTCTGTCCTCCGGGTTCCAACTTAGGTTGTAACCCAACAGGCGTTCCGGCCGCAGGTAACGCTACGGCAACAGATAATTGTAGTACGCCTGGCATTACTTCGGCATTAGGTGCTGTGACAAGTACCGGCTGTCTTCGTTCACAAACACGTACTTATACAGCGACTGACCTTTGTGCCAATACAGCTACTTGCACGCAGGTATTTACCTGGACGGAAGACATTACGCCGCCTGTTTTTACATTCTGTCCTCCGGGTTCCAACTTAGGTTGTAACCCAACAGGCGTTCCGGCCGCAGGTAACGCTACGGCAACAGATAATTGTAGTACGCCTGGCATTACTTCGGCATTA
>JBILHQ010000071.1:0-24833 GCA_044350415.1 Saprospiraceae bacterium | reverse complement strand
AAAAGAAAGAAGCCGACATCCAGGATCTCGTCAACAGGTATGTTGCTACCGTTGAAAAAATAGTGGAGACCAAAGAAAAAGAAATAATGACAGTTTAATATATGAACATAGAAAAATATGTAGTGGTATCCGGTTTCCCCGGTGTACACAAATTAGTTTCCACCCGCGGCAACGGACTCGTCATCGACGACCGTGTGGAGAAGCGTACGCGCTTCGTCGCCATCCGGCAAAATCCGGTAACACCGCTGGGTACCATCGGTATTTATATTGACACCGATGAAGGTTCTGATACCATTTCACTGGGCGATGTATTTGCCAAAATACTCGAACAACTCGATCAAACGCCATTGCCCGCTGCGAGTACTGCCAACAGTACTGAATTAAGGACTTGGTTTACGGCGATTCTTCCCAACCACGACCAGGACCGTGTACACATCAACGATATCAAAAAATGCGTAAAGTGGTTTACTTTTATGCATGAAAATGGTATTTTTGAGGATATTCGGAATGCTGCTGCGGAGGATGCAGCTGAAGCTGCAGCCGTTGAAGCCGAAACCACCCCGGTGGTCGAAGTGGCTCCGGAAGTAGTGGCGGAGGAACCCGCTAAACCTGTAAAAGCGAAGGCTAAAAAAGCAACTAAGTAGTAGTCTTGATCAGCTATTTATCATTCATCATGACTTATGTATAAAGGTAAAAAAGTGATTGTGGTGCTGCCCGCCTACAATGCGGCCAAAACACTGGAGGTTACTTATCGGGAGATTCCGTTTGATTTGGTGGACGAAGTGATTCTGTGCGATGACCACAGCCGCGACAATACGGCGGAAGTAGCTGCTGCACTCGGTATTCAGCATGTGATTGTGCACGAGCAAAATAAAGGCTATGGCGGTAATCAGAAATCACTTTACAATAAAGCACTGGAACTGAATGGTGATATTGTCATCATGCTCCATCCTGACTATCAATACACCCCCAAACTCATTCCTTCGATGGTGAATATTATCGGCGAAGGATTGTACCCGGTGGTGCTCGGCTCGCGTATTCTTGGAATGGGCGCACTGAGGGGCGGTATGCCGATGTATAAATATATCGCCAATCGCTTTCTGACTTTCACCCAAAATGTACTGATCCGGTATAAACTGTCCGAATACCACACCGGATACCGTTCCTTCAGCCGGGAAGTGCTGGAAACTATCAATTTCAACGCCAACTCCGACGATTTTGTCTTCGACAATGAAATGCTCTCGCAAATCGTCTACGCGGGTTTTGATATCGGCGAAGTCACCTGCCCCACCAAATATTTCGAAGAGGCATCCAGTATCAATTTCCAGCGCAGTATGAAGTACGGCATGGGGGTGCTACGGGTATCTTTGAATCACTTTTTTCAAAGAATGGGATTGGTGAAATTGAAGATGTATGAAAAACAGAAATGAAGCAGTGGGTAGGAGGTGTTAAGTATTGCTTATTTTTGGGGATTGTTCAGTAAGGTGATGCACTTAACTGGACAATCCCCAAAACCATTTATAAGGGTATTGATTTAAATTTGGTTATTTGCAGACCATCAGATATTAACGTTGATCTTGGAGATATTTACTTGTTATTGAGCGAATATCTGTTCGATATGCCTCAGCGGAAAATGTAGAAAATAATTATTTTTTTCATTTAATACGTTGATTGTCAAGTATATTATCTGTGGATTCTCGTTCCTTAATAATGCGAATAGCGGGTTCAATTCAGTATAAAATGACCTCGGAGAGGTCAATCGTTTGTAAAAAGGGCGCATTGTGGTTTTTCGACCTCGGAGAGGTCGCACGTTTTCGTGTATTAGAACGGATAATACAAATATGCGACCTCTCCGAGGTCAAAAATATTTTGACATGACGGGATCTACTACAAACGTGTGACCTTTCCGAGGTCATTTTCAAGTAAACTAAGCCCGTTATTCGCATTAATGCCTCATACCTAACACCTCATACCTCATAAAAAATGCACGAATACATCTTAAAAACCCTCCTTCAAAAATCCATTATCGACGACGATACCGCTGCCCGGATCGGTCATATTGAGGCGATTAAGCCGTTTTCGCTGCACTGGGAACTCAAATCAATGCTTTATTTCGGCGTCCTGCTGCTGAATCTTGGCTTGGGTGTGCTCATCTATGAAAATATTAACAGCATTGGTCATATTGCGCTGATTATCGCTATTGGCGCGGTCAGTCTGGGGTGCTTTGGGTATGCTTACCGCCATCGGGCACTATTTTCGGCTGGCGAGGTGGAAAGCACCACCCCTTATTTTGATTATATTTTATTACTGGGTTGCCTTACTTTTTTGATCATGGAAGGCTATTGGCAGTACCAATACAACATCTTTGGAGAGCGGTATGGATTGGTTACCTTTATCCCCATGGTGCTGTTTTTTGGGCTGGCCTATTATTTCGACAACAGGGGTGTATTGGCATTGGGGATTACCGCGCTGGCTGCCTGTGTAGGCATTACGGTGACACCGCTTGAACTACTGAAGGCCAATGATTTCAACAGTGAAACGATCGTATTAACAGGGGTTGGACTCGCCGCTCTTTTAATCGCAGTGCCATTTATCAGCGAACGGTTCCAATTCAAAAAGCATTTTTCGCTTACTTATCTGAATTTCGGGGTGCACCTGATCATGGTATCTTGTTTGGCGGGGATGATCGCCTTGGGCAAAGAAATCCTGTATTTTCCACTTTTGTGTATCGCAATTGCCTTTTTTTTGTGGTATGCCCGGAAGCAGGAGTCTTTTTATTTCCTCATCGTCGCCGTGATTTATGCTTATATAGGCGTTACTTTCCTGATATTACACCACTCCGATAACTGGTCATTCGAAGGGTATCTCTTTTATTTTGTGGCCTCTTGTGGCGGTATTATCGCGTTGTTACTCAATTATAAAAAATTTTTTAAGCCATGATAGCCTACAACCCTATATGGCTGGACGCCATTTTGATCAAAGACCAGGCCGAACAATGGCATGACGATGGTCTGTTGTATCCGGAACAATGGGAAAGTGTGCAAAACGAATATCCTTCTCCTTTTTATTCGCCCAATATTTTTGTGCGCATCGGACTGGCCATTTTCTGCCTGGTGCTGTTGATCGCCGCCATTGGTTTAACGGCATTGTTGACAAGTCCTGATTCCACTGCCGGAGTGGGTATGTTATGTTTATTGGCGAGTGCTTGCTGTTTTGTGTTACTCGAAGTATGGATTATTCCTACGGCAAAACACCGTGGCAGTGGTATTGACGATATGTTGTTGTATGTGGGCACCGGTACCTTTATCGGTGCATTTTGGGCCTTTATGAGCGAAAGTGTGGACAGTGCTGTGCCGTATGCATTGGTGGCTTTGCCAGTGCTGTTGATTGCCGGTTTCCGGTATGTTGACAGGTTGGTAGTTGTTGCTGCTTTTTGCTGTGGTTATGCATTGATTTTTTTGATAGTCAAAGATGTACAGCCAGGATTAATAGTATTCTTACCGCTATCCTGTATGGTTTACGCTGCTGTCGTTTATTACTTTGTGGTAAATGCCCGCTCCAAACACGCATTCCGGTATTGGGATGGGGCGCTTGGAATGGTGGAACTTGCAGCACTGATTGCCTTTTATGCCAGTGGGAATTATTATATGATTCGGGAAATCCTTACTTTCGAAATGCAAATCGAAAATATCCCGATGGAGTGGTTTTTCTGGGTGTTTACCTTTGTGGTACCTTTGATTTATATCTATTTTGGTTGGCGGAGAAAGAATCATATTTTGCTGGATATCGGGATTACAGCGGTAGCTGCGGCTTTAGGTACCTTCCGGTATTACCACTCGGTGTTGCCGCTTGCGTGGGCTGCCAGCGTTGGCGGCGCGGTATTGTTTGTCATCGCGTATTTTGCTATCCGCTACCTGAATACTGGGGCTGCCGAAGGCTATACCTATGTTGACAACAGTGGAAAAAATCTGTTGCAGGAGGCCCAGGAACAATTAATTGAACAGACTATTGGCAGTCAGGCACCGCCGCCGACACGAAAAGCTGGTGATTTTGGTGATGGCCAATTTGGAGGGGGAGGAAGTGGTGGTGAGTTTTAGATAGTCACTTTTTAGGTGATAATTTCCCCAACTTACCCCATTTTCCAGCAACGGCCTGCCATACCTGCACAGGTATATGTTTGGAGTATTTTCCTTGCGTTGAATCTTTATGGTAAGTAAAGGCAAACCCGAATGCCCGGGTACAATGTGTTAAACATCAACGCACGAAGGATTATGAATACCAAATTTATTTTAGCTATATGTTACTTCAGTTTTTTTATGAGCAGCCTGCAGGCACAACAGTTTTCTCTTGGGCCGTTGGTCTCCTACAATTACACCTGGGTTGCCGGGAACGACGATCGTTCTGATGGCTTTCACGGCGTGGGAGCCGGCGCCAAATTCACGTATAGTTCGCTCCAAAACTGGGGCATCAGCGGTATGTTCGCCTATTCGCAGGAAGGGTTTCGCAACACGATAGGGGGATTTGAAACGAAGACTACTTTGCATTATATGCGAATCCCATTGCGTTTTGACTACTTTTTTGGGAAAATGGAGGACGATTTCCGTCCTAAAATCTACATTGGACCTTCTCTAGGTATTTTAGGTAAAGCTACCTCAGAGATTGGTTCGGCCAAGGTAACGGTGACCAACAGCTATAAACCCTTCGATCTGGGGCTGCTGGTAGGCTCTGGCTTTAATTACCGGCTGGCAGAGTCCACCTGGCTCAATATTGACGTCACTTACACCCACGGACTTGTCTCTATTCCAGAAAATGGCGCTGATTTAAAAAGCAGAGGCCTGAACATTGGAGCAGGGGTTGCATTTGGGTTTTAAAAAAGCAGGCCGGCCGGCCTCCTACAGCAAAAAATCTTTAAGTCCACACAGATTTCGGCTAAACAGAAGGCTTGTTTCGACGCAAATTTTGCGCCGAAACAAGCCTTTTTTGCTAGTGGGCGAGGCACTAATGCCTCGCCCACTAGTGCTTTTCGGTATTGCCAACGAAATAATAACATACCTTGTTACGGAAATCATAAAAATCAGGTTTCCCCAACCCCTCGTGGGTTCTTCCCGTAATACCCAATATCACTAAATCAATAACATTTTATGAAACTGCAACCTTTTTTGATCGTTTTTGCCGCTGGTGCTATGGTGGCCACTACTGCTTGCCGGAAAGAGAAAGACCCGGTGATCATCCAACCGGTTAATTCCACACATATTCTCTTCGATAACCTCGAAGTTGGACAAAAGAGCCGCTATCTCGAAATACTTGGAGAAAATTATGGCAACGCTAACGACAGCAGCCTTGTTTATACTGATGATACCCTGTCTTTGGAAATCATCGGCGAGGATGTACTCGGTTTCAAAGTCGAAGAACGCCTGCATTATGTGGGCGGGGTAGATGATTGGTTGAATACATCGAAGGACGAAGTATTCGTTTATTATATTCAGGCAGTCAATGATTCCCTGAAGATTATTCCTGAAAGTGGCGGTCTGTTGCAATCCCGTATTTTTGGATACTCCTATAAAAGTAAGGGTTTGCCACTCGCTGATATTAACAGCCCTTTGCTGAAGATCAAGGGATGGAAAACCAGCCTGAACTATTGTGAATGCTACCAAAGCGGTTACTTTGAAAACACGTCGATTTTGAATCAGTCCTACAACCATTTGAATGTAATTGTCAATAACAGTCCGATGGCAGTGGATGGGAATGGCGAAACCTTTGTTTTCTCTGCCGAATACGGTATTGTGCGGTTTACTACCTACAGTTGGTGGACGCAAAGTGGTTTTGGCTGGGATTTGATTCCTTAATTAATTCGGGACTGGTTGTACAAGCATTCGTTGCTACAACCAACCTTTTCCGCGGAATAGTCGTCTATAAGAGAACAGGGTTGTTGCGTTGGAAGCCGCAATAACCCTGTTCAAAATAATTATCGATGAATGTTTTTTTTGCTAAACAGGCGGTCTTTTTTTTCCTGATAATATTGCTCTTCAGTTGTACGAAACCCGATCCCGATTTGTTTGACGGTACCGGGAAGAAACCGATCTATGTTCCATTCAGTGAATTGCGGGATATTGGAAATGAGGCACCCCGGCCTATTCAAATGTCCGGAACCATTTTTTTACAGGACACCCTCCTTTTTTTGCTCGAACAACGGAAAGGAATCCATGTTTTTAATATCATTGACTCGATGAATACAGTGAATATGACGTTTTTCCGGATTCCAGCAATCACGGATTTTACCATTACGGGCGGTAGGATTTATGCAGACAGTTGGAAAGACCTGGTGGTAATTGATATCACCAATTTGTTTCAAATAAAGGAGACCGGTCGTGTCAGCGATATTATTCAGCCCCCTTTATACCCTCCGATGTACGAAGGTATTTTTGAATGTGTAGACGAGTCTAAAGGTGCTGTGGTCGACTGGGTTGATGCGGTATTGGAAAATGCCGCTTGCGTTACATTGAACTAAATTATTTAATGAATATGAAAAAATTGTTATTCGTTTCAATTACAGCCTTAGTCCTTGTTGCCTGTGGAAAAGAGGCGGATCTGAGTCTAAGTGAAAGTATCGGCAAATCGGGTTCTATTACCCGTTTTGCTATCTTCCAGCACTATATGTACGTGCTCAACCTCAATGAGGTACAAACGTTCGATATTGCTGATAAAGATCACCCGGTTTTGGTAAACACACTGGAGACTGATTACGGTTTAGAGACTATTACCATTTATGATAATTCCCTCTTTATTGGCTCTACTACGGCGTTGTATATTCTGGATATCAATACTAATCCGGGAGCACCGACGCTGTTGTCCAAGTCAGAACGATTGTTTGACATTGGATTCACGGGTTGTGATCCTGTGGTGGTCAAAGGTAATTATGCTTATTCCACGATTAAGGTGGTGGAAAATATTTGTGGCAGGATTTCCGCAGAAAGTGCCTTAGTGATATATGATGTGTCGGACAAATCGAATCCCTTCGTAGTGGGTACCTTTACCCTGAATATACCTAATGGCCTGGGTATTAAGGACAACTATCTTTTCGTGTGTGATGAAGGCTGCGATATGGTAATGATATTTGATATTACCGATCCATCTGCCATCGCTTTGACGCCCTACGGTTTCAAGATCACCGATCCTTACGATTTAATCATTGATGGTCAAAAAATGATTGTTTCTGCAAAAACGGATTTTGAGATTTTCGACCTGAGCAATATTGAGCAAATCAAAAGGCTTGGCCGGATTTCTAAATAGATGCGCTATTTATTCTTTTTTATACTGGTGCTTCCATCGTGTTTGTTGGCTCAAACGGATACTTCCGGCATTCAACGACTTAGGCCACCCCGTACGATCAAAACAAATCCATTAGAGTGGATCAATCCCTTTTCTCAATCATTTACGGTACAAACAGATTGGCCCATTGCCCGTCGTTGGGGGCTTGAACTCGGTGCCGGAGCAGTATTGACCTCTCAGGCACTGATTTCTTTTGAAGGGGAAACTTACAGGGGTTTGCGGTTGCGGTCCGGTATAAAATACTACTTTCACCAGGAGCAATCCTGGAACTTTTACATGGGGATGGCGCTGAAAGGCAGCTGGGTACAAAGTAACCGGTATATTGTCATTAGCCGGCAGGGTGGTCAATACCTGGAGACGATAAAGTACCAGCGCCAGATCAATATGCTGGGGGCGGCATTGTATATTGGTTCCCAGCAATACTTTTGGTCGGGCAAAAGATTTCTGTTGGAGCCTTTTGTTGGATTAGGTGTGCGGCAGCAATACGTATCGGGGTATGATTTGCCTCCCGATGCTGTATTGTTCAATAATCGGCGCGATTTTATCACCTGGCAGCGGGCCCCAGGAACCTATATTTTACCCGATGTACTTTTGGGTTTTTATTTTGGCTGGCGGATTTGAGACTTATTGCGGCGATCTAACTATAAGGACAATCACAATAACGGCTACATGGCCACCCAAGCCAGGATTCTTTTTGTACAAAATGTATACCGTATTGCACCTGAGCCAGCCAATGGTTGAACACTGCATGTGATTTACACTGTTTTTGTAGTGAGGCGGAGACTTGACAGAAATTTATGTTAAAGTTTTTTGTAATGAAAAATATTAAGCATTAAGTTATTATATCTGCATTATTCTTTCACAGTGGCGTTGTTAATTGATTAACAACTGATGAAACAACTTCACCCAAACAATTCTTATAATGAAAAAGCAAATTATTTCAATTTTTTCGACCTGCAAAATTACATTCCGAAAACTATGGAGGGGGGCATTTATTATTCTGTTGTCTGTCATTCTCTTCTTTCCACTTTCAGCCTTTTCGCAGGTTTGCGACCCGGAAGCAGACTTTTCCTCATCTTCAATGGACTGTGATATGTCGTTTGTCTCACTTTACACTGGCCTCGGAACTGTTACTCATTTCTGGGAATTTTACAATTCAGGTACACCAGTTACGCCATTTTCAACTACTACTACTATTAACCCCACTTATTCATTTAAGCCCACTGGCGGAACTACAGTCTTGGTTCGTCATACCGTTAAAATAACTTTGCCAAATGGTCAGGTACAAACTAAATTTTGCGAAAAATCCATTAACCTGACTTGTATTAACCCTTGTAATTATTTCTTTCACTACGATATATCGGGATGTTCTATATCAATTAACTATGCCCCGGCTGGTCCCAATCCTACTGTCTGGGATTTTGGAGATGGCACTCCGCCTGTTATTAACCCGGCCACCCTTCCATCACATACTTATACCACTTCCGGTACATTTATCGTGAGCGTCTCTTTTAATGGGAAATTATGCAGTTTACCTGTAACAATTGATTGTGGTGAAAATCCGTGTTGTAATGCAGAATTTACAGCAAATGCCTATCGGGATTGCGCTATATTGCGTCTTTCTCTCGATCCAATTTGTGCTATTGGTACCCATCACTGGGATGTCAATCCAGTTCCGGCGGTTCAGTGTGGTTTTCAATTAATCAATTTTCAACCAACTGCTGGTTCGCAAAATTTCCAAATAACTAATATCAATACCAATATTGTTACTGCGATTCAAATTACTCACACGATTACTTGTACTAATGGCCAGTTGCTTACGCAGATAACAACTATACCAACTCCGCCAGATGGAATTTATATCGGGTTGTCAGATAGCTTATCGGGGCTTTCGGATTGGAACTGTGTATTACCGGGGAATGAATTTACCGGTCCAACTCCTGTAGTCTATATAACAGGTCAAGTGGGTATAAATAAAACATTTAAATTTATCAATGCAGATATTCAGTTCGATCAGGGGAACTCCGGATTAAATATGAACAATCAGCTTGATTTTGTCCTGAATAACTGTTTCCTTCATAATGCATCGGATTGTAATTGTCTATGGCGTGGTTTAAAAGTGGGAAGCAAAGGCTGGCTTACCATTACCAATGATTCTGAAATTGAGGATGCATTGTATGGTATTTGGATTAGTCAGCCAACAGCTCCGTTAGTGAAAATCGATGATACAGAGTTTAATAAAGATTTTATTGGGATAAGAATTGACGGGAATTCCGGGCTTTTTGCCTTTAATACTTTCAACAAAAATTCTTTTAATGGAGTAGGAACACTTAAAAATATTTGTACACTCAGTAGCTATTTAGATGCCGTTAAAACTACCCCTGCTCCAAATATTGGTGCTTTGTTGCCTTCTGTTGCTTATTCAACGGGACAAGGTTTTGCCGGGATATACCTTAATAAGATAAGGCTTAACTTGCTTACATTAGCGGATGGAATGAAAAACGCATTCTCAGGTCTTGCATACGGCATTATCGCGCACGATTCCAAACTTAAGATTGTGGGAAACAGCCGTTTCTCTAATATCGCAGGCACATCATACCCTCCATCGCAAACAGCTGGCATTGCTTTATTTGACGCATCAGGCATCAGCAATTTGATCTGTACCGGCAGCCTGCCCAACAGCAGCATTGCTGATTTTAGCAACTGCACACTTGGTATTTATGTGCGTTCGCAGCAAGGGATGTTGCCAACAGATATTGGTATTACAAATACCTGGATAAGAAACAGCCGTACAGGTATTTATTTAGATGCGCGTTATGGGAATGGCGCATTTAGAGGAACGTCATCTACAGCCAATTTTTCAGGTATCTCCTCTAATATGATTACCACTACCATTCAGGGTATTGATTTGCCTGCTGTGGCAGGTATTAATCTGACCGATTGGGGTACAACACAAAGTAATGTAGAAATTTACGAGAATACTGTTACTTGTGCTAACAGCGTTGGAGCGCAGCCTTTTGCCAGTGGCATCAGTGCATTTGGGGCTTATCCCTTTAACGACATACCTGCCCTTACAGAAGTTGATATCCATAATAATACTGTAGACGTAGTCAGTCCAGGAGAGATAGGGATTAATTTTAGCGCAATGCCAAATGGGACAATTCGAAATAATACTGGAGTTACTCTGGGGTCGGGTACTGACTGGGTTTCAGGCATCAAAACTCTCGGAGGAAGGCGGGCGAATGTGCTTTGTAATACAGTAACCAGAAGCACTGGTGGGCTTTATACTGGTTCGTTGTATGAATTCAATAGTGATTTAGATGGCGATTATATTGGGAACCACGCAACCGGGCTTGGTGCGGGCATTCGTTTTGAAGGTGATTGTACGGGGGCGAATTTCCGTTGCAATGAAATGAGAGATAATCAAGTAGGGCTCTTTTATACGGGCTCTGCAAATGGTGCAATACCTGCCATTACAGGCCCGCAAGGAACAGCTTCAGTAACAGCTGGGAATCTTTGGACCAGTACAGTTACGCCACTAATTTTACCATATTTTGTTAATGGAGGAGCTGTTAATCAAGGATTGTTTCTGGCTTCGCGGTACTTTTTTCGTACTAACGCTCTCAATGAAACACCCCTTAGATTCATTAGTCCATCATCAGGATGGTTCTTGCCTGCTGATGCTACAGCAACTATCGATTGCGTTATCCCTTGTCCAGCACCTCCGCAATTCATGAAACCTGGCGTTGTGAACAGTTTAGACAATACCATTGCATCCAGCCAAATGGATTTTTCAGGATATCCCTATTCTGACGAACAGGTCTGGCGTTCAGAGTTTTCGCTTTACCGCAAGTTGCTCGACCATCCTGAATTACTGCAATCCAGCAGTCTCATGCAATTATTCTATACTGCTAAATCCGGAGGTAATATTGGTGCTTTATGGCAAGCACAAATTGCGATCAGAACAGCCTTGACCCCACCTGCTTCAACTGTTGCAGCGGTGGCAAACAGTAGTGCAATACTTGAAGTAATTAGCCAACAGATTGCAGGCACTGATGCTGCAATTGCCAACACAAATAATGTAGGGCAACTCATTGTACTTCAAAATCAGCGAGCACAGCAGGATTCATTATTACAAATACAGCAAGTAATATACGCTGCGCTGTCAGATCAGTGGTTATTGTCGTGTAATACAGCGATTCCCAGCCTTTTGAACCAAATTAACGCGATTACTCCGGAAAATAACTCGGCAACAAGTCTGAAATTACTTTTAGCCGTTTACTTACAGGTTTTCATTCAGGGGCAATCAATGTCTACTGAGCAAAGTACCTTATTACAAGATATCGCTGAATATTGCCTGGCTCAACATGGTCCCGCCGTTTTAACAGCGAGAATGCTTTGTCAAAAGAAGGGTTTGAACCCGGAAGATTGTTTTGGGGGTGAAGAACGAAGTTCAAAAAATAATTTTTCGCCAAATATTTCAGTGATTGGAGCAGTCATTTATCCAAATCCTAACAATGGCGATTTTATGCTGAAATTACCAACATATTTTAATGGTAAGGATGTTGCGGTTTCTGTCATAAATACTTTAGGGGTGACTGTTTTCAATTTAAGCAGCAATGGCAAAACGGAAATAAATTTGCATCTGCCTTCATTGCCAAATGGCTTTTATCGTGTTTACCTCAACTCCTTAGAGGGCTTTTCCGAAGATAGAGCCATTATTATTCAGCACTAATTTTCTTTTCTCATCTTGTTGCCGGACTTGACCTTCAAGCCCGGCAACAGCTATATATATATAGAAAATGAAGTACTCACTGCTCTTTTTCATATTATGCTTTCCTGTTTTTGTCTTTTCACAAAAATATGATTATAATTGGCTTAATGGCCTTGTTCGTCCTGGGCTGTCTTCAAATTTTTTAATAAATTTCAATAAAATAAGCCCTCAAATTTATGTTGTAAATACTGATCTTGATTTAGCAACCACCTATTGCTCTATTTCTGACTATTGGGGCAATTCGGAAAATCTTCTCTACACAAATGGTTGTTCTCTGAAATTCAGAGAAAATGTAATGAGCGATTTTATAAACCTAGATGATTATTGGTGCGGCTATGATACATTGATGAATAACCCTCAAGGAATATTTGGGGTGCCGATTGAAGGAACCAGTAAAATATTGTTATTTAGTTATTCAACAATTTGGCCAGCGACCCCAACAGTATTAGGGTATAATTGTCAAGTTAAAAAATTCATTTACCATACTTTTGACCTGGGTTGGAATAACGGGGAGGGTGCATTAGTTTCAAAGGATCAGGTTTTACTTGAGGGGTGCTTTCAAAGAGCAGTTGCCTGTAGGCATTCAAATGGGCGGGACTGGTGGATTTTATTAGCAGATAATCTTCAAAATCGCTTCTACCGATGGTTGCTTACTCCTAACGGCTTGGAAGGGCCTGTAGAACAGGAAATTGAAAACCCAACGATTGGGAATGATGTTCAGTGGGGGATTATTAACCCTGCCTGGACTGAATTTTCTGCTAATGGATCAAAATTGTTGATTAACCAGACAGAAAGAGTTACTGTAGTGTATGATTTTGATCGATGTACGGGCTTACTTTCTAATTTAGTGTCATTACCTCGTAATAGTTTGTATAATTTTTCTGCCGTATTTTTACCTAATGGTAATTATTTGTATACAGTTGATGATGGTGGCAAAATCCTGTTACAATATGATCTACTATCCCCGGATATTATAGGTTCAAAAGATACTGTGGCAGTTTGGGATGGTTTCACGTATGCTACCATAAAAACAACCATATTTACATACATGCAACACGGTCCAGACGGAAAAATCTATATTTGGGCAGGGGATACACGCTATATGCACGTGATTGAGTTCCCCAACCGCAGAGGGGAAGCCTGTCAGGTAAGGCAACGGGCCATTAATTTGCCTGCTGAAGTTTTTGCGGCCAACCTCTACTATCCCAACTATCGCCTCGGTCCAATAGATGGCAGTGCCTGCGACTCTTTGGGTATTGACAATCACCCGATGGCTGTATTCCGGTATGCTGTTGAAGATACTTTATCACCATATTCAGTCACGTTTACTGATGCTTCTTCTTACGAACCAACCGCCTGGCACTGGCAGTTTGGTGATGGAGCTGTGAGTCAGGATACCAATCCGGTGCATACTTACCCGGGCCCGGGAACTTATCATGTATGTATGGTCGTGAGCAATGTATATTCGGCAGACACGTTGTGTCGTGATGTGATCGTGGGTACTGTAGATGTACATGATCTGCCAGTTTTGCCGTTGGTGGCGGTGCGGCCTAATCCGTTTTCAGATTATCTTCAGGTCTCACTCCCTGCACAAATTCCTGGTATTTCTCCGTGGTTTGGGTTATATGATTTGTATGGTCGGCCGGTCTATTCCGGTTTTTTGCGCGAATTTGATAGCATGATTCCGGTATCCCGCTTAAGGCCGGGCATGTATAGGTGGCATATTTGGTGGGGCAGCAAGTTGGAACAGAGCGGGAAAGTGATGAAAGTGGAGTAAGGGTTGTTGGGGTGGGAGGCGATCCGGCCTGTCTGCTTTCCACCGCAACGAGTCTCGCACTTTATAGTTTTATCCCGGCAGAAACCTGTACAAATGGCCGCATCTTCGTTCCGCCTTGTAAATATCCGCCCCGGATGCCGAGGTACGGCCCTGCCCGAACCAAACCTATATTGATATCGCCAAAAAAGGAAATGCGCGTGCGCACTGCGGAGAAGGAGTTACTTTGATTAACCGGGGAAACCAAAGGGGCCCCGGCCGACCAGGTAATGGGTCCGTTGGGGCCTTCACCGTCGCCAAAATATTGCGTGACCGTATATTGCCCGTTTCTGGTGGTAGTGCCGTTATCAAAAATCATAATGGCACTTCCTCCAAGACCGACACCAAGCCACCTGTTGATATTTTTTCGCATTGAAACAGGGATTTCTACGGTAATAAACGCCCTGGTGGCGGTTTTTACAATGTCCGATGTAGAATCCCGCAGATAATATTTATAAAAGCCATTGGGGGTAGGGCTCTTTATAAACGCCGTGGTATCAGTGGTATGGATACCGGTTTCTCCCAAATCCGTTTTTCCTCTGAGTCCGGTGAGCAGTTCCACTTGCGGATAAACATTCCACGGTTTGTAAGCAGAAAAAGTGCAACCAATAAAAGGATAGCCTTTGTTCGGATCTGAAGTGTTTTCGAGACCATAAAGAGGATCCAGCACTTCACCTCCGTTGGGAAAATAGGCATATCCTGCCTTAGGCCCTGGAGAAAATCCTTTCTTGAAATGGGTGCTGGAGTAATTGGTATAAATCGGTGGATTTTTGTCAAACACAATTTTCGCCTGGCTCCGGAAGGGCCGCTTAGGCATATTTTTTTCAGGCACAATCCGGTATTTGACATATCCTTTGGTGGAATCAAAGGCTGCAACCCCTTTTTGCTGGCTTCCAGGCAAGTAAATATTCCGGAAAGTGAATAGGATACCGTTATCGCTGGTCACAAAGTCCAGGCAACTTGAAGTGGTACCTTCTTTGGGACACACCGGGCATTTAGGGTACCAATCGACTGGTTTTGCTTTTGACTTGTTCAGTCCTTCGGGAATGGTAATGGCCACTTCTACTTTTTTGGCGGGGCCTTCGCCGTTATTCTGGAATTTCACTTTGTAATCGAGGTCTTTAACTTTGATCAGCCGGTAATTGACCCGTATATCGGAGACCAAAATGGCATTGGGATCGTGCGAACTGACGATTTCAATATCCAGCGTAAATTCCTCTGAAGGCACTGCGGCATTGGTGGGCACGAATATTCCTTTGACATGAATAATGGCAGAAGTGTCTTTCAGCATAGTTTTCGTTCCTTTCACGCTGAGGAACATATTGCGCTTTTCACCTGGTTTTATATTGGGGAATGACCAGGTGCTTTCGTTGCGGAATACTTTGCGGGCATTGTCCACCAGGGTATTAGGTATTGGGAACTCCTCTTCCTCCCGCGCATCAGCAGCGATATCATTTTGTGGTGAAAAAATACTGCTCCAGCCGCTGGGTTCTTGCAGAGAAGCAGGCACAACTCCCACGGCTTCGGTTACAGGCAGTTCGCCGAAATGTCTTCTTGCTTCTAAAAAATCGAAGTGTTTGGTTGGGTACACTTTTTCATTGTAAAAGAAATGCAATTCGCCGTCCGTTTCCTTTTTAGTTGAATTTTGATAACTTAAAATAAGCACTAATTCCTCATTTCTGCGCGCGCCGCGGATGGCTTTGAGTGCGATGAACTGGCGATCGTCTTTGAGGACGGTTTTAATAGGGGAGGGGGAGGGGTTGCCATCGGCGAGTATACCTGCTGATTTGCCTTTTGGAGGTGGATCCTGGGTATCGTCATAGGCATTGGTGGCGCACAGTATCGGAAAATAGGTGCCCCTGTTGGCATAAATATGACTTGGTTTTTCGTCAGCACTGAAGTTGCCGTCCCCAAATTCCCAGTGATAGACATAAAAGGGAGCAGGTGCACCTGCCCGGGGCAGACCCAATGGCGGTAATTGTGGTTTAAACTGAAATATGCCATTTTCCTGCGCAGCAGAAAAATAGGAGAGTGCCTTTACGGAATCGGGTATTTGGCACAATAAGCCAGTGCCGAATGCCAAATTACAGAGGAATAGAAGCAGCCAGTTTTTCATACCGATATTATTTTTTACTCGTTTCTAAGAACGTTTTTTTCTAAAGAAAATAAATAGCAAAAGTGTAATCGATCCCAATATTATCATTTTTCCGGGTAAACCGGAGAAGAAACCCGCTTCCTGAACAATTATATCATCCTTTCCCAGGAGCGTAAAGGCCGCCCAGTGCCAGGGTGTCTTTGCTGCTTCTGAAATATCAGATTGCAGGTAGGCGAGTTTGGCCGATCGCAAGGATTCTGATTTCGTTTTGCCGGCAGATATTTGTTCGTAAAAGGATTTAAAAATGGAAGCGGTGGACCGGTCATTTACCTGCCACAAGCTGGCCACTAAACTTTGAGCGCCTGCGTATGCAAAAGCCCGTGCGAGGCTCATTACCCCTTCTCCGGAATAATATTTACCTACACCTGTTTCACAAGCACTCAGGCTCACGAGCGATGCATTAAAATGATAATTATATATTTCATCTGCACTAATGGACCGGTCGGCAAATTCAATTTTTGATCCGCCCGTTTCATCCGCGTGGGCATGAGTAGCCAGGTGGATGATATTATATTCGCCGGCATTTTTCAGGAAAGCGGTGGTGCTGCCCGATGTATTGACAAATGATTGGGCAGACATCTGTGCGGGGTTTTCTTCTTTTGAACTGGGCAATTGCGGGAGATTGTCCCGGGAGAAACCTTCAAATGGTGCCATAAAAAGCATGCCATCGGAGGATGCTTTTTCGGAGCGGGTATCGTTCAGCAGCGAGGCTGCCCACGCATAGCGGATATTGTGCGCCGCAAGTACATACGGCGCGTTGGCATATTTTCCTTTGTAATCTTTGGTGAGTAATGCCTCAAAAGGAACATAACTGAGCTGACCATCAGGAATGATCGTTATGGATTGGTAATTGGCGCATATTTCGTCCGGTAGAAAATACAGGCATAGTTTTCTTGCGGCGGCGTAATAAGTATCAGGTGAAGAAGCCTGGAGATCGGGATTAATGAGCAACTGAAGATAATCGTTCAGTGCATGATTAACGATGGAGTCTTTTTCAACTACAAATCCGGCAGCCTTTTTTCGCGAAAGGCCCACACAATAATACCGGTCGCCCGAATCGAACCAGGACAAAATGACAGCAGTATCGCTGATATTTTTTTGCAAATCAAGGGCGGCGGTAAAATCATCGGCGTGGTTGTACTCCACAAATTTGGGGTATTGTTTTTCCAGCCGGTACAACAGGGCATCGTATTTCCGTTGTTGTGTCAATATGAGTGCAGTGTGCCTGCGTATCAATGCTGTATCGCCAGCAATTTTTGCATTATCCAATAAGTTTCGCAATTCAGCTAACCCCCGGCGTTCATTTTCCTCTTGTTGTTGCAAAGAGTCGGGCAATCCGGATTGGTTCAATGCATTGAAACGGACCAGCGCATCGCGCAATGTTGCAGCCCGCTCTGTCTCAAGAATATCAAAAATTCTGTATAGGTTTTTCCCCTTCAGGGAATCGCTCTCGTTGGCGTGAATCGCCCAAATATTTTTGATCGCCTCGACGCGCAAGTTATAGTTGTTTTGTTGGAAATATAATTTTGTTTCGTCCCGGTCGTACACTTTTCGCAGTTGTGCAGCAACCGCAAAGGCTAAGTCGAAGCAATCTGCAGCATTCAATCTTTCAGTAGGGGTTACATTTTTTGGAGCAGTTAGTAACGCTGCTTTACGGGAAGCCGCATACATGGCCCACAACTCAATTGGAGGGTGTTGTCCAACAGGATTAGCATTGATATCCAATGAATTAAAGTTAGGCCATGCATGTGTTAATGCCTTCTGGTAATACCGCATAGCCTGGTCATTTTTACCTTGTTTTTTTTGTAAATCACCCCATTCCACATACAATTTAGCCATTTCCCGGGATTTTTTTGGATAATAGATTTTCCCTTCTGCTTCAGCGTCCTTAAACATTTTTTCACAGAGGGAAAGAAGTCCTTTGGCATGATAAATATTGCCCAATGCTGTCAGTGACCTTAACCGATTATTAGCATATCTTTCTTCTTTGGGATAAAAGACAAGCGCCTCCTTCAGCACTTTAATGGCTTCATCCGGGCGGCCTTCTGCAAGATAGGCAGTATAGACGGTGGCCTGCAAATTCGCTTTGTCTTTACCCGTAAGAATGGGTGTTGCAAATCCTTTTTGGCAATACGCCATGACCAATTTTTCATTGTTTTGGTAATGGTAACAATTGGCCAGTTGGGAATAAATGGATGCCAGATAGGTTCCACTTGTATCTGTTTTTAACGCTGACTCCAGGTAAAAAATCGCTTTGGGGAAATCGTCTCTGCGCAGGAATGGTTGCGCAATATTTTTGTAACAATAAGTAATAGCATCACCAACTTCATGTAGTTTTTCAAAAATACTGATGGCTTCTTTATAAGCAGTTATTGCTGCCGGATAATTCTCTTGTTTTATATAGTTATATGCAAGATAGCTATAAAGTGATCCCAATTCAGTGGTTTCCATATTTAACATTTGTAACAGTAAAAGATTCTTTTCCACTAATCGATTACAGGTGTCATATTGTTCCAGCCCGTACAAGGCAGCTGCCGCAAGTCGGGTCTCTTCTACCAGATCAGGCCAGTTCTCCTCCTTACGGCTTTTTTCTAAGGCCGGATAAACCAACGGCAATACTTCTTCAAATTTTTTGTTGTCATTCAGGGAATCTAAGTGCGCATGAAATAAGGCATTGATATCTATTTCATCCTGGCTGGAGAGTACACCGAAAAGCAAGAGTAAGGATGTCAGTAAACTAATTTTAAATCCTTTAATCATGGCAAATTTAATCGTTGGTTATCGTTGCAAAGGCAAAGATAACTGACTTGTTGATTGGTTAAGCAGAATATAAAAAAAATGCTCCTGTACACTGCTCTCCCAATCAGCAAGGCCTGTCAACGCCGGTTATCCCCACCCCAGATGAACGCTCCAAATAACACCACCGCAAGTGCCAACCATAAATAATTTGTCCACGAAAAAAGTGAAGGACAATTCTTCGCTGGTGTGAATACGGCAGTATTGCCATTGCTGCCTGTTACCGTAATGACCACGTTGTTTTTGCCGCTCATGTTGAATGGTGTTGCTTGTGAAGAGAAGTGTGGGGTGCCATTACTGTCCTCATATTGCCATAAACAGGAGATTGCGCCATCTTCGCCAGTAATTTTAAAACGGCATCGCAATCCAGCGCCGGATCTGAGACTTGTATGGTCGACCCCCATTTTTCATCGGAATAACCAGTAGAAGGGTCATAAACAGAGAAATCGTCAGTAGCGTTGTCCTTGTCAATACCTTATCTTTGCATTGTGTTTTTTTATTGGTATGAAATAAACACAATGCAGTCTTCTGTTCAAAACTGCGTCTTTCAGGCGCGTTGTTAAGGCACATCATTTTCTCCATACACTTTAACTATTTTACAATCAAATTAACACAACTATGAAAAAAAGTCTTGTATTTACTTTTTTGCTCAGCTTGCTGTGCATGGGGCTGTTCGCCCAGATTAAAACACCCGCATCAAGCCCGGGTGCTACGGTTTCCCAAAAAGTGGGGCTCACGCAAGTGACAGTGGAATACAGTCGTCCCTCTGTAAAAAAACGTAAAATTTTCGGAAGCCTGGTACCGTATGGCCAAGTATGGCGTACAGGTGCGAATAAAATCACCACGATCAAGTTCGACAACGATGTAATGATTAATGGCGAAAAACTGGCTGCAGGAAGTTACGGTTGGTATACCATTCCTGGAGCAACAGAATGGACCATAATATTTAACTCCGATGATAAGCAGTGGGGCGCTTATGAATATGACGAAAAGAAAGATGTACGTCGTATCAAAGTGAAGCCAATACCGGTAGCCAAAACAGAAAATTTGACTATTTCGCTGGAACAAACCTCCGCAACAACCCTGGATGTGGTATTGTCCTGGGAAAAAACTTCGGTTAAATTCAAGGTGGAACACAATCCAAACGAACAAATTCTGGCCGAAATCAAAGAAAAAACGGCGAAGGCCGACTGCACTACAGATACTTATTCAGATGCAGCAGACTATTACTGCGAAAAAAACATCGACCTCAACCAGGCACTTTTATGGGCCGATAAAGTGATCGCAAAAGACCAGAAGTACTGGACGTACGAATTGCATGGCAGAATTGCAGCCAAATTGGGAAAATGCACGATTGCCAACGAAGATGCTAAAATGTGTATTGAAATGGCCAAAAAGGACAAGGACGAAGCATACGTGAAAAAAGGCCAAGCTATCCAGGCCATGTGCGCAGGGAAGAAGTAAGATAGAGGCTGTGGAAGTATGCGGTTTGTGTATTTCCTGTTGTCAACTGCTGGAGCGTAGTTTTGATTTCAAATTTCAGATGTAAGATTTTGCCAAAATGGGTTGTTTTCTTCCATGAGGATGATGAATGTCCCTTTTCGCAGCACCCAAATCTGAAATTTGAAATCAATAATAGCAGCATTAATGCTCCGCAAAGACATTCACCTCTTTAATCTCCTCCGGCGTCATCTCGTCCATCTTCACCGTCGCTTTTACCTCTCCCAATCTGGAAGATGGCAGGTTTGTTTTGATGGTAATTCGACCTTGCGTGTTAGGATCATTGGGGTTGTACCTTCCCAATTCAATGTTTTTTGCTTTAAATCTTAAAATGCGTGCTTCCACAGTTGACCGGGAATCCACGCTTAAAGATATTGGCCCTAGGGATTTCTCCAGTACCTGCACCAGAAGATCTGGTAAGCCGGGCGGCAGGCTCAAGGCTACCTCCACATTACTGACGGGTTTGTTACCGCTATTGGAAAAAAGCAGGGTAAACGTAATTTCGTCATTGCCCTTGGCGTCCTTCTTCTGGTTGATATCCATTGAGGAATTAACTGATTGGGCCCAAATACTACCGGAAAAGCAGGATAAAAGAAAAAGAAGGCGAAAAGTTCTTTTCATGTCTTTTATATTTTATTAAAAAAATTTAAAAATTTCCCCAAAGATACATTGTTTCCCTAGTAACTCATATCATCCAATTTTACCGTGCCTTTAAATGTCCAAAAAACTAAGGCAATCCCCTCTCCATCACCCAGCCATCCCGTTCCTCTTCTTTCAACAAATCATGCCCGAAATGGGTTGGCCCGGTGATCCTGAACCCCGCTTTTGCATAAGCACTGATGGGGCCGGGATTGTGCATCACCTGCAACCATATTGTTTCACGGTCCAGCGCAATGGCCCGTTCCACTACCATTTCAATGAGTTGCTGACCATAGCCCTGACCAAAAAAATCGGGCAACAGGTAAATTTTTTCTAAGTAAAACGCATTATCGCAGGAACCATCGGGAACAGGGCAGTCGGGACGCAATTTCAGTAAACCGACAATATCGCCATTTTCGGTAGTGGGCAAGTAATATTCAATAGCAGGATCGTGTAGCTCGTCAGTAAGCGGCGCATCGCCAAAACAATAATCAATATACCATTCCATTCCGCCAGGGTGCCACACGTGCGGGTAATAAGGCAGGTAACTGTCAGCGCCTACTTGTTGAAGCAGAGCCAGATCGGAAATAGTAGCACGACGAAGATATAGCGGCATAATGCCACAAAAGTAGTGCGATTCCCAACAAGGTGTTACCTGATTTTTCGCGGCACGCGAAATGGTTGCTGAGCCTGTCGAAGCATGAATCAGACTCCAAAATAACCACCCTCCGTTATCCCTGTAAACGCCTTTGTAGATTTACCGCCAGGTCACCGGATGCAGCACCATACCTGCCTGAGGTTGGACTAAGCAAAGCAAGCAATAAGCAATCCGGAACCCGAAAGCAATTCTCCGCTTTTCACAACACCAAATAAAATCTCTTACCCCCCCCATTTTTTATATTTTATTCCGTAAAAGCGAATGATTAAATATATTGTATTTATTTAAAATAAACCAAAAGATTTAACAGCAAAAACTTGACGACTATCAGTTGTTTTCTATTATCTTTGTTACACAAGACAATTATACTGTTTCCTCCTGTTTTTACTTTACCGTGTAATCTGCTTTTGTAAAACAACTTTTCACACTTACACCAACCTCTTTATGAAACACCTCCATTCGACAGTTTTCTATTCCGATTCATTTTCCGTTTATTTGTTGATTACCTGACGCATTTGCGCTGGGCATTTTCTATGTTATTTCTTTAGCGTTACTATCCTTTTCAGGGTGGTGGTTGAGGCAGTTTGGTTGGGATTAAATATCAATTATTATCTTTTTGCTATTGGTGTATATGCACCAGTGGTATGGTATTGTTTGTTTTTTTTAAAAAAATATGAAACACAAATTTTTCACATGAAATATATTTCACCAATAATATATAGTCTTTTAGTTCCAGTTATATTTTTCTCTTCATTTGTTTCCATTCGTGCACAATGTACAATTGAACTGAAAGAAGTAGTTTTTTATACTCCCAGCAATTCTGGAGGAGTGCCTAATAATAAAAAATGGGTTAGGATTTCTTCGGATGACAATTTTGTTCCTGGAGGCTCTCCTGCCCCAATTTCTGGAATCGATAAAACTACAGCATGGAAAAACGTAAGTGGAGCGATAGAAATTAAACCGATTGCAATAGTAAGTGGTTCATTACCCAGAATAAGTGCTATATTTACATGCCCCAATACTCAAGCCTGCACCGATCATCCCTGGGTTAGAGGCAGATGGGCTCTTGATCCCAGTGGCGTTGTTTTATTAAAACCTAAGTTATTAACCTCTTCTTACGAATACACTCTTGAAAATGTAAATGTTAATTTTCTCAATGAGGTTAAAGTGGACGAATGCAGGTATTTGAAAGATTTTGAAATAATATGGGAGTATTCAATATCTGAAACTGGACCGTGGATATCTCAAGCAGGGGTATCTAAAATCCCGCTTTATTGCACTTTTCGGGAACCCGTTGCTAGTGCTGGCTGGTACTATGGCCCTGTCCGATCATATACTAGTCTTCATATTGGCTGCAAATACGGAAATGGGTCTTCCTCCGCTTCTTCCTTGGCTTCAAATATATATGTTAATGCATTTGGTGACCAGTGTGTTGCAAGACCTACCGATAGCGACACTGATTGTATGCACTATTGGGGATCTCTTTCTGAACCCACCTCCAGTACATACGATCAGAATTTTAAAAATTGGAGATCCTTATGGTACATGCTTTCTAAGAAAGATGCCCGTTGCGGTGAGTGGTCTGAATTTTTGGGCGATATTTTAAGCATACAGGGGATCAGTGATAATGGTGTGGGATTATCGTGTACCCAAGTGGGAATATATCCTTTTAATGCTAATAGTACTTTTACAGGCGCCACTAATATCGCCATTTTAATAGGCACAGTGAAAAGTTATTTTGGTACCATGTTTGACGAAATCAATCCTTATGATTTTACTATGGAGGTATGGATTGAATCTGAATATGGCATGCCATATGGCCAATTTTTTGTAAAAACATGGAATTTTAGCCAAGGGGAGAATATAATTTATTCCAGCGAATCATCATCAACTTCAGTTGCTTCTCCCAATAATCCACAGTTATTTATTTTTGGAGCAGACATTACAGGGCTTGGAGCACAAGGTAACACTAATCCGCGCTCCCAATTTGCTGATCACCAGGTTTTAAAATATGATGGCCAATACTTTGATCCTTCTTATGGCTCCACGATTTTTGGAACAAAGGGGCAATGGGTGCTTAATAGTTTAGATGGGGTTGGTGTATTGGTAAATCGTAGATTGCCTAGTGGAGCAATAAAACCTTATTATTGGCTATATCAAAAAATTAATAGCGCTAATACAAGCAGTATTTATTTTACAGAATAATATATTAATATTTATGAAAAACATAATTTTTTTATTCAGTTTTTTTTTTATATCGTGCTCATTCAGTGTAATGGGGCAAGGCTTTTATTATGAAAAAAAATTTGAAAGGAAGCAATTAATTTATAGGACAAGTAATGGGTTAGATACTTGCCTCATTGCATCTTATGATCAATATTCAAAGCAATTAGATACAATAGTATTTGAGGTTGAACACCCTGGTTTCTTACCAGGGGCTGGGTCTTTTCTTATTTTTGATGCGTATTTAACTGAAGATAAATTAGTCATAGTCGCTAATCAGGGGGGAGAAATTATAGATATTGTTACATTTGAAAAATACCAGAGCAAATGGAAACTTTCGATTTGTACGATTATTGCTAAAAGACGTGATAAGAAATCTGTTTTAGATATCAAAATTGTAGATGAAGAAACAGTAACGGCAATAGTAGGTGGTAAACTATTAACGTATAAAATTAATTACAAAGGGAAAAAAAGTATTACGATTGAAAACTAAGTTCTTATGAAAAAAATAATTTTCACCTTCTCTTTTTTAATGGTATATGCCTGTGTGTTTTCACAGCAGTGTATATTGCCATTTTGTGACTTCACTTATCAAAAAGCACCTGATGGTGTCACTTTTTCTTTTGACGGATTTTTAGGATGTGCACAAGGGCTACAGATTACCTGGACTTTCGGTGATGCCGGTTCGGTTGGCGGAACATTGACTCCTGTACATACCTATTCTGAAGAAGGGATCTATGTAGTCAGGATGAAGGTCACGTCACCTCCTCCTTGCAGCCACCTTTACTTCATTCAGGAAAAAACAATCATAGTCTCCTTCGCCAACCCGCAATCCATCTCAGCCGATATCACCGGCCCAACAATAGCCGCTGAATGTCAGTCCATCACCTACGCATTAGCGGTAAAAGGGGGTGTTCCGCCATATACCTACCTATGGGATATGGGA
>JBILHQ010000070.1:0-24897 GCA_044350415.1 Saprospiraceae bacterium | reverse complement strand
CCCAAGAATATTACCAAAATCACCGCCACAACGACGTAGATCTTTCCGGTCTCTCTCATGAAGTCGCCATTACCTGCCTGCGCCTGAACGCCAGGCAAAAGTAGCGCGAGAATCAGAATAATTATTAAAAATAATTTTGTTTGAAGAAATTTCATGTGTTAATAAGTGTTTTTGCAGAAGGAAAAGTCTGTTTTGGGAATAGCATTAGTCCCATTTAAAGTAATACCCCACACTCAGCGCTGGCCTGTTGGCTACATTGTAACCATTAAGTGCGCCTCCTGCAGAAAAAACAAGACCCGTAAATCGACCGGTTTTGATGATCGTTTTGAGGCCGTAGGACCACCATGACTGACGGTCGGTAAACAAACCGGTATTCAATCCGTCAGCCTCCAGGCGGTTGCCATCTTTCAGGCTTTGCATCCATTCTGAAAATGCAATACCCCATACCCGGCCGAAATGTACACCACATTCTCCACCTGATTGAACAAATGATGAATAATTATTGGTACGAATACCCGCACCAGTATATAGGTACCAATAAATTCGGCGCAGCCCTTTGCCTGCACTAAAGGATGGGTGGACCGTAAAGGCATTAAAACCAGTTCGAAGTCCACTTTTTTCCTGACTTCCAGCCGGCAAATCAAAGGTGAGGGTACCGGCAAACTGGTGGCCAGCTGCCATAAATCCTCGTTTCAATCCAAGACTTGCATTTCCCAATCCTGTTAAGGTAGCCATAGGCGGGTCCAATTCATCTATGGGACGACGCTGTGTCCACCGCAATGGTAAGGCGATAATGCCTGTCCATTTCCGATTGAAGCCATATTCACCATACAATTGAAGCGATTGATCCCCTATTTTTCCATTCAAATCCGATACCTCAAAACCATTGAAAACCTGGTGATAAGCGGGTATTCCTTGCCAGGCTACCTGGGCATAGAATCCAGCCTTCGTTTGTGTCCAGGGGCTTTGTGCCTCACAGAACACACTACTGAGTAGAACCAGCAGGAGTTGAAATTTGAGTTGAAAAGAAAATGTTGGCCGCATTATCAGGTTAGTTAATTACCCTTTGAATTCTGCGCTTACCGTAGTTTTCAGAACGCGGAGAAAAGTTTTATCGTCCACCATCAACCGAACAGTTTTGTCGTCTATTTTGGTGATGCGACCCACTATTCCGGAAGCCGTAACCACATCCATTCCCTCTTTCAAACTTTCTAAAAAAGTTTGCTGCTGTTTTTTCTGTCTATTTTGCGGAATAAAGATGAAAAAGATGAAAAATACGAGGAAAATTAATAATGGGAAAAGCATGGTCAGGCTGGAGCCTGCACCAGAAGCCTGAAGTAAAATAAAATTAGTCATGTTGCTTAGTTAAAAGTGATCTGATACTGTTGCCAGTTATCAGTGGTGGTATTGGGGCAAATGTAATTCGATTTACGATTAATCCGATTTACAATTTACGATTATACCATAAATACACAATAATGCTGGATAATCGTAAATCGTACATCGAATCAATCGTACATCGAAATGGGTTATTTTATCTCGAAAGTGGCCTCTTCCACGCCTGCATTCACTTTTATTTCTGATACCAATGCTTTCATTGGAACCGGAAAAATACCCGTTGTGGTATTGGAATGTGGAAATTTGACACCATTAATCGCCTTATAATCGTCGAAATCGTTGGTGACAGTGGTATCTGAACCATCTGGGCCTTTCGCTGTGCTTACTTCCCGCAGTTTCAAACTGGAAGTGACATCATAATAGTCGCTTGATTTACTGCCGCCCGGGTGAATAATTTCAATTAAATAGGCACTTTTCCCATTGATTTCTTCAATGCCCTTCAGGGTAATAGTGTACCCAGTCGTCAGGTATGCTATTTCTTTAAATGCCATGGCTTGCTCCTTTAATTCTAACAGTTCAGCGCCTTCTACATTGCGCATAGCACCGCCTTGTCCACTTTGAACTGCTTTGTCGCCGTTCAGGACAGTTTTACCCATACTTTGTCCGGCCATCAGCATTTCCTGCGACAGTTTATTGCCATCTTTTTTTATCTCTTTGATGGTGATTTCCATGCCACGAGTTTTCATGGAAACAGTGCTTTGGAGGTCCTTAATGGCATTTATTTTTTCAGTACCACCGATGGCGGTGATGTAATCATTAATTACCTGTTGGGCGGTTATTCCCGGAGGCAATGCTGAATTAATTTGTTTTGCTGGTTCTCCTTCCGAGGTCCAGAAATTTATTTTTCCTTCCGGTGAGAACTGTTTCAGTCGATCGGCTACATCATCGCGGTTGCCCACCACTACAATATGAGCTTTTCCCGGTTGGATAAATTTTTTGGCAATATTCAGGATATCATCAGCGGTGGTACTGTTCAGTTTCGCCAAATAGGTTTCATAATAGTCGGCTGGAAGATTGTACCGCGCTGCATTTAAGGCAAAGTCGGCCAACGTTCCTGGCTGCTCCAGGCTCCTGGAAAACTGGCCGGTCAGCACATTTTTAGCCACCTGCAATTCTGCGGCAGGAACTTTTTCATTGCGCATCCGCTCCATTTCTTTCATGAACTCAATAATGGAACTGTCGGTCACGGCATTGCGCACTGGCGCTGCTGCGGTGAAGGAACCGATCAGTTCATCGGGGGTCAGATTTGTGCGTGCGCCATAAGTCCAGCCGTGGCCTTCCCGGAGATTGGCATTTACCCGGCTGTTGAAATAACCACCCAGGATAGTGTTCATTAATCGGGCCCGGATGGCTTCTTCTGTGCCGGGCATCAGTTCAACGGGGTAGGTGATGTTGATAACTGATTGTACGGCACCTGGCTTGTGCACAAAATCAACCTGCGTTTTCTCTGGTGCCCGTGGCATGGCGTATACGGCTTTAGGTGCATCCCCTTTTTCCCATTTGCCGAAATACTTTTTAGCATATTGTTCTGCTTTGCTTTTCGAAATGTCGCCTGTGATGACCAAATAAGAGATATTGGGTTTGAAGTAAGTCTCATAGTGGTTTTTTGCCAAATCAATAGTGGTTTTTTTCAGCGTCGACACGGTGGTAAATTCTCCGTAGGGGTGACTCTTACCATACCGAAGACGCGCACCTACATTACCAATGATCGCATTGGCATTGTCCTTTTGCGACACCAGGTTACTTTCCATCCGTTTTACTTCCTTGTCAAATTCTTCGGCAGAAAAAGCGGGATTGAGCAGTACATCGCTCATAATATCCATCAACTTATCAGTATGTTTACTCAGGCCAGAGGCATTGACGCTGTTAGGCCCGGTGCTGAGATTAGCACCAATAAAGTCAACTTCCTCGTCGATCTGGTCTTTGGTGCGTTTGGTGGTTCCCTTCGACAAAAGTTCGCCCATCAGGTCGACATAGCCGGCTGCGTCTTTCTCGGTTGCAGGGTTGTAATCTACAAAAATCCTGCACGCGATTCTTGGCAATTTATGGTTTTCAACCAGAATTACCTTGAGCCCGTTATCCAATTGGAAAGTCTCTGCTTTCCCAATTTGCAATGCAGGAGCGGTACCCGCTTTTGGTGCTTTTTGGCGGACATTGCCTGTTGGCACTTCAATTTTTGGTGCTTTCCCAGTCTCCTGGATGGATGCAGTTGTCTTGGTCTTCTCTCCCGTTTTAGGAGCACATGCTGCCAGGAGCACAATGGCCGCTATTGTTAATATTTTATTGTTGAATGTCATATTAATCATTGAATACTAATGTTATGCAAATCGTAAGAAATCATTTGTCAGAGAGCAATTACAGGACCGTTGGTCCTATGGTTTTGCGCCGACTGGCAGCCAGTAAATAACTACCCGGTTGTTTTTATTAAAATATTTGTTGGCCGCATTTTTGATGTCTTCCCTGGTCACTTTTCGGTAGCGTTCCAGCTCTGTATTAATCAGGTTGGCATCGCCAAAATACATTTCATAGTTGGCCAGGCTTTCTGCGATACCAGCAACAGAAGTATTAGCACTGATAAAATCAGTTTCTACCTGATTGAGAATCTTTTGATATTCTGTTTCCGTGATCAGGTTAGTCTGTACGTCTGTAATAATGGCATCAATAGAACTTTCAAGGTCCGGAAGTTCCACTCCCAGGCTGCTGATGGCATAAAGAATGCAGGCACCGGGATCTTCCAGTTGGAGCGGGAAAGCACCTACGTCTACTGCTTTTTGTTGTGCATCCACAATCGTTTTTTGAAGGCGGCTGCTATTGCCCTGGCTTAGCAGGCTTGTAAGCATACTCACGGCGTAAAAATCGGGCGTGCCTTGTGCCGGCGTGCGATAAGTGGTTACTAAAGCGGGGAGTTGCACATTGTCATAGACCGTATCCCGCACTTCTTTATTGCGGTCGGGCTCTGTAATTTTTGGGCGGAATATCACTCCTGGGCCTCGCGGAATATCTTTGTAATAAATATCGATCAGCATTTTTGTTTGTTCGATATCAATATCACCTGCAATAGACAAAATGGCATTGTCAGGGCGGTAGAAGTCTTTGTAAAACTGCTTATAGTCTTTTTCCTCGGCAGCATCCAGGTGTTCCATCGACCCGATCACAGAGTGATGATAAGGATGTTCGATGAAGGTCCGCTTCATGGCTTCTTCCAGCAGACGGCCATAAGGCTGGTTGTCTACCCGTTGTCGGCGTTCCTCTTTCACCACTTTTCGTTGGGTTTCAATACCTACCGTTTCAACTTTCGCCTCCAGCATACGTTCGCTTTCCAACCATAGGCCGAGGGCGAGCTGATTGCTGGGCAACACCTCAAAATAATAGGTGCGATCGTACCACGTATTGGCATTGTTCATGCCTCCTGCTTTGTCGATATATTCACTAAACTCTCCTCTTTTGATATTTTCGGAACCTTCAAACAAAAGGTGTTCAAAAAAGTGAGCGAAACCAGTGCGGTCGGGCTTTTCGTTTTTAGAACCAACATGGTACATCACCGAAACGGCAACATTGGGGGTGGTATGATCTTCATGGAGCAATACCTTCAATCCATTAGCCATGTCGTACTCAACATAATTAATATTTTGCGCATTTAAAGAAAGGGTGAGTAAGGTTAATAAAGTGGTGACCTTAATCAAATTGAGCATTCGTACCATAATCCAATAAATTAATTGGTTTGTAAATGTAAAAAATTGAAGGTGCAAATGTCGAAAGATATTGCATTCCGGTTCCTATCCATTCGATAAATTTTAGCCAGTTAACGGCATACTACCGGTAGATGACTATGGAAATGCTACCTTTGCGCTTATTATGGCGCAATCATACTCCCTCATTTATGAGGACGACTATATATTAGTGGTGAATAAGCCTGCGGGTTTGTTGACTCTGCCCGATCGTTTCGATACCGATAAGGATAACCTGATCGGACAATTGCAACGAAAATATGGGAAAGTAATGGTGGTACACCGCCTTGATCGCGAGACGAGCGGGATACTTTGTTTTGCCCGGACGGAGGCGGCGCACAGGCATCTTTCAATTCAGTTTGAACACCACACCGTTGATAAATATTATATGGCTCTCCTCGACGGTGAGTTGCACCATGAGGAAGGGGAGATCAACAAACCTATAGGTGAACACCCGGTTATTCCCGGAAAAATGGCGATTGTTAATTCCGGAAAACCCTCTTTGACCTTTTACCGGGCCATGGAAAGGTTCAAGCGGTTCACCCTCGTTGAGGTACTGATCAAAACCGGGCGTACGCACCAAATCAGGGTGCACTTCCAAAGTATTGGCTATCAATTGGCAATAGATGCTCTTTATGGCCGGCGGTCGGCGATTAAACTTTCAGAAATCAAAGGCAAATCCTATAAAACCGGCAAGCACAGCGAAGATGAACGCCCACTGATGAGTCGCACTACCTTGCATTCTTCCCGCTTGCGCGTGGATCACCCACATACCGGCGAACGGATGGAATTCAAAACTGAACTGCCAAAAGATTTTGCCGCCCTGCTGAATCAACTTCGGAAATGGGAGTAGGAAGAGGCATACAATGCACGATTGATTCAATGTACGGTTAATACAAGATTCCTGCGTTTCCCGGCCAGTCGGGAAGGTATCCCATAATCTTGTATTAATCGTAAATCGTAAATCGAATCAATCGTAAATCTTTCTTATCTTTGCGGCGCTGAAAATCAGCCCTGGTTTTACAGATCATTCGCTATTTTATTATTATATAGTATATGTTTGAAAGTTTAAGTGAAAAATTAGACGGTGCATTTAAAGTACTGAGCGGTAATCATAAAATTACTGAACTGAATGTCGCAGAAAGCATAAAGGAAATACGAAAAGCACTTGTGGGTGCCGACGTGAACTATAAAATTGCTAAAGAATTTACGGATAAGGTCAAAGACAAAGCGCTTGGATCCGAAAACGTCTTGAAAAATGTCAACCCGGGACAATTGATGGTCAAAATCGTCATGGACGAACTGACCGAACTGATGGGTGGGCAATCTGTAGGCATTAATGTAAAAGGCAGCCCCGGCGTGGTATTAGTAGCGGGCCTTCAGGGTTCAGGTAAAACTACCTTTTCCGGTAAACTGGCCAAATACCTTAAAGAAAATCGCAAAATGAACCCGCTTTTAGTGGCTTGTGACGTTTACCGTCCTGCCGCGATTGACCAGTTGACGGTGCTCGGCGATAGTGTAAATGTACCGGTTTATAAGGAAATTGAAAATAAGAACCCTATTGAAATCGCTAAAAATGCGGTGGCTTATGCCAAGGCGCAAGGCTTTAATGTCGTAATTGTGGATACTGCCGGCCGTCTTGCGGTGGATGAAGCTATGATGGACGAGGTGGCTGCTATTCACGGTACCATTAAACCTACGGAAACGCTGTTTGTGGTGGACTCCATGACTGGTCAGGATGCCGTTAATACTGCCGAGGCGTTCAACCGATACATCAATTTTGATGGGGTAGTTTTGACCAAATTGGATGGTGATACGCGTGGTGGAGCAGCACTCACTGTAAAATATACCGTCGGTAAACCGATTAAGTTTGTTTCAACAGGCGAAAAACTCGAGGCACTCGATGTGTTTTATCCCGACCGTATGGCCCAGCGTATTCTGGGTATGGGCGATATCGTTTCGTTGGTGGAAAAGGCGCAGATGGACTTCGATGAAGATGAAGCCAAGCGGGTGGAGAAACGCATCAAACAGAATAAGTTTGATTTCAATGACTTTCTGGGCCAGATGCAGCAAATCAAAAAAATGGGTGATCTCAAATCCCTGATGTCCATGATACCTGGGGTGAGTAAAGCGATCAAAGATGTTGATATTGATGATAAAGCATTGGTACGGGTAGAAGCCATTATTCAAAGTATGACCCCGGAAGAGCGGGGAAATCCTGATTTGCTGAATCTTGGTCGTAAAAAACGTATTTCAAAAGGCTGCGGACAAACTATTGAGCAAATCAATATGTTTGTGAAGAACTTCAATGACATGCGGAAAATGATGCACCAGATGGCAAATATGCCAATGGGTAAAATGGGGATGCCGGGAATGGGTATGCCTAAAGGCGGCTTCAGAAGATAAACTTGCAGTTTTATGAAAATAGCTGTTTTCCCAGGCTCCTTCGATCCCATTACTGTTGGGCATGTTGATTTGGTGCGCAGAGCATTGCCTCTGTTCGATCAAATTATTGTGGCGGTAGGCGTTAATTCTACCAAAAAATACCTTTTCAGTCTGGAACAGCGGTTAGAGTGGCTGCGGGAAGTTTTTGCAGAATACCCACAGGTGCAGGTCGATCATTTTGAAAATATGACGGCGCACTATTGTCACAGAATCGGAGCCAGGTTTTTATTGCGCGGCCTGCGTAATGCATCTGATTTTGATTACGAAAAAACGATTTCTCAATTAAATCATATTATCGGCGACGGTATTGAGACTGTTTTTCTCATTTCGCAGCCCGAATTTTCACATATTTCTAGTACCATCGTGCGGGAAATAATTGTGGGCGGCGCTGATGCCACACCTTTTTTGCCACCACAGGTTGTATTAGATAAATAAATTTAAAAAAGCATGTTCACTGTCCCTCTGCCCGTCAACGAACCAATTTATAATTACGCTCCTGGTTCTCCTGAAAAATTAGCGTTGAAAAAAGCATTGGCAATCGCCAAATCTGCGCCAAAAGATATTCCTATGTATATTGGGGGTAAACACGTGTTTACCGATCAAAAAGTGGCCATCCACCCCCCCCATGAAACAGCACATACCCTCGGCCATTATTCCCGTGGCAACGGCGACCATGTGCTATTGGCTATTGATGCTGCATTGGCTGCTAAACCAGCCTGGGAAGCAATGCCCTGGGAAGAACGAGCCGCTATTTTTCTGCGCGCTGCCGATTTGCTTACAGGGCCTTATCGCGCTAAGATGAGCGCGGCCACTATGCTTTGCCAAAGCAAAAATGCCTATCAGGCGGAAATTGACTGCATTTGTGAGTTGGCCGATTTCTGGCGGTATAATGTATATTTCGCACAGGAAATCTTCAAACAACAGCCTGTGAGTACCCGTAATGTGTGGAATCGCACTGATTGGCGCCCGCTGGAAGGTTTTATCTTCGCGTTGACGCCATTCAATTTTACGGCTATTGCCGGTAACCTACCTTCGGCCCCGGCAATGTTGGGCAATGTAGCCGTGTGGAAACCTGCCGAATCACAAATCTATTCCGCTTCGGTTATCATGGAGATATTTGAAGAAGCGGGCTTGCCTGCCGGTGTTATCAATCTGGTTTATGTAGATGGCCCAACAGTAGGAAATGTGGTGCTTGATCACCCTGATTTTGCTGGGTTGCACTTCACAGGAAGTACGGGTGTTTTCCAAAGACTTTGGGCAACAATTGGCAACAACATTGCAAAATATAAAACTTATCCCCGCATTGTCGGCGAAACAGGCGGTAAGGATTTCGTAATGGCACACGCTTCTGCTGATCCTAAAGCTGTAGCCGTAGCACTGGGCCGCGGGTCTTTTGAGTTCCAGGGCCAAAAATGCTCTGCCGCTTCCCGGGCTTATGTTCCCGAAAGTACCTGGCCCCAAATCAAAGAATATTTGCTGGCTGACCTTGCTGCCATGAAAATGGGGACTACAGAAGACTTTACTAATTTTATTAATGCTGTAATTGATGAAAAAGCATTTAATAAAATAAGCGGATATATCGACGAAGCCAAACGCTCTGATAAAGTGTCTGTTCTTGCTGGCGGCAATTATGATAAAGCAAAAGGGTATTTTATTGAGCCTACTGTACTGGTGGCATCCGACCCGTATTATACCACGATGTGTGAGGAAATTTTCGGACCTGTACTCACAATTTATGTGTATAAAGACGAAGATTTTGAAAAGACGCTGGATATCGTTAACAGCACTTCGCCTTATGCATTGACGGGGGCTATCCTTTCTAATGACCGGTCTGTAATTCAGCTCGCCGACAAAAAACTGCGCCACGCTGCCGGTAATTATTATATCAATGACAAACCAACCGGCGCAGTAGTTGGGCAACAGCCATTTGGCGGTGGCCGCGCTTCGGGTACTAACGACAAAGCAGGTTCGTCCTTAAATCTTTACCGCTGGCTTTCTCCAAGAACAATCAAGGAGAATTTTGTGCCGCCGACTGATTTTCAATACCCGTTTCTGGGGGAAGTATAAAAGGTGGGCAGACTTTAATCCGCTGAATATTCAGCGGATTAAAGTCTATGCTATTCGCTTGTAAAATTGATAGTTCTCTCAGTTTTACTTATATTTGTGTTGCAAATAATGCAGAACAATAAACACTTTACCTTCTTATGTCAGATAACACAATTTACATGGGAGTCAACGCACCAAAAGTTCACCAAAGGATCATCGGTCAACTAATGATGAGGCTTGGTATTTTGTATTATATTGAGAAAAAAATCCCCTACGAACCTTTACCAGAAACCATGATAGACGAAAGTAGAACAAGTCCTACGCCGGATATCCTCCTATTTGACAATCTACAAAAACTGAATGTGGTCATTATTGAGGTAAGTGGCAATACAGGGGCAAAACGCGATTTTGAAAAAGTTAAACAACTCGTAAATGAATATAGCGTTCCTGAAGGCTTTGTTTATAACTACGATACTGGAATATGGATGAAATATCAACTGGATCTTGGTGTTGTTATGGACAGTCCATCCTACAGTAATAATCTTCGCCTCGACTTGAATTCTTTGATTTAAATTTTCTTTTTGAGATCCTTACCTGGACTCAAAGTCCGACCCTTTATTCTGGTCAGCCGTATATGTGTTACATACGTCCATTGCTCCAATGGATTAATGATAAGCGCGATATTTGTCGATAAAAATTACTTTGCAATCGCCCGCTTAATTTCTTCCACTATATCGCTGTAAGCTGCTTCTGGATTGGGAAATTCACTGATGGCCCTGTTCATAGAAGGAAGCGATCGTAGTTTGTCAAGACCAGTCCCTTCAATATCAGCTTTGTCGACCAGGACAGGAATCACCCGTTTCCCTTCGGCTAAGGCTTCCAGTGATTTAGACAGCCAAATGGCTTCGTCATTAAATATATTGGACGAGATAAGCGTGAGGATATAGTCAGCACTTCTTATTTCCCGTTCGGCGGCGGCCAGGACATCTTCTCCTCCTGCCACTTTCTGTACATTATAGACCGTTATTTTTTTGGTGAGTTTGAGGACTGTTAAGTGCTTGTTGAGTTGTGTCGCGCTGGTCTCATCCTGTAAATCATACAGAATCACTAGTTTAGGAATGGTATTTGATGAAACTGGAGGCGCATGGGTAGGCTGGGGTGGGGGAGCAGGGACGTGCTGAACTACCGTTGCTTCGACCGGTTTGGTTGTAGGGGGAGCGGTGGCCATTGGTGCTTCAGCAGGGGGCATTGGATCTGTTGCAAACGACTCGTGGCCATTGGTTGTCGTACTCGCTATTGAACCACCTTGCTCCTTAATATAGTTTAAAATATGTCCAAACAGGATGCCGCGATTAGCACCCGCGCGGTCGCCTTTAGCATTGATTTGCATGCCGCCTTCTTCAATAGTTTTTCCGGCATGGTGAAGGGCGACTACTTTCCAGTCTTGATTCATAATTGGAGATCCACTGCTGCCGGGTTCAGTTGTTGTTGTATAAAAAACGTATTGGTTCCAAATACTCAAAACATCATTTCCCCGAATTGCTATCTGTGCCTGCTGGCCTTTTGGGTGTTGAATTATTATTGCCTGGTCTCCAATAATTGGAATAGCATTTGTGTCAACTTCTAAATACCCCCATTTTGATAATGGGGTTTCTGGATTATCAATGATTTTTACTCTTGCAAAATCCAAAGCATCAGGTGGGCTGGAAATAAAATCGGAAGGATCAAGATTGTAAATTGTTCGTTGCTCGATCTCTCCGGCAGGATTCGTTATGTAATTAAGTTCAATTCGAGTAATAGCAGCAGCAGCAGCGTCTTTAATTACATGATTATTGGTAAATAGATAACCATCTTTAGCAATGAAACCTGTACCCAGTTCTCGTCCACAAACAACCCGGCAAACTGATTTTGCTTTTTCTCGCGCTTTGTCTATCCAATCAAATGTCACGAGATTATTTTGCGAACCGATAATTTTTTCCAGGCGAACATTGTCCGGCACTTCAAACTGGTAGGAATCTACTCCCCGCAATTTTGCATGAAGTTGAATTTTTCGCGGAATACTACCCATCAGATCCAGCAGCCCAATCCGCGTTTTGGCAGCGTATCTGTTGAATTCTTCAAATGAAATGGTCTGATGGATCCGGTATTCTTTTACCGCCCCGCGGTAATTAGCGGTAACAGCAGTTACCTCTTTACTAATACCCGCCTGGGTTTTTTTGTCGAGGTCCAGCAGGGCATCAATGGCGGTATCAATTTCATTTTCCCTGATTAATTCTTCAATCGTTTCAAGGAGAAGAGCCTGGGCATTTTGTTGCATAAAAAGCGGAATCAGATTATTCGGTTATGCCAACTGGCATGCAATGGCTTTGTCCAATGATCGCGCAGATCGGCTATTGTGGCCGCTAAGGTATTAATCATTGGTGTCATTTCCGAAATTTCTCCTGATTCCTTCATTTTTGTCAGACGATCCCGCGAATCGACCCTGATTTGTCCTTCATTATCTAGCCAGCCGAATTGCATGCGATCGAAAAAATCGACATCGATGCGGGCTCCCAGATCTTCCATGAAATGGACGGACTTATCGATGGAACAGCCGCTGGCACCTGCATGGTTTTCATCCACTACGAGGATAATAATCTGTCCAGCAATGATCTCCGCATTGGCCCTGAGCGCCTGGTTATGGGCGGTCCAAGAACGGGTGAATTCAGTTAAAGCTGCTTGCGCGCTCACCTGCTCAGCAGGAGTAAGCGGGCGCGCAGCAACATAAGTCCAAACTTTAGAGGCCGCTGGGAAGGCGGAATTTTGGGCAATATCTGGTATCATAAAAATTAGCGCAATGCGGCCTGCATTTCACCTAATCCGCCACCGTTGTGAGCATCAAGTCCGTAAGATTTCATTTCTCTGACGGCCATGCTGCTACGATTTCCGGAACGGCAATAGACTAAAATGGGACCTTGGTGTTTTTGTAATTTATTCAGGTTGTTGGCAATAGTGCCAATAGGCATATTGACTGCGCCTTTTATATGGCCGCCTTTAAATTCGTCGGGTGTACGTACATCCACGATCATAGCACCGTTTTCAACTAATTTTTTGGCGTTTACATCAGTGCCGCCAAAAATTGATTTTAGCAAGTTCATCATAACCTTTTTGTTTAATTTATTGCAAAGTTAGGTGGAACCCGAAGAAAGAACGGTGATAAAAGTTACAGATCTAACCACCTGCTTTTTTCGTGTTGGTGTAGCCTTGTTCAATTAAATATTTCAGCACCTTGTCGCGGTGGTCACCCTGGAGAATAATTTCACCATCTTTGGCATTCCCACCAGAGGCACATTTATTTTTCAGCGTTTTCGCCAGTTCTTCGATACTGCTCATCGTACCCGTGAATCCTTTGATTACAGTGGCTTCTTTATTGCCTTTAATCCGTTGGAGCCAAATGCGCAGAGGTTGTTTTTCCGGAGCCATTATTTCAGTGGATTCGTTATTATCATCATCCCAGCGGAAGTCAGGATCAGTGGAGAAGACGAAACCGCCACCGCTGTTTTTTATTTTTTTAGACATTTCAATGTAATAATTTATTATTTCATGCGCTAAAAGTCATTTTTCGGGAATTTCCTCACTGTCGTTCAGTACGTAATAGAACTCATTTACGTCATTAATGTTCAGTTGCAGTCTGCCTTTGAAATGTTTGTAATCATCGGTATTATAGTCTTTGTTTTTCTTTTTAAATTTGATAGTCATCACCGAAGCAGGGCCGGCTTTACCGCAGAAAAAACACGCTGCATAAGGGTTGGCAGAGAGCGCAATATACCGGCCTTTTTCATCTACCGGGATTACGTACCCTTCCACCTCCACCAATTTCCCATCTAATTTTTTAATCTCTTCCGTGAAAATTGGTGCAAGCATCTCTCCATCAACTTCCTTGTAGTATTTTTTTTCAAACTTGATGTTTTGCATGGTCTTCCACGATAATTTAACTGGATTTTCCAGTAATGGCAAAAAAGACAGTAAGGTAAATAAACTCAGTAATTTCATAGAATAAAAACGCGAAAGCGTATAACGTATTGTTTGCCGCTTATCAATTGGGCACAAATGTAAAAGCCCTCGCAACTATATGCAAGGGCTTTCGATAAAACAAAACAAACTATGGGAAATTGACTAATTATCTTTACAATATGATCAAAGGTACTTCAATTTTTATTCGCAGATGAAAAAATATGCACTAGTTTATTGACGTTCATTTTTTTCGGCATATTTTACACCATCTGGAATTCCATTTCCGTTTCCATCAAGGCATGCAGGGAGCCGTTCAGGGGAAGATCTACCCTTTTTAAATGAAAAATTATCTAATATAGATAAATTTTATGATTGCATACTAACAGTTAGAAAAAGGAAGTTGAAATCATGGTGCAATTTTGGGAGCCTTATTTCAACTATTCTGAAACCGTTTCTTACCTTCGCGGCATGCTGCTGAAATCCTGGGCTTTTATTCGGTTCTTGAGATTACCCAATTTGTTGCTGGTCTTTTTGACACAGGCGATTCCATATTGGTGTGTTTTAAGGCCTGCGATTGCCCGGTCAGGGGGGATTGCCGTTCTTTCTGAGTATACCTTTTTATTATTAGGGCTCGCAACTGTATTAACCACGCTGGCTGGTTATGTCATCAACGACTACTTTGACCGCGATATCGATGCTATCAATCGACCGGATTCGGTAGTGGTGGGTAGATTTATCGCTCCGGATGTTGCGTTGGCAATTTATTGGGTGCTTCAGTTGAGTATTACATTTTTATCTGTTGAATTACACTTTAGTATCCCGTCGCCACACGGATGGTGGGCATTGTGGGTTTTTCCAGTGGTGTCTCTTCTATTGTTCCTTTATGCTTGGCAGTTAAAATGCACCCCATTTATGGGTAATATTTTAGTGGCCTTGTTGTGTGGTGTTACGCCGTTGTTGATGTTAATTCCGGAAAACCGTCCTTTATGGCTCTCTTCCTTTCAATTTCCGGAAGAGATCAGGCGTTCTACTGCTATTGTATGGATGTATGGGCTATTTGCCCTGGCCACCAATCTTTACCGGGAGCAAATCAAGGACTTGGAAGATTTTCAGGGCGATGCTTCTTGTGGCTGCCACACAATTGCAGTACTTCGGGGTATCCGGTTTGCCAAAAAGAATGCAGGCGTTACCGGTTTTGCGGTATGCTTATTACTATTGTTTTTAATAGTTTTCTGGCAGGAGCGGCTTCACCAGGACTGGCGGATAGCATTAGGGGTGATTTTTTTATTTTTTCCTGCCGTTGTCAGTGTATTTTTAGTGTTTTCTGCGAAAGAAAAAAAACATTTTACGTACTCCAGCCGCATGCTGAAAATAGTAATGCTGTCAGGTATTTTTTTGCTGCTTCCATATTGGCCGCTTACGCAGGAAGAGTGGTGGATGCAATGGGAATTATTAACGCAATGGATTAAAGTTATTTAACAAAAATGATCAACAGACCCCTGATATTAGCTTCGAAAAGTCCAAGGCGCAGCCAATTGTTAACAGAAGCAGGTTTTCAATTTACGATTGCCGCTTTCGATACCAACGAAGATTTTGACCCTGATACCCCGTTGTTAGCAGTAGCGCCACTTTTGGCCCAGCGCAAAGCGCGGGCTGGCGCACATTTGATAAATGACCTGGAAATTATTTTGGCCGCGGATTCCACGGTGGTGGTTGGCAATGAAATTCTGAATAAACCGGCAGATTACAATGATGCCTTTCGGATGCTCCGGTTGTTATCGGGGAAGAAACACACGGTTGTTACCGGCGTTTGTTTATTAAGTAAAGAACAGGAAAAAGTATTCTCAGGCATTACCCATGTTTGGTTTGATGAACTCTCAGATGCGGAGATTGATTATTATATCCAAACTTGTAAACCTTACGACAAGGCCGGTGCGTATGGCGCTCAGGAATGGATTGGGCACTGCAAGATCAACAGGATTGAAGGCACCTACCAAAATGTAATGGGCCTTCCGGTAGATTTAGTATATAAAGAACTGGTTATATATGAGTTATAAGTTATAAGTTATGAGTTATAAGTTATAAGTTATAAGGGATTTGGGAGGAATCAATCACCACTTCATCTGTGAGCGTACGCAACGGTGCACATCCAGGTTGTACGTTACAAGACCTATAACTCATAACTTATAACTCATAACTCATTACTAAGAATTCGGTCTTTTTCCGGCATCCAGAAATTCCTGGTAGGCTTTGAGGTTTTCCCATTCTCCGTTGGCGGCGAGTAGTGATTGAGCCGACCAGGTACCTGGGTCGTGCATGGCATACCGGGAGCCTGCTTCGGAGAGGATTTCTTTCAGTCGGCTGACAGGTGCAGCTGCAAGTTCGCTGTAAGTGTGGATACCGGCATTAAAAAGTAATTGTTCTATTTTTGGGCCTATACCTTCTACGATTTTCAAATCATCTTGTTGCAATGCTGTCAAAATTGACGGCGTTGTTTCCCCAATAACCTCATCGGAAAGAGGGGCAAGGCTGTTGCGGGTTAATGCTTCGAATGCTTCATCCGAGAAATGATCAGTAACCGTTGGGATGAATACTTCTCTAGCTGTTGATTCGGTGGCGGCAACCTCAAAATTAGGATGATGGTCTTCCATTACAGGGACAAAATTATCCGTTTCTAAACTAATGCCGGAGGTGGTGTCTGCTGGTTTCTGGATAGAAACAGTAGAGGTTGTATCCTGCATTTCCAATGACAAAGTGACGGAGGGGGCCGTTCCCGGCGCGATCACTAAATCATTTTCCAACGCCGGTTCCTGTGTATTCCCAATGCTTAATTCTTCTGGCGTTGTGCTTGTTTCTGAAAGGGCTGTTATCGTTGCAGCCTCGCCAGTATTCAGATGCAGTTCGGTATTCAATTGCCGGTTTTCGGAGGAGATATCCGCTATTTTCTGGGACATGCTTTCCACCCGGCTCCGCAAATCGTTGTTTTCTTCTTCCGCGATCAGGATACGAGCGGCCAAATCTGCCCGTTCATTATCCAATGTAGAAAAACGACTTTTCAGTGTGCCAAGTTCTGTATTCAGGTTGGTAGAAGCAGCCTGGAGACCTTGATTTTCCAGCATTAGCCGATCGGCTTCCTGCTTGTACCTGTTCCAAAGCACCCACCCAAGCCACAAGCCGAGGAGAAAAGCACCTAGCAACATAATCAGGATTTCAAAGGTATGGGATGCAAAGGTGCCAGTGCCCGGTCCGAGAGTAACGTTTTGTTGATACATATTGCAAATGAGTTTGAAGTTCGAAAGAAAGAGGAATTTTGGAGGGTTAATGCACGATGCGCACTTCCACTCGACGGTTTTTATAACGGCCCTGCGGGTTGTCATTTGAGCCAAGTGGCTTACTTTCACCCATGCCTTTAACTGATATTTGGCTGGATTTAACACCCTTTTTTACTAGAGTGGCTTTGATATGTTTCGCGCGTTCCAGTGACATTGCTTTATTATAGGCAGACTCTCCAATGCCATCAGTATATCCGACAAGGGAAACCCGTCCGCCACTGCTGATCAAGGCATTTGCTAGTTCGGAAATGTAGGCATCAATAGCATTGTCGTCTATATGCCGTGTTGAACCATAAGGAAAATGAATCATAACGTGATCGGCTACTTCAACCACCTGCGCAGATTCGATATCGTTGGTGAGTGTTTTTTGAGTGGTAGCCGGGGCGTTCCCAGATTTTTTAGATTCGCCATTAACAGGCTGAATCGCGTTCTTTGCAGCAAACTGGCCTGTAGTATCCATGGAAGGTGTTGGCGTTGCAATTGGCTGAATCAGCGCAGGTGTACTTGCATTGGCTGTGTTACATTGCTCCTTAATACCGCAAACGTACCAGCGCCAGCACACAATACTCCAGATAACAAAAGCCACGATGGGGATATACCTTGAATTCATTGTTGTGAATTTACATGATTTGATCGCCCAAATGTACAGGATTCAGTTGAATTTCAACAAATTGTATTATTTTTTTTCAATTAATTACTTTATTTTTGCGCCCTAAATTATTAAACAGCGCATGTTGTACGATAGCAATCCAACAATACCAGATCTTAAAGTAATTGATGAAGCAAATCAGGGGGAGGTGTTTTTTAACGCGTCTACCGCAGGCAGTCCTGTTCCAGGACTGAAATATTTTTATATTGAGAGTTATGGTTGTCAGATGAATTTCTCTGATTCCGAGATTGTTGCGTCAATTCTGGGCGAAATTGGGTATGTTTCTACCCGTAATGTGGAGGCAAGCGACCTTATTCTGATTAATACCTGTTCTATTCGGGAAAAAGCGGAGGAGACTGTCCGCAAACGCCTTCGGGCATTTGAGGTAATCAAAAAGCAACGTCCGGGAACCGTCGTTGGGGTATTGGGCTGTATGGCCGAACGCCTGAAAAAGAAATTTCTCGAAGAAGAAAAATTAGTGGATATCGTGGTTGGTCCGGATGCTTACCGCGATCTGCCGAATCTGATCGGTGGTGTAGAGGAGGGTAATAAGATGGTAAATGTGTTGCTCAGCCGGGAAGAAACCTATGCGGATATCAGTCCGGTTCGTTTGGAAACCAACGGTATTGCAGCTTATATTTCCATTATGCGCGGTTGCGATAATATGTGCTCTTTCTGTGTCGTTCCGTTCACCCGCGGTCGGGAACGATCCAGGGACGTGTTTAGTATTGTGGCGGAGGCAACTAATTTATATGAAAGTGGTTACCGGGAAGTAACCCTTTTGGGACAAAATGTGGATTCCTTTAAATGGGAAAACCCGGAGACCGGAATTGTCGCTGATTTTGCCGACCTCCTTGAAATGGTCGCCAATATACACCCCGATTTGCGGGTAAGATTCAGTACCAGCCATCCCAAAGATATGACGGATAAAGTGCTGGAAACCATGGCTGCACACGAGAATATCTGCAAGTATATTCACTTGCCGGTACAGTCGGGCAACTCCCGTATTCTCGAAATGATGAATCGTACTTACGACAGGGAATGGTATATTGACCGTATCGAAGCTATCCGCCGGATTATGCCGGATTGTACAGTATCGAGCGATATCATTGTCGGTTTTTGTACAGAAACAGAAGAAGAACATCAGGATACCTTGTCGATGGTGGAATATGCGAATTATACCATGTCGTATATGTTTACGTATTCCGAGCGTCCAGGCACTTTGGCTGCCCGTAAATACGCGGACGATATTCCGGAAGATGTCAAAAAACGCCGTCTCAGTGAGGTGATTACCCTACAACGGGAGGTTAGTTACCGCCAGAACCTCCATGATATCGGTAAAACGTTCAAAGTACTGATAGAAGGCGATTCCCGCAAATCAGACGGACAATTTTGTGGGCGCAGTTCCCAAAGTAAAGTGTGTGTATTTGATAAAAAAGAAGGCCTTAAGCCTGGCGATTATGTGAATGTGAAGGTGATTGATGTTACGAGTGCAACGCTGTTGTCGGTGATAGTGGATTAGTTGTTTGATAATTTGTTATCAGTTAATCAGTTATCAGTCGTAGAGTAGCCCTAAACATATCAATGTTACATATATTGTCATGTTTTTGGCCTCGGGTAATATTCGTAAATGAAAAGGCAGCCATGAAAATAAATATTCGCATCATAAGAAGCAAAAATGAGCTACCCCAACCCGGGGAGACCGGATTCGGGCAAGCCGTGTTAGGAAATTAGTGGCTGACTACAAATTGACCGGCTGGTTAATAAGTTGGAACTCGATGGCTCCGGTTCCATTATGAGCAGCGGTTGCTAATGTAAGTGAAGCCGCCATTTCTTGTTGGTTAGCTAACATTTCAAAACTCCAAAACGGGTTAATTTGACAGGGTTCGGTATTGTTGCATGCTTCCGAAATTGCAGTGGGTATTTCGGGGGTGGTGGTTGGAGCCTCAACGTCTTGTCCCCATCCCAGGTTTTGCTGCCCTGTTTGAGGTAGTCGGCTCTTTTGTCGGCTGACAGCGTGAAGGATTATTTTTTTTCTTGGTATTGTGAAGGTAAAGATAGTATTTTATTTGGAAAATATTTATATGAATGAGAATTGTTATTTTATTTTGAAAGACTTTCGCGTGATTGCCAATATAATATCTTCTAAATTCGTCAACGAGCCCGATCTTTAGCAAGATCGCAGGAACGCGCCGCTTGCGGTCCACACTACGACTGATAACCGATAACCGACAACTGATACCCTAAATAAACGGCACCGCCTGCCTCCCAATATGCTCTCCCAACATCCTGTACGCTTCAAACTGCACCTCATCAAAATATTGATCGGAGGTGGACTGGTGCGGGAATGTTGGATTGGTTTTCAGGTAATTGAGTACATAAACAGGCATTTGTTCTTCGTTGCGATGCGCAGGCTCTGCGACGACTTTTTGGGGATTTAGTTCCACGGGAGCATCGTCTTTTTCGGTTTGGTTCATCGACGATTTCATATAAATAATCTTTCCTGTTTTCCCATTGCCATAAAATGCTTTTCCTGTTACCACACTTTTTACACTCAGCATAGCTCCATCGGCACTTTTGCGGGGCACTAATGGCGACAGGTCTATTTCGATGTTCGTGTCGTAAATGGCCTTTGCCAGCCGGACGGCCTGGTTAAAAGAAGCAAAAGTAAAACCTTCATCTTCTTCAAAATCGGCTATAATGATCGTTTGGCAACCGCGTTGAATCAATGGTAGAATGCCGAGGTTGTCGCCCGTATGGCCACCGTCGGAAACATATACCCTGCGCGAACTGGTCGACAGCCGGCCCGATAATTCACTCCAGAGGTAACCCAGCCAGAATGGATAATTAGAGAACCTCATAGACCACCATTCGCCGAATGACCGTTTAACCTTAATGCCAGCTGCTTTTTTTTGTTTAATCTGTTTAATCCTGTGCTCATAAGCCGGGTTGAAAATCCAGTATCCCGTTCTCAGGTTAAACATGGTCATATAAAAATTGGAAGCAGCAAACCCCAATGATCCCATACCACTGGAAATAGCCGCAGCAGAAACAGTCATCGCTGTAGCTAAACGGGTTGCTCCGTAGTTATATTTATCCGTACGGGCATATCCGGTTGTTCTGGAGCCAATATAGTATTTAGAAAAAATGAAATGGTCACTTTTTAAGGTCTTTTTGGCCAAATCATGCGATCCCTGCAAGTTTAATGCTGCCACAATAATATGATATGGCCCCCGATTGTTGCCTTCGCCCAATTCCTTGAGCGGCAAATTGTCATGGTTGCGCAGATTCACTTCAAACAGGTCTTTATTTCTGACAATCCCATCTTTGGATGGCGGTTGTTCTACTCGGCCATTGGTGCGCAAATAGGCTTCCGCAAGGCGGTCGCGGTAAAAATAATGCAGGGACAAATCATTGAAATTCACGGCAAAACCTGCAATCACGGTCAACACAAATATCCATACGAAAAGGAATACGGCTGCCTGGGTATAGGTAATTAACCAGGTATGCTGGATATAGCGCTCCAACTGGTACAACTGGCTCGACAACAAGGAAAAAGCAAAGGCCATGAACAGGAAAATCGACAAATTGAGCAGCGGATTTTGTAGCCGCAGTGCCAATGTCGAAAAGAATGAATGGCCTCCCACTTTGCCAGCAAGGCTTTGGATCGTAAAATAATAAGCAGTTGCAACTGGTAATAAGGAGAATAAAATATAAACGATTAAAGCATGTTTCCCGAATAACAGCATGATAATCAATGGGAAAACAATGGAAATCAAGAGTCCGATAAATACCCGCCCTTCTGTCCCGTGGTAAAAACTCCGGTACAGGCGACCGCTGACTCGTTCTCCTCCGGCACTGATATAGGCAAAAGAAACACTGCCGGCTACTCCCACAAATAAACCCAGGTTGAAACAGAATGGCAAACTCAGAAACACCATATAACCATAAGGCTGAAACATTTCAGGTGCCAGCCAGTTGATGGTGCCCACAACCGTAAAAGCTAATGCAGGTCCGACGGCCACTGAAAGCACCAACATGACGCGCCGGAAATTCCGGGAAACAAAATATTCAAGATCATCGCCGCCATTTCTGCTGTAAACGGCTCCTTTGGTGCCATCGTAAATCCGCTCATCGTGGATCATTTTAGCGATTTTGTAGGGATATTTATACGAAAACCAAATACAAAATATGCCAATAAGTAAGCCGGCCACTACAAATAAACCTGCTAACCAATATTCCTCCTGCAGTGCCCTGAACATGATATTAATTTGAAGGGACAACCGGTTTTCATACCAGACGCTTATCCGCTCGGGTTGCGATTTGGTATCCCAATCGGGGCGCGTTTTTAAGGTATCCAAACATAGGAGGGTATCTTTTAGTATCCTGATTTGGCAAAACCGGGAAAAGGATTCTCTGTCATTGGCCAATGAATCCAATACTGGCGAATGCTTAAAACTAAAGATCACTTTTGGTTTTTTGTAGGTTATTGCAGAGTCCAGGTACCAAAAGTAGCTTTTATCGGAGGTTAGTGCTACCATGCCGATTTCCACTTCCCGAAGGACACTATCCACGGGACGCTGATAAATGCTGTCGCGGCCCTTCCAGTGTTTGCTCAAATCGAACAATACTTTGGCTTTAAAAGCTTTGTCCCGGGCAATGTTTTCCGCCACTTCCGAATGGCGCAGGTTGTCCATAAAACTGTTTTTGGAAATACTGCCCAGTATGACATGGTGCATCAGTACCAATCCACTAATCAATAATCCCAGGACAACCAGGTTAATGACAATACCAGTTGCCAACGCTCCTACCGCCCGGTTCACATCCCAACTGAACAGGTTTTTTCGGGGCGTCAGGTATTCCCCGTACTTGCGCAAATGAAATAACTGATGTCTGGCAGAAAGAGTTGTTTTTTGTAACGGCTGGTATTCGTAATCATTATTCAACGCAGCAAATGGAGCGTTTTCTTTATCGACTCCCATCATTCCGCCGTTAAACCGAAGATTTTTTTCAGGATTTTCGATTGTTAACTTTTCCCAGGGGTGTTCATTGCTCAGCAGCGAGGACAGGCAAGAGCCAATAAATCCACCACCAGAGACGGTGCTCAGGTAATCCACCAATTTCAGTTTTCCATTTTCAATAAATGCCTGGAACATACCGAGACCAAGCGTGGCAGACCGGACACCGCCGCCGGAAATGCACAAACCTACCAGATTATCATCTGTTGGCTCGGGTAAACCATTTTGTTTTCTTCGTTTAGTGAGGTAAAATTCCTTTTCATTTTGGATAATCGTTTTGGTACGCATCTGGTAGTCTTCCAGTCGTTTCAATCGGTCCTGGTACGCCTCCGCACTTTCGCCCTCTTTACGGGGTTCGTTTTCAGGAAATGGAAGCATGCTTGAAGTTAAGTTATTATCTGACATAAGGTGGTCTTTAAAGCGTTGTGCAAATATACCTTTTCTGCGCTGTACTGGAAATTTCTTTGATAATAGCGCGTTGAAAAGGTACCTTTACGGCTTCATTTTAACTTTTATTAAAAAATGCTTCGATCTGCGCTTATTTCCGTTTTTTCCAAAGACGGTCTTGAACCTGTTATACGCCGTTTACACGAACTGAATGTTACCCTGTACAGCACCGGCGGCACCCAGGCTTATATTGAGAAATTAGGTATTCCTGTCACTTCTGTAGAATCGCTCACGGGTTTTCCCAGTATCCTTGACGGCCGTGTAAAAACCCTGCACCCGAATGTTTTTGGAGGTATTTTGGCCCGTCGGGAAGCTGGTCATTTGTCGCAATTGGAGCAATACCATATTCCGGAGATTGATTGTGTCATTGTCGATCTTTATCCTTTTGAGGAGACGGTCGCTGCCACCACTGTTGAACAGGATATTATTGAAAAAATAGATATTGGTGGCGTTTCATTGATCCGTGCTGCTGCTAAGAATTATAAGGATGTCACAGTAGTGGCCTCCAAAGAGGAGTATAAGATACTCCTGGATATCATGACTGAAAAAGGTGCAGCTATTACCGTGGAAGATCGTCGGGAACTGGCGCGCCGGGCATTCAAGGTGACTTCCAATTATGATATTGCTATTTTCAACTGGTTCAACGAAGGAACCACCGATATCTCTTTCAAATACTCTATTCACCGGTCGGATATTCTTCGGTATGGCGAAAATCCTCACCAGTCTGGGGTGTTTTTCGGTGATTTTGACAAGATTTTCAACAAACTAAACGGCAAAGCTATTTCATACAATAACCTGGTGGACATTGATGCTGCAGTTCAATTGATGCGCGAATTTCAGGTTGGAAAACCTTGTTTTGCTATCCTTAAACACACCAATGCCTGTGGCATAGCCCGTCGTCATACCATCAAAGAAGCATGGGACGCTGCATTGGCCTGTGATTCCACCTCCGCTTTTGGTGGTATTTTTATCGCTAATGCCACCATTGATTTGGAGACGGCCAAAGAGATCAATAAACTGTTCTATGAAGTACTGATCGCCCCCGATTTTGCGCAGGATGCATTGGAGTTGCTGCAAAAAAAGGAACAGCGTATATTGCTGAAAATCAAAACTTTTGAAATCGGTAAACGCAGTTTCCGCTCCTTGCTGAATGGTGTGGTGGAACAGGATGCCGATCTCAAAACTGAAACAGAAGCGGATTTAAAAACAGTGACCCATCGCGCCCCAACGCCGAAAGAAGTGGGGGAATTGATCTTCGCCGTAAAATGCGTAAAACACCTGAAATCGAACGGTATCGCTTTGGTTAAAGAGCGCCAACTGATCGGAATGGGCTGTGGGCAGCCATCAAGGGTAGATGCTTTGCGCCAGGCTATTGCTAAAGCAAAAGCATTTGGTTTCGACCTGAATGGGGCGGTAATGGCATCAGATGCCTTTTTCCCATTCCCCGATTGTATTGAAATTGCGCATGAAGCGGGTATCACGGCCGTTATTCAGCCCGGCGGTTCGGTAAAAGACCAGGACAGTATTGATGCCTGCAACAAATTTGATATGGCAATGGTGATGACCGGACACCGGCATTTCCGGCATTGATAAAAAATGGCTAAAATCAATAAACGACTTAAAGAAAAAGCATCAGCAATCGCTGCTATTCTGGAAGATCTCTATCCGGAGGTGCCAATTCCTCTCGACCACAAAGACAACTACTCTTTACTGGTAGCGGTACTCTTGTCGGCCCAATGCACAGATGTTCGGGTTAATCAGGTGACCCCTGCTTTATTTGAACGTGCTGATAATCCGTACGATATGATGAAAATTCCGGTGGAAGACATTCGGGAAATCAT
>JBILHQ010000264.1:0-7434 GCA_044350415.1 Saprospiraceae bacterium | reverse complement strand
ACAGCGTTAACAGTTACTTGCGCGGTGACAGGAGTCCCGGCATATCCCGCTGTTTTCCCTGTAACCGTATAAGCAGTGGTAACATTGGGGCTGACGGTAATGCTGCTGGTGGTCGCTCCGTTGCTCCACAGGTAAGAATAGGCACCTGATGCGGTCAAGGTCACCGATTGTCCGGGGCAAATAGCTGGACTGTTGACGGTTACTGTTGGTGTGGGGATCGTAGTAGGGCAACCACTGGGGTAATACCGGTTAATAATCTGCTGCATGGCATCCTGTGCCATTGTGCCATGGGTTTGGTTGTACATCGGCAGCCACACATTATACCATCCTGACCCGTAATCAGGATCCCCGCCTGCTGGCACACTGCCACCGAAGAAAGTATTGGCATGTGTAACGAACTGCGCATTGTTGAGCGGAATAATGGATTTATAATGCGTCAGCCGGTCGCAAATGAGTTTGGAGGGCTGCAGGTTTTCTGCGAGGATACGCGATTTGAGCGCTGTGGAGTCTTTGGGCTGCACTCCCCAGAAGTGGATCAGCGGACGCATATCCACGCCTGCGGCCCTGGAAAGCCGCAGAATCCTGCTGTCGGTACTGGTCAGTCCGTCACTGGGCGTTTGAGCGATAAAATCCAGTTGTTCCTGGTTGTAAAAAGCATCGATCATCTCCCAGCCAAACAGCGCTGCCATTTCGATGTATTTGGCATAGCCGCGCTGTTGGTAGCGCACTTCATCTTTGGTGGTATTTGAAATGTCCATTGGTTTACCGGCCCTGAAATTGGGCGTCACCATCCAGTTAAGTGCAGCCTGGTCGCGCGTTATCTGCGGATGATTATCAAAGGATTCACCCAATGCCGTATCGATATTCATCCCATAAAGTCTGTTGTAAATGGCTGCCGCCAATACATTGACCGCTGCTTCGCCTTCTCCCTGGAAGTTGCTGAACAATTGTGCGTGTCCCATCTCATGAAATTCTGTTTCCCAAAAACCAATACCAGGTTTTAAGAACCAGTGGTTTTTATTGCCGTTTTCGGTGGCCAATGGATTGTAAGTATTATTAATTTGCGGATTTCCAATGCCGTACCCTCCAAACATGATATCCACATCGATTTGTAAATAAAGGATCGTATTGTTTCTGACCGCTGGGTATCCCAATAGTTTAGACACCACATCCATCCGGTTATCCCAGTCTGCCATCAGCGTTACCGGGTCCGCGTAGTTGTATATCCAACTGCGGGGCACCTGCATCATGTATTTGTCGGATTCAAAATCAGCCCAGGGGGCAGGATTGGTGCGTTGCGATGTTAACCATTCCTGAAGGGTAGTTTGATCAAAACTCTTCGCTGAGAAAAAAGGCGCTGGTACTACATTGGTCAATTCGATATCGACCAGTCCTTCATTGGCTTCGTAAGGCGTGATAATATAAATACCTCCACCAAAAGGATTGACGATTTGGGTGATAGTGTCGGTGATAGGGAAGGTGTTGGTCACCCGAAAAAACCTTTTCACCGGATCGTTGCCGGTCCGCTCAAAAGTATGGGCGCCAACCAATATCTTAAAACCTTTATTGACTATTGCAAAAGGCACTTTAACGTTCCCCACACTTCCCGGTGCCAGGTAATAGCCTGTTGGCCGGCGGGCCGGTGTGGACGAAAATGCGGTCTTTTTGCCATATTCCTTGGGCATAGAGCCGTTAATAGTGGCGGAATAAGTCGTAAGTGGGTTGGTTGGAGCAGGACAAACCCCCGGAAAATAATTGGCGGTTTTATACTTCCGGCCTGTCAGGATAGGCAGGTACTTTTGTATGTTCTCCGGAGTATAAATATAGTCTACTATAGCTTGTTGCACCAAAAATACAGCCCGAACCAGTTCTTTGCCATCCGTTGCACCGAAATTGTTGGAGAATCCTCCCTGACTGGCGGTATTGAGAAATATAGGGCCGATAATGGTTTCATAACAATCCACTAAATTGAAGGCATCCAATACCACCGTACTGGTGTCGCCAATGACAAAGATATTTTGCTGTATGGTTGCAGCAGTTGAATTGATGGCTGCGGCACTCAACGGGGCAACACCTGTCACATGGTTTTTGATTTTAAGGATTGCCGCGCTGAGTATTGCTGGTGATTCTTGTCCATCAGCGATTTTGTAATACCCTGATTTGACAGTTCCAAAGATGGGGTCACCGCCAAAAGTGGCATTATCGAAAGTGATAGTCCCGGTTTGATTAAAGAGGTATTTAAACTTGTTGTCGGCACCATAGGCCACATGGCTTTTGGCCGGCAGGGTAAAGGTGCCGTTCTCATTAGCACAGTAGGTGTAGCCAAGCGGCCCTTGCGCCCTGGTGAACTGGCTGGAAAGAAGGAGTGATAATACAAGCAGGAAAAGAAATGGCTTGGAAAGGCAAACGTTGATTTTTGCCTGATTTTGTAATTGTAAATGCATTGTCGATTATAATTTCTGATAAACAATAGTCCCTTGTCCTTCCGTACCAACCCAGGTCATTTTGTCGCCTGAAAAGCTGAGCGTATAGGTGTTTCCAACAGCAAAATTGGTGGAGGAAGTGGTGATTGTAGTACCTTCCTGCTTCCATTTTGTTTTGCTGTACAGATTTTCCTGGATGCTCTTATATTTTTCATCACAGCCGCTGCTGGCTGCATTGAGCCTGAAAGTGCCGTCTGCATTAATGGCATATACAATTTTGTCAATGCAGGGCTTTTGTTGCAACATGTCGGCATGGCTATCCATTTTTTGGCCGCCATATTCAACGGTATGTGATACGATTTTCCAATTTCCCACAGGGCTTTGGGCGTTGATCTGAACAGTTGCAACAAGGAAAATGATGCGTAATAATATTTTTTGCATGATAATGTATTGAAGGTTAAAAAATAAAGGCTTATTCCGCCAGCCACTTTAATCTAATAAATCGCGGCCGGTAAATATACGCGTCCTTTTGAATATCGTTCCAAAAATCAAGGGTAATGGTATTGTAACTGATCAGCAATTCCCCCGGTTTGGACAGGTTGGGATGTGCTTTGGCATTGTAACAAAACAGTCCTTCATCGGCTTCCGGCGTGCGCCATATTTCCTGGATATCGCCAAATGGTCCAACCGGACTATCCCCGATCCGCATCCCTACTTTGTCGGACAATCCCATCACCTGGAAAATCAGGGCATACCGGCCATCGGGCAACGGCGTGACGCTGAGTTCATTAGAAACAGCATTGGTGATGCCTTTTAACTGTGTTATGTCAGCCGTCCATTCTTTACCGTTCCAATAAGTCCAGCGACTGAAATCTTCAAAATATTTGGGCTTTACCCGCGCTGCAACCAGATTTTTGTCCTGGCCAATACAGGCATATACATACACGTAGCCGTCGGGGTGGGGGGCGCCGGCCCATTTCGTATTGGCCAGCATACCTGCACCAAAATTCCCTTCCCCCAGTGCCGGGATTTTGATGTGCAGCGGCGTCCTGATTTGCCGCTGCTGTTCAAACGGCGGGCGGCTGCCTGCCGGTAAAGCCAACAGCGATACATCAGGTTCCGTGAAGTCGAATACGCCCGGACCCGTTACTTGAATATGGTAGGCAAACAGGTATAAAGTATTATGGCGGTCTTTGTTGACAAAACCATCTCCCAGCCAAAAATGCTCCTTTTGGCCTTCATTTTGCGGCACGAAAAAGGATTGTGGCGTGCCATTGCTGCCTTTTTTATAAAAAAATTGAATGCTGTCAGGATGCGCTGAATTGCCTTGTACAATGGCAGCCGTATTATTCACCATGGTATTACCTGGCTTTGGTTTTTGGCCTTCCACCTCTCCAATATAGGTGTCACTGAACAGTAAAAGCGTTTCGCGATTACCTGCATTGCCCACTTTATCCACACCACTCAAAGGAATAGAAAACACACCGTCGGCCCCGAACCAGCCGGCATTCCGGTGGAAAAGAATGGTCCATTCCGGGGCTGCCGTCACGGTATAATGGAGTGCTTGGGGAGGTGTGGCGATGGGCTTGGGACTGCATGCGGTGATAATAATCAGGCAGACAGGGATGAAAAACCGGATGTTCATATTTTTATGGTGTGGTGACACGTTGCTAAGGTTTATTCCCATCCTTTTATCCGCACAAAAAACGGCCTGTAATTATCCGCATTTTTGAATAAATCAGCAAAAACAGAACTGTTGACATTATAGGAGACCACCAATTCGCCGTTATCTAAGAATTCGGTATGCGCAAAGGAATTGTAGGTAAACAGGTTAGGATGTTGCGATTGCGGTGTACAATATACGATTCTTTTATTGGCAAAACCCGATACCGGATTATCGGCATCGAAGATATAGATTTCACTGCCGAAAATATGGTGCTGGGTCAATAGATAATAATGGTTGTTGTGCTGAAATACAGAGAACTGCTCTGACACATTGGCAAAAAGCCGTGCGCTGGCTGCTGGATCGGGCGACCAATCTGTACCGTTGAAATACTCCCAGGCTCCTGTCAGGTCGTGTCCTTTTACCCGGGCGGTATGAAGAAATTTGGAAAACCCCACTTTTTCAGCGCCGTACAAATAGGTGTAATCACCATCCTCCAGTACACAGGCACCGTAGTTTACTGTTGGATTGGTCACTTTCCGTTCAAGTGAAAGCAGCGTAAAATCCGGCAAGTGGAAAGTGGCTACATCCAGACTGCCATAAGCGAAATCCCAGGCTCCACTGCCGGTTGATTTGAAGCCAAACATCACCACCTGTAAGGTGTCGCCATGGGCAACGCCATGCCCCGGCCAGTACCACCAACCTGCTTCCGGCGGTACCAGATAGGCGGATGATCCACCAGTCAAAGTGGTTAAATTGTTGCCATCCTGTACGACAAAGGCATTTCTTTGGAACCCACTGGAAGGGCGGCTGCGGTCTGCTTTAACGGTACCCATAAAACTATCGCCGAACAGCCACAGCACGCGGCCATCGGGCAGCGGAATGGAATAGGTGGCATCGCCACCCGTCCAACCACCGCCATAACGGGTGAATAAGGTATTGAAATCGGCAGCAATATTCACGGAAATGGGCGCTTCCCAGCATACTTGTGTCCCAGGAATCACGGTGTCGTGACCGACAGTATCAATCACCACCTGATTCGGATCAATGGGGTAAAAATTGCCGGAAGTAAAGTCATCGCTTTCGTCTTTGCAGGCGGGGAAGGCGATATTCGTCGCCAAAAGAAGGACAAAAAAGAAAAATATTTTTGAAAAGGTGGGTGTCATGGCAGCGGTATGCCTGGAAAAAATGGCGTGCCAAGATAAGGGAGATTGGTGACATGTAGTGCATGTATGAGTCGCCTGAAATAATTATTAATTATTTGTACTTTTAGGCTGTTAATTACCTCTAATATCAAATTATTTATGAAAAACATGTTATTGATACCCGCGCTGTTCATCTGTTCCTGCAGCAATATTTTGCCAGGCAGGTTGTCGAAGCTGCCACCGGTTCGTATGCCGGAAAAAACGGCATTAATCTCCCTGGATTCCCTGACTAACCAATCCCTGACTGTTCAATATCTCGGCAGTGGTGGCTTGTACCTGTTGAAAGATAGTATTGGGATATTGATTGATCCGTTCTTTTCTAATCAGAAAATGCGGCATCTGGCAGGAGGGGTGCTCCTGAATAAACGCAAAGTCGTATCTGCTCCTGAAATGATCCAATTCGGATTGCATTCGATCCAAAAGCAAGATTCCTTATATCTCCAACACGTCAAAGCCATATTTGTCGCCCACAGCCATTATGACCACTTACTGGATGTTCCTGCGGTTTACAAAACATTTCGCACTAAACCCGCTGTTTTTCTCAATGAATCGGGGCGTATCCTTTGCAGTGCGGTCATTGATACTCCCCAAATGAAGTTGCTGGAAGACTATCAAACCAGTAAAGACTGCTCCGGCACTCCAATAAGGGTGGGAAAAAAAATCCGCATTTACCCGATTCTTGCCGGACATAATTCGCACCTGAAAAATATCAAATTTTTTGATGGCAGTGTTGCTTTTCGTCCCTCCTATTTCCAGGGCCCTTACGATGCCACTAAGCCCAATGACTGGCTGGAAGGGCATACCTTTTCATTTTTGGTAGATTATCTGGACGATCTGGATTCGGTTGAATTGCGGCTGTTTGTGCAATCCTCTTCCTGCGATCCAATGGCAGGTATTCCGCCGGCAGCATTGCTCCATGAACATGCGGTAGATATTGCTTTTCTCGGCGTTGCTTCTTATGAGGCATCGCCCTTGTACCCGGAAACAGTACTCTCGAAGATTCATCCCCAAAAGGTGGTTTGGATACATTGGGAGGATTTTTTCCGGGACTACGACAAGGCTCCAAAAACAATTCGCGCCACCAATGTTCCCCGTTTTTTGGATAAGACGATTGTGCAGGCATACAAGGATAAATCCTGGATGCCCTGGCCGCGAACTATTTTTGAGATCAAGTACTAAGATCTTCCTGAAATCTCCTACATTTGGCACATGATACACCTCGGTTTAGGATTGTATAAAAGCCTGTTGAACGACAGTAATTTCCGCTTTGCCAAACAATGCGGGGCCACCCATATTGTGGTCCAATTGGTCGACTATGTGAAAGGCGGCGAGAGTCCAACCCTCACCCAAAATTATCTCAATGGTTGGGGCGTCACCCGCAACCAGGGTAAACTCTGGGAACTCGATGATTTGCTGGCCATTAAAAAGCAGATCGAATCGCATGGCCTTACCTGGGCAGCTATTGAAAATTTCGACCCCGCACATTGGTACGATATTCTCCTCGATGGCCCGAATAAGCACCAGCAAATGGAGGACCTGAAACAAATGCTGCGCAATATCGGCAAGGCAGGTATTCCTGTGATGGGGTATTATTTTAGTCTCGCAGGCGTGTGGGGCTGGTCAAGCGGCCCGGAGGGTAGGGGAGGCGCCATGTCAGTGGTGTTTGACCAGCACAAAGTGGATGTAAATACGCCCATTCCCAACGGTATGGTTTGGAATATGACTTACGACACAGAAGCCTCAGCCGGTATAGTAGCGCCCGTCTCTAACGCAGAAATGTGGCAGCGGTTGCAATGGTTTTTGCAGCAAATGCTGCCCGTCGCCGAAGAATGTGGTGTTCGGCTGGTGGCGCATCCCGATGATCCGCCGCTGCCGGAAATGCGGGGAACGGCCCGGTTGTTTCACAATTTTACCGCCTACGAACGCCTCTTGACATTATCGGACAGCCCGTCGAATGGTTTTGAATTTTGTATGGGGACGCTGCAGGAGATGCCCGATGGCAACCTCTATGACCTCCTCGACAAACATTCCGCAGCCGGCAATATTGGTTATATCCATTTCCGGAATGTCATTGGGAAAGTGCCGCATTACCGCGAAGCATTCGTCGATGAGGGCGATATTGATATGGTTAAAGCATTGCGCA
>JBILHQ010000263.1:0-7473 GCA_044350415.1 Saprospiraceae bacterium | reverse complement strand
GACTTCTTATCCAGCGCAAAAAATTTTTCGCAGGCGTGATGCGCCTCAAAAGCCATATATATTTTGTTAAAATAATCGAAGGAAAACGGTATTTTCAGATTTTGTCTCGTGAAGCTTAGCATACAAACATCGTATAAATCCTGTACCGACGGATCATGACGAACTACTAAGTTTTCTTGCGCTATTTTTATCTTTCGGCGGTAATCACTTTCCATTCCTGCCCATAAAGCTTCGGGGGGGCTGGTCAGGTCAATCGTGTAGGAATAACGGGTGGTTTGTGAAAAGCCTTGCCAGTACATAGGCATCCAGTTTTGAAACGAATAATTACAATCCTGTTCAAAAGCAGCTAGTCCTTTGGGTAGTCGGGTAATTAAATCCTGTAAAATCCGCGTCTCCGAAGAAATTTTTCGATGTGTGGGCAACACATACGGTCCCATCAATTTGCCCATTTTGGGCATAGCAATATAGCGCCAAATACCTTTTTTTTTCAAAAAGTAGGGCCAGACGCCAACGATCTGGCCGTGTTTTTCGGAAATGGCTACCTGCCATGTACCTTCTTCACATACTGCATCGAGGTACCAGTCCTGCATAAATACCGGAAAGTCATCAGGTGCAGTGGCACAAAAACGGCGATAATCGGCGTTGGAATCTTGCGTAGACATATCGCTGCAAAGTTACTACCTTTGTCCCGACAATTATGCGATTTAAACTTATCTTAGAATACGACGGAACGCGATATGCCGGTTGGCAATTGCAAAAGACCGATCGCTCTGTTCAGGGCGAACTGATTACTGTTGCCACCAAAGTGTTCGGTGCTGCACCTGTGGAAATTTACGGCTCCGGGCGTACTGATGCAGGCGTACACGCCCGTGGTCAGGTGGCGCACATGGAAGTCGTTGATGACCGGCGGCTTAGCACGGAACAAATCCGGCAGCAGATGAACGACGAACTTTCCCACGATATCAATATCTTATCGGTGGAAAAAGTGCATGCCAAATTCCATGCCCGGTTCGATGCCAAAGAGCGCACTTACGTTTACCAGATTTCTAAACGCCGCAATGCTTTTGCCAAAAAATATGTTTGGTGGGTGCGCGATCGGCTCGATCTGATTGCGATGCGTGCTGTGGCGGATGAGTTGACCGGTTTTCATGATTTTCGGTCGTTCGGCGTTATTGCTGAACCCGGACAGTCCACAACGGTAGAACTGAAAAGGATTGATATCACAGAAGATAATGATCATATTTATATAACGCTCGTAGGGTCTCATTTTCTTTGGAAAATGGTCCGTCGAATCGTGGGAACTCTCGTGGCCGTCGGGCGTGGCAAATTCACCCTTGAAATGGTGGCCAGTTGGCTGAAACAACCCTCCAAAGAACCCGCTAAATTGACAGCACCTCCTTCGGGATTGTTTTTGGAAAAAATTGTTTATTAAGGAGTAACCGACCTTAAAGCTCCCCAGCGCAGGAGTAATTCCATAACAAGCAGCACAAAAGCGGCGAGCAGGAAGCTCCAAAAATAATCGGCGGTATTGCGAATGGTCGTTACTTCTGTTTTCGTTTTTTCCAGCCGGTCTATTTCGCCGTATATTTCACTCAGATCGGCAGGGGTATAAGCGCGGTAAAAACGCCCTTGGGTTTGACGGGCAATTTCTTCGAGCAGTTCCGTATTAATGACACTCATCCGCATATCATAAGCGTAAGTGCCGTCGGGGAACCGGCTGACCGGTGATTCCACCCATCCTTCCTTTCCCATTCCAACAGTATATACTTTCACGCCCATCTCCGTGGCAATACGGGCTGCTGCTTCCGGAGCTACTGAGCCGGCATTGTTTTCACCATCGGTTAGTAAAACCACAATTTTACTTTTCCCGGGACTATCTTTCAATCGGTTTAGCGCCGTAGCCAGTCCTGTGCCAATAGCAGTGCCGTCTGCCAAAACGCCTACTTCCACTTCTTTGATAAATTGTTCCACCACACGTTTGTCGGGTGTTAAAGGACAATGCGTAAAGGCTTCCGCTGAAAAAACGACCAGCCCAATACGATCATTAGGGCGTTTTTTGACAAAATCAATAGCAACATTTTTAGCCACCGTAAGGCGATCGGGCGTAAAATCCCTGCTCAGCATACTCGGTGAAATATCCAGCGCGAGCATGATATCTATACCATCGGCGTCAATTTTTGCCTCTTCCCACGCTTTTTGTGGACGGGCCATAGCAATAATCAGCAGGGCCAGGGCAATATGGCGGAACCAATGCAGTCTTTTTCGAACGGGCATACGCCAGCCTTTCACACCCGGAAGCGCCGAGGCGGTTGGCAAAGGCAATACTGTCTGCGAATCCTTTTTGCTGCGGGGAAAAAAGTATCCAGCAGGCCAAAGGAGCACCAGTAAAAACCAAAGAGGCTGATCGAAAATGAACATCACCCGTTAAAATCGTTTAAACGCCTTAAATAGCCTGTCCGGCAAATCCTGCCGGCAGGCCGACTGATAGTCCTGGAATGAGCAAGGTATTAACCGGTGTCGCTGGTGCTTTCTTTTGGTATCCAGGGGGACCTGGAGCCACCATCTGCCTGTAGCAGCGCTTTTCCAGAAGGTCAAATGATAATTATAGGTCGGCAAATCTACCACGTACTCTGTAAGTCCTTTAGTACTAACAGGATAATCTCCTTTTCGGTTGAAAAAGCCGTCTAAAAAATACCAAATGAGTTGGGCGGCTGCATTAGCGGTCTGGTCCATGTGGTCATTGGCCGGTTCGAATCCGTAAATGCCAAAAGAAGTAAGTTTGTCGCTCATGCCCGCATACCGAGTTAGTTGACAGGCTTCTTCCAGGAAAAATCCGGAGGGAGATGGCATTGCGACCCCTGGTGCTTCACTATTTTTCAGGGCACCCAAATGAAACGAAAGCAGATCAGCATCGCGGAGAATCGGTTCTGCTTCTTCCGGCATGCTACGGGAGCGGCCGAGGCGCAGCACTTCAAAATTATTTTTCTCAACAATTTTTTGATGCTGGCTATGAATCAGGTGAGATTGTGCGCCGATAAGCGAAAAATGGAAGAGCAGCGGGTGACGTGGTTCAAAAACAGAGTTGGCGGCATCAAAACACCTGAAATCTTCATCAATATTGGTCCAGTTGACCACGTTTTTGGCTTCCTGGTAGGCCAGAAACTGCGCGCGGGCCAAATCTGGCCGGTTACTCAGAATTATAGGCGTAATGTTCCCGGTAATGAGTTCATAGAGCACAGGAACCAGATTGACCATTTCCGGTTTTCGGATATTCCCTAAATCGGCAATAGAATCATTGGGGAAAGGGAAGGCATAGCGATAAAGTGATTTGCGGATAGCATTGGATGCAGTATCGTCGACGCCGATAATTGCGATGCGAACCTTCCGTAAATCGGGCAATTCCTTCCGGAAATGAATGACATGTTGGCCCAATGCCGTCTCCGGCAATTGGCCGGCAGCGTCAGCAAATGACTTTGAAAGTGGTTTTAGCCAGTTTTGTAACATGAGGCAAAAGTAATTTGGTATTGCGAATTTGGGGCAGGTTTGAAAAAATACCTGAATGTTTTGTGACCTTTGCGCCACTAATCAAACATTTACAGTAAATATACCACCACAAATATGGAGAGTTTGCTCGAAAAGTATAAGCAAAAAAAGCCGGAAGTAGTTTTTGAATGGCATGATACAGAAACGGAGGCAGAAGGATGGATTGTCATTAATTCACTGCGCGGCGGTGCTGCAGGCGGCGGCACCCGGATGCGCAAAGGACTTACCCGCGAAGAAGTGACTTCGTTGGCAAAAGTCATGGAGATTAAGTTTTCTGTTGCAGGTCCGGCTATTGGTGGGGCCAAAAGCGGCATTAATTTCGACCCTGCTGACCCTCGCCGGTTGGAAGTGCTGGAGCGGTGGTACCGTGCAGCATTACCCATTTTGAAACACTATTACGGAACGGGTGGCGATCTCAACGTCGATGAAATAAAAGATGTGGTTCCTATTACCGAACATCTGGGGCTATGGCACCCACAGGAAGGTATTGTGAAAGGGCACTTAAAGCCAACAGAAGGTGCGCAGATTAACATTATTGGACAATTACGTTACGGTTGTACCAAAATTGTGGAGGATCCGGAATATGTACCGGAGGGAAGTGGGCGCAGGTATGCTGTGGCAGATTTGATTACGGGATATGGTGTTGCGGAGTCAGTTCACCATTTTTATGATATCTTTTACAACACAGACATCAAAGGGAAAAAGGTCATTATTCAGGGCTGGGGGAATGTCGCTTCGGCCGCCGCTTGTTATCTGGCAAAATATGGCGCAATAATTGTCGGGATTATAGACAGAGCGGGGGGAATAATTGTTCCCGAAGGATTGACCCTCAGTGAAGTTAAAGATTTGTTCAATAATAAGATTGGCAACCAACTGGATGTACCAGAGATGCTGTCTTTTGAAGAAGTGAATGAACAAATCTGGAAAGTAGGCGCACAAATTTTTGTTCCTGGTGCGGCATCAAAAATTGTGACCCGGGCACAAGTTGACAGTCTGTTATCAGGCGGTATCGAATGTATATCGTGTGGTGCTAATGTTCCGTTCATTGATGATCAGGTATTTTTTGGTCCGACAGCACAGTATACAGATGAAATGACAGGCGTAATACCCGATTTTATTGCCAATTGTGGAATGGCGCGTGTTTTTGCCTATTTAATGCAACCCGATGTGCCAATGACAGATCAGGCAATTTTCACAGATATTTCATCGGTGATTCGCGCTGCTTTGCAGGAAGTTCATCAAAACAACCCGGATCCTAAAAAAATTTCAGCCTCAGCACTATATTTAGCGCTTAGAAAGTTGGGATTTTGATATGAAATACATGAACTTTGCGCGTTGAATTAAGTAAACGTTTAATTTTTCAAAAAAATCAACGGTATTTATAATATAAATTCGTTAATCATTAACCATTCTTCAACTCACTAATTAGTGATCCTATGTCAATGAGGAAATTTTTATTTGCTATCATTTTAGGTTCTTTTGCGCTGGGTGCTTATGCACAAGATGCTGCTCCAGCTGCTCCTTATCGCTCTTTTTCTCCTGCTGATCAGTGGGAAGTAGGCGTTCATCTCGGCATGCCATACGTTAATGGCGACCTGGATCCACAATTACCTGGATTCGGTGGTGGTTTGCACGTTCGTAAATCATTAGACCATGTATTTTCTGTTCGGGTAAATACCTTATTCGGAAAAGGAAAAAATGAAACATTACCACGTAAGTCTGATATTACCTGGATTGGTGGTGGTGGCGAATTGGTTATTGCATTGAATAACCTGATTTTCAACAAGCCTTACCACAAACTGCTAATTAACGCTTTTGCTGGCCTTGGTGCGACTAGTTACAAAGTAAATTTTGAGAATGTTACTCAAATTAGTCAGTCTGCTCCATCAACAGGAAAAGTTTCCGGCACCACACCTTATATGAATGGTGGTCTGGGTCTTTCTTACCGCATTAATTCAAAAGTTAACATCGGTGCAGAATACACGATCTACTCAACTTTTGGTAAATCGGCTGATTTGCTGGACGCAGAGGCAAACGTAGGCAATAGCTACACTACATACCGGGATATCATGCATTACCCACACCTTTTACTTGCTTTCAACCTTGGTGGCAAAGACAAAGTAACAGGTTTGGCTAAACCAGAACCACGCTACTGGGTAAACCCACTTGAAGCCGTTTCGACAGCAATCAGTGCCCTCGAAGCACGTGCTATTTACAACCCAAGTGACGCTGACGGTGATGGTATCATTGATGATATTGATACAGAAGACGACAGCCCTGCAGGTGCACGCGTAGACACTAAAGGTGTAACGCTTGATTCCGACATGGACAAAGTCCCCGACTTTAAAGATAAAGAGCCTTATTCTCCTCCAGGATATAAAGTGGACGCAATGGGTGTTGCTCAGGTGCCAAAACCAAACTGGGTAACAGAATCTGATGTTAATCGCATCGTTGACGCTAAACTGGCTGCATTCAAACTTCCAGCACCATCTATCAGTGATTGGTTTTTACCAATGGTAAATTTTGACCTGAACAGCTACACTGTAAAAAAAGGTGAATTTGCTAAATTGTACCAGGTTGCTCAAGTGATGAAAGCTAATCCAACAATTAAACTGGTAGTTAGCGGTAACACTGATCGTACTTCTTCAGAGCGTTACAACAACGTGTTGTCTTACAATCGTGCCAATGCTGTAATTGCTCACTTGACTTCTCAGTATGGTATTGCACGTGACCGTGTGGTGCTGAACTGGTCAGGCGAAGCCACCAACATCATCCCAACAGATGGTGCAAATTTGACTAACCGTCGCGTGGAATTCCGCGTTGCTAAAGGCGAAACAGAAATGAGTCGCCCTGAAGGTCCTGAAGCAGGAAAAGGTCGTATTAAAGGTAATAAATCCGGATTCTAAATAATTCCCGGTATCAGTCGGGATGCTTTTATTTTTTTTAAACAGACTGCTCTTCTTTAACAGGGGCAGTCTGTTTTTTTATGTAAACGTGCGTCTGATAATCCACTCAATTGGATATTTATTATGAGGAATTTATTTACACTGCTGTTGATAGTATGGTTGTATCCATCCTTTGTACAGGCACAAACCACCCACATCAAAAAAGTTGTATTACAAGGGTTTTGGTGGGACTATAAAAACAATAACTTTACTAATAGCTGGTCCAATTATCTTACCGAACTGGGCCCACGGCTCAAGTCAATGGGCGTTGATGCGGTTTGGATACCGCCTTCTTACAAAAATCAATCCCCTACATGGGTAGGATATGGCCCAATGGATCATTATGATCTGGGCGATAAGTATCAAAAAGGCAGTCCTACTACCGCCACAGGAATGGGCACCAAAGATGAATTCCTGCGCATGATTGCCGTCCTTCATGCCAATGGCATAGAAGTTATTCAGGATGTAGTGCTGAATCACGTGGACGGTGCAGGTACCACTTCCGGTGCAGGCGGACAAGATCCGGAGCCCGTTTATTCGATGGCATCCAACTCCGGATACAAAAATTTTCGGTATGTGTGCTATGCCACACCTTCTGTTGATGAATCACAAGATGACTACTGGACACGCCGTGGCCGGTGGGCAAAAAACTATACCAATTTTCACCCCAATCCAAGTAATAATTGTATTACTGGTGATATTTGCAGTCCTTATTTCGGACCGGATATTGACTTTACCACGAATGCATTTGGCCCTAGTACCAATGTCCCCGCTACAGGCGCTCCTTCGGGTTATCCCGCAGGGAGGACCTATTTTAACCCTGCACAAAACACCGATTATATGTATAACGGTGGCACAGAATGGATTAAATGGTTCAAAAAACAATCGGGAGTGGATGGTTTTCGTTGGGATGCCGTAAAACATTTCCCGCTTAATGTGCAGCGCGACCTTACCCGCCAGGCGAAGTACAATATCGCCCCGTTCA
>JBILHQ010000001.1:0-90906 GCA_044350415.1 Saprospiraceae bacterium | reverse complement strand
TGTAAGCGCGTTTTAAAACATCATTTTGTTGGGTGCTTTTGGCATATTTTATCGCGGCATCGTTGTGCGAGAGCGCATTATAATGGTCTTTAGCACTGGAATATACGGTGGCTATGATGTGTTCCAGACTTGACAGGCCGATCATATCGTTGCGTTGGAGGAGAATAGCCTGGGCTTTAAAAAGGTATTCAAGGCCATCTTTGGTGCGGTGAATATTATGCAGCGCAATTCCCATATTGATGTACAATACCTCGGGCGTTTCGCAGGCATGGCCGGCCTCTGCGGCAAATTGGCATTGCACTTCCGTTTTTGCAAAGTAGTCAATAGATTTTTGAAAGTCGCCGAGAGTGGCATATACCTTGCCTAAATTGTTATACAACCGGCCTTTTTCGAAAGGCTCACCAAAGCGGGAAACAATATCTTCGATCCGCAAATAATACAATAACGATTTTCCGTAGTTACCACTTTCAAAAAACGCAGCTGCCAGTTTCTGGTAAATCTGGACCAGATGAGGATTGTTTCTTTCGTCTCTGAATTTGGTGATCAGAACTTTATAATACATTTCGGCGCTGTCGTACCGCATGCTGTATAATGCCGCATCGGCCGCCTTTTCAATTGTATATTCATTATTAGGGGCACGAGAAAGGGAAAGTTCGTAATATTTGGAGGCGTGGATATATAGTTTTTGGGAAAAAAACAAATCACCCATTGCCTGATAAATACCAGGCAAGGCCACCAGATTTTTACTGCTGATAGCCAGATCTTCTGCTTCCAGATAATGCCGTAGTGATTTTTCGCTCCGGCCGCTGCGCGCACTGACTTCTCCAAGGATGAGGTAGGAGCGCAACATACCGCTTTCGTAACGGGCGCTTTTTGCCATCAGCAAACTTCGATTGGCTAGTTGTTCCTTCTCTGCATCTGAATCTGTATACCGGGCGCGGTCGAGCAAATCATCAATCAGGGAAAGGTTGATATCATCGTCGTCGCTGGGTTGCGCCCAAGTCACTACCGGGCTGGCGAGCAGCAGCAGCCAGCAGATAAGGCGAAAGTGCCGGGGGGCGATACTATAGAGTTGTTTTAAAAACACTGGTGCAAAGTTCCGAAAAAAACATGATTCGCCGAAGGTATAAAAAATCTTGTTTCCTTTGCAGTATGCTTACAGTACATTCGGATCCTTATTTTATGCAACAGGCATTGGCGGAGGCGCAAAAAGCGTTTGATCTGGGTGAAGTCCCGGTGGGCGCAGTGGTGGTATGTGACAATCGTATTATTGCCCGCGGGCACAATCAGACAGAGCAACTGACGGATGTCACGGCGCATGCAGAGATGCTGGCACTTACTTCGGCATCCAATTATCTGGGTAGCAAATACTTGACCGATTGTACGCTTTTTGTTACCTTGGAACCTTGCGTTATGTGTGCCGGCGCACTTGCCTGGGCACAGTTCGGGCGGATTGTTTATGGTGCCACTGACGAAAAACGCGGCTTTATGTTGTACGGAGGGAAAGATCTGCTCCATCCTAAAACGCGTTTAGAAATGGGAATAATGGAACAGGAATGTGCTGAATTACTGAAAGTATTTTTTAAATCCAAGCGATGAAAGATATCGATCCTTTTCTGGAAGAGCCTTTTATGCCCCGATGGTCAGTGCCATGGTGGGCCTGGATACTTGCAGGAGTGGGAGTAATACTGGTAATTGCGGGAACCGTTTGGATGTTGCGCCCGCAGATGGATGAACGGTTGTATGCCCGTTACCGGAAACTACCAGAGGCTGCGTTTGTGCCGCCCGGGGATGCTGTTTACCAGGAGCTCGCAGCAGCATCCTTGTTGTTTAACCAAAAAAAATACACCAAGGCATTGGTGCAATTTGCGGGGGATACGGCGCAATTATACAAAGGTGAAGTACAATTGTTTCAAGGAATTTGTTTGCTCGAATTGAACCAAATGAAGGAGGCTGAAGCGTTATTTTTGCCATTGATTAGTCCTCAAAATAAATTAAAGGAGGAAGCAATGTGGTACACCGCCCTGAGTCGCCTTCGCCGGCACGACAGGAAAGGGTGCAGGGAAATTCTGCTGGATATTACGTTCCAAAATCCCAGATACGCACAGGCACAATCCTTGTTGCAACGTATATAAGGGGGCTGTCATCATTAACTCATTACCACAAGTTACAAGTCTATGATCAATATTATCTCTTATAATGTCAATGGCATTCGCGCTGCTATCAAAAAAGGTTTGGTATCCTGGATTGAACAGGAAAATCCGGATATCATTTGTTTTCAGGAAACGAAAGCCCGAATGGAAGATGTCGACATGGCCCCTTTTGAAGCGTTAGGGTACCATCACTGCTGGCATTCCGCCGAAAAAAAAGGCTATTCCAGTGTGGCTACTTTCTCCAAAAAAAAACCAGATAAAATTGTCGATGGCTGCGGGATTGAGTTGTACGACCGCGAAGGCCGTATTCTTCGCACTGATTTTGGGGATCTTACGGTGCTGAACTGTTACCTGCCTTCGGGGACTTCCGGCGATGAACGGCAAGCATTCAAGATGGTATTTCTCGACGAATTTTTCGATTGGGTGCAGGAATTGAAAAAAGAGCGGCCCAATCTGATTGTGTTGGGCGATTTTAATATTGCACACACAGAACAGGATATCCACGATCCAAAAGGCAACAAAAAATCGTCCGGTTTTTTGCCGGAAGAGCGTGCCTGGATGTCCAAATGGCTCTCCGATGGTGGCTTTACCGATGCTTACAGGCATGCTCATCCCAAGGAGGTGACGTACAGCTGGTGGAGTGCACGGTTCAATTCCCGTGCCAATAATAAAGGCTGGCGTATTGATTATCAATGCCTTTCAGAAGGGATGACCGACCGATTGGTCGATGCCCGGCAAATGAACGATGTGGTACATTCTGACCATTGTCCGGTATGGGCGCAGTTTAAGAACGGGTAAACAGTCATGCGATACGAATTAAGTTATTGGGAAAGGGAATCCTTTTTGAAAAATGTCGATGCTGTGGTCGTGGGCAGCGGACTCGTGGGACTCACCGCAGCACTGCATTTAAAAACGCAACGGCCACACTGGAATGTACTGGTGGTCGAGCGGGGTGGTATGCCCATTGGTGCCAGTACACGGAATGCCGGCTTTGCCTGTTTCGGGTCGATGACGGAACTACTAGACGACCTGCAAACCATGTCGCCCGATGAAGTGTGGCATACTGTGGAGCGCCGCTGGAAAGGATTAGAGCGGTTGCGCCAATTGACTGGCGACAAAACGATCGATTTTTACCAACATGGTGGTTATGAAATGTTTACAGCCGCTGATACGCCGGTTTATGAGCATTGTCTGGAGCATTTGGAAACATTTAATCGTATGGCTGGGGACATTACCGGCCACCGTGAGGTATACAAAGTAGCCGATGAGCGATTACCACAATTTGGTTTTCGTGGCGTAAAACACTTGCTTATTAATCAGGCAGAAGGCCAAATTCATACCGGTAAAATGATGCAAACACTGCTCCGTATGGCTGCTGAAAAAGGCATCACCGTACTTAATGGTATCCATATCGATAAAATACACGATTCCGGTAACGGTGTAGTGCTCGAAACATCTGCCGGATGGCCTATTCATACTGATCGCGTGCTGGTGTGTTCCAATGGCTTTGCCCGACAGTTGTTTCCGGATATTGCGGTAATACCGGCCCGTAACCAGGTCCTTATTACACATCCGGTTGCCGGATTGAAGGTGGAGGGTTGTTTTCACTATGACCGCGGTTATTTTTATTTCCGAAATATTGATGGGCGTATTTTATTGGGTGGTGGACGGAACCTGGACCCGGAGACCGAGCGCACCGATCAATTTGCCCCCAATGAAAAAATAAGGACGGCGTTACTGGACTTATTGCACCAGGTTATTGCACCAGGTCAACAGGTGGAAGTAGATACCTGGTGGACAGGCATTCTGGGGCTTGGCCCAGTCAAAAAGCCCATTATCGAACGGGTTTCGAACAATGTAGCGGTGGCTGTACGGATGAGTGGTATGGGGGTGGCGATTGGGTCGCTGGTGGGGCAGGAGGGTGCTGATTTGTTGCTTGAATAACTATTGGACTTGTTGCGGTGGGAGGTCATTCGGCTCCCACCGCAACAAGTCTGACATCACATACTTTTATCCACATGCGGCATTTATTTTACTTCCTGGCCATCACCTTCCTTGGGTTTTCCTGCAGTGCGCCCCCGCCTGCCCGCGTGCTTATTTTCTCGAAAACCAGTATTCATGGTTACCGTCACCAGAGTATCGAAGCGGGCAAAACGGCCTTAATGGAGATTTGTTATCAGAACGGCATCATGGCGGATACCACAGAGGATAGCCATTTCTTTAATGAAAAAAATCTTAAAAAGTACAATGCTGTTATTTTTCTCAGTACCAACGGTGAAGTATTAGCCTCCGACGAAGAGGCTGATTTTGAACGATATATTCAGGCTGGTGGTGGATTCATGGGGGTTCATTCCACCGCTGCCACGGAGTACACCTGGAAATGGTTTGGTGGATTATTGGGGGCATATTTTAAGGACCATCCGGCGATACAGGACGTTCCTTTACAGGTAGAAAACTGTAAAGACAGGTCAACTGCTCACTTGGGCTGCGTCGATTGGCCCTGGAAGGAAGAGTGGTATAATTTCCGCAATTATGCACCCGATATTGAAGTATTGCTGAGTATCGACGAAGATAAATATAAGGGAGGATCGGTACCTGCTGATACCTGGCTGTTCAATAAACACCATCATCCTATTGCGTGGCAGCATCCCTACGACGGCGGTCGTTCGTTTTACACGGCACTCGGCCATATTCCAGAGGGTTACAGCGATCCGCAATTCCGGAAACACCTGCTTGGTGGTATTCTGTATGCTATTGGTAAACAGGATCCATTGAATTATTCCCGTTGCCGCACACCGCGCCGGCCCGATCAGACCCGTTTTGTAAAAACAGTGGTTGCTGATCACCTGAATGAACCGATGGAAATGGACCAATTGCCCGACGGCAAAATCCTGATTCTTGAGCGGCACGGCTATATTCGCCTTTTTGACCCCGCTACCGGCCTGATCAATGTGGTGGCTAAACTCCCGGTATATTCTGAAATGGGCGATGGGATGCTCGGTCTGGCGATTGATCCCCAATGGGAGCAAAATCACCGTATATTCATCAATTATTCCTCCTTGCGGGATTCAATGAACCAGCTATCCCGATTTGTTTTCCAGAATGATACACTTGACCGTGCTTCAGAAAAAGTAATTTTGACCGTACCGACCGGTCACACGAATTGTTTTCATGCTGGAGGAAGTCTTGCATTTGGCCCTGATGGTTATTTGTATATGTCTACCGGCGATAATACCAGCCCGTTTGCTTCGGATGGTTTTGCGCCCATTGATTTTACTTTGGGCCGGCAATCCTTTGATGCGCTGCGTTCTGCGGGTAATACCATGGATTTAAGGGGCAAAATACTGCGTATTAAAGTGGCAGAGGATGGGACTTATACCTGTCCATCCGATAATCTTTTTGTGCAATCACAAAATGGCCGGCCCGAAATCTATGTCATGGGTTGCCGGAATCCGTTCAGGATCAGTATTGACCAGCGTCGAAATTACCTGTATTGGGGCGAAATTGGGCCTGATTCAGGCAAAAATGATACCCTTCGCGGACCAATGGGCCACGACGAAATTAATCAGGCGCGTCGGGCGGGGAATTTTGGATGGCCGTTATTTGTCGGTGATAACCAAGCCTACCGCGCTTATGATTTTGACCAAAGAAAAGCGGGTACCTGGTTTGATCCACAACACCCGGTCAATCTTTCCCCCAATAATACGGGTGCCCGTGAACTCCCACCTGCTCAACCTGCTTTTATCTGGTATCCTTATGGTCGCAACCGCGATTTTCCGATGCTGGGGGAAGGTGGCCGGAATGCGATGGCAGGACCGGTGTACTATTGTGATAATTATGATGCCCGAACCCGGTTGCCCGATTATTACAATGGGAAAACACTTATTTATGACTGGATGCGCAATTGGATAATGGCGGTCACTGTTGATGCGGAAGGTCATTTTTACCACCTGGAACCGATCGCTGACTCCGTGAAAGTAATGCGGCCAATCGATATGCTGGTCGACCGAAAAACGGGGTCAATCTGGCTGTTGGAATACGGGAAAATGTGGTATTCTTCCAATGTAGAAGCCTGCCTGAGCAGGATTGATTTTGTGCGGGGCAACCGGAAACCCATCGCGCGGCTGGAAGTGGATGTGGCCAATGGTGCCGCGCCCCTTAAGGTTCGTTTTTCCTTAGGAAAAACCGAAGATTACGACCATGAACCGTTGGAATATGCACTTACCTGTGCAGGTGAAACATTGGCAAAAATGCACCATCCGGATACTGTAACGTGGCAGTTTCCGGCCCCAGGCAGGTATAAAGTTGTCTTAAAAGTTTCGGATTCACAGGGCGCTTTTGACACCGACACTGCTATTGTTTATGCGGGCAATACGCCCCCTGTGGTAAAGTTCGTGACCAGCCGGAACAGAAGTTTTTACCGTCCGGGTACGGCCCTGCCCTATGCGATACAAGTGCGCGACCGCGAAGATTGCCCTGAAGCAGTTGTTTTTTGCCGCCAGGCATCCGTCACGACGTCGGCTGACTATTTTGAAAAATTGCTGAATCCCGCTGTATTACCCCAAAAAGCAGAAGACCAAACGGAGACTTATGCCAGAGGGAAAGCCCTGATTGCTGGTTCCGATTGCTATTCCTGCCATGCGGTGGACAAAATGGTAAATGGCCCTTCATTTAAAGATGTGGCCGCGCGTTACCGGGGTACAGATTTTAGTATTCCGACCATTTACCGTAAAATCATTTACGGCGGCTCCGGGAAGTGGGGGCAACGCGCCATGATTGCGCATCCCAATATTCGGGAAGAAGAGGCGATTGAAATGGCCCATTGGATTATGGCATTGGGCGATCCTGTGAAACCCGTTCAATCCCTGCCCTTCAATGGTTCGTATCCGTTTCCTGCTGCCCAGGGTACTTATCTGTTACAAGCCTCTTATACAGATCTGGGCTGGGGCGGACTTCCGGCACTCTCGGAAAATGACGTGTTGGTACTCCGGCCAGCCACTTTTGAGGTGGAGCAATGCGACGACCGCCGCAGGGGCGTGGGCAACTACAAACCTTTTGACAATGATACGATTATCCTCAATGAATTAAAACAGAATTATTGGTTTGTGATTAAGCGGGTCGACTTGCAACACCTGAAGTCACTCACACTTCGAATTGGATCGGGCGATACACGGGTAACCTATTGTGGTGGCCGGATGGAAATCCATTTGGACAAGCCCAATGGGCCGCTTTTAGCAGGAATAGAAGAGCCAAAATCCAATGAAAAACGAATGGTATTCCATGAAACAACGATCCCTTTGCCGCCTTCCATAGATGCCAACTACCACGATCTTTATTTCGTGTTTAAAAATGAGCAAAACCAGGGGCAGGGGGTATTTGGGATAGATTGGGTGCGGTTTGATGTAGATTGAGAATGGAGCAGATTTTCCTATCTTTGCACTATGTTACGTTCTCTTTTTGCCCGGCCCGAATGGCTCCACATTTTATGGGTGGTTCCCGTGTTTTTCCTGCTGCTGCGCACTTACCTGCGCTGGCGTAGCAAAGCACTTGCTGCGCTCGGCCCTAAATCAGACCAATTAATAGCAGGCTTCACGACCCGGAGGTTTTGGATAAAAAACGGATTATTAGCAACGGCCTTAATCCTCCTGAGTATAGCGATGGCTAATCCGCGTTGGGGAGCCAGAACCCGCAGTCAGACGCAAAAAGCCGCCGATGTTATGATTGCCCTGGATATTTCCAAAAGTATGTTGGCCACTGATATCAGGCCAGGCAGGTTGCTGCGGGCACGGTTGTTTGCGCAGGAATTGATTCGAAAAATTAGTGGCAACAGGGTTGGGCTGCTGTTTTTTGCTGGTGAAGCCTATCTGTCAATGCCGCTTTCCACCGACTACCAAACCGTCAACAGTCTGCTGGCAGAAGCGGATCCGGAATCATATTCAGCCCAGGGTACGGCTATTAACTCGGTAGTGGAACTGGCCCGAAAGTCATTTGATCCCACGCCGGGGGCAGGCCGTGCGCTCGTCATTATCACCGATGGAGAAGACCATGAAGAAAGCCCCCGTGCCGCAGTTGAAAATGCTTATGATGAAGAGGGAATTGTCACTTTTATTGTAGGCGCCGGAACGGAAGCGGGAGGGCAAATTCCATTGTCGGGCGGCGGAGTACTCAAAGATAGGGATGATCAACCGGTGACTTCCAAAATGGGTATGGAAATGTTGACCGAAATAGCCGAAGCGGGCCACGGCGCTCCTCCTTTTTTACTCACAGAAACGGGCGATCTGGCCCAACGATTGGCAGACCAGATTAATGCCCTGGAAAAACGGGATATCGCCGTTCGATCATTCGAAGAAAAAAGTTCGGCCTATCAATGGTTTTTGTTGCCCGCCATTTTGGCGCTTTTTGTGGAACGATGGCTGGGATGGAAAGTAAAGGCAGCTGGAAAGAGAAAATAGTGGATAGCGGAAGGATTTGACCATGAAAATATCTTTTTTTAGTACTTTCGCCCCTTCTCAAACTTGTTTTGAAAATAGTATTTATGGCAAAAAAGCAACAACGACCCGATAAGTCCCCTAAAAATACCCCCAGGCCCACAATACGGCCTGATAATCAATCTGGTAAAACCGTTTCAAATACCGGGTCGGCGGTACTTTCTGGACCACAATGGTTTGGGCTGCTCGCAGCGGCTGTCGGCTGTGTATTATTTGCCAATACGATAGGGCATGATTATACCCTGGACGATTTCGGCGCCATGAAAGAAAACTGGATTGTGAAAGCGGGTTTTCAGCATTGGGGCACGCTTTGGACTACCGAGTACCGCTACGGTTCATGGGCCAGTCCGGGTTCGCTGTACCGCCCGCTTACCCTGGCGATGTTTTCCATTGAGTGGATGATCGGCAATGGCGCACCCTGGGTGGGCCACCTGATGAATATCCTGTTTTATGGATTTACTGGTTGTTTGCTTTGGATTACCTGGCGCCGTATTCTGGCTGATTATCCCTGGACGCTGACGGCCTTAGCGGTATTAATTTTTATGTCCCATCCCGTGCATTGCGAGGTAGTGGCTAATATAAAAAGTCGGGACGAAATGGTTTCCTTACTGGGTACTATCGGGGCATTGAATCTTATCTGGCGGTATTTCGATACGAACCAAAATAAGTGGCTGGTATGGGCGGCCGTCGTATATGGTATCTCCATGTTTGCCAAAGAAACGGGTATTACTTCTCTGGCACTCTTTCCATTGACGATTTGGTTTTTTGGCAAACGATCTGGTGAAGAAACGTTGCGTATTGCAGCCATTTTTCTTATTCCGTTTCTTGTATTTTTGGGAATCAGGTACAAAGTGCTGAGTTCTCAAAACTACAAAGAAACGTATTCTATTCTCGACAATTTTATAGTTGGTGCCAGTGACAGTGCCGGCCGTTTTGCCTCTGCCATGACGATGTGTTTGCAGTACCTCAAGGTATTGATTTTCCCACATCCATTGGTGAGTGATATGGGGTATCCACAAATGAAACCGGTAACTTTTAGTGATTGGAGGGCGGGAGTCGGCCTTTTGGTTTATTTAGGAATGGGCATTTGGGCCTTGATGAATTTGGGCAAAAAGCACTTTTTGTCATTTGCTATTTTGTTTTACCTCATCACTTTTTCCTTGTTTAGTAATGTGCTGTTGCTCATTGGTACCTCTTATGGCGAGCGTTTGTTGTACGGCCCTTCTCTCGGGTTTGCATTTGCTTTGTCCTGGATTTTACACCGCTTTTTCGGTAATTTGGATAAATCCCGGGAGATGACCTTTAATAACTCCACCCTTTGGGGTGTCGCAGGTGTCATTTTGGTGTCATTTGCTTTTAAAACCGTCACCCGTAATACTGCCTGGAAAGATAGTTATTCGCTGTACCAGGCCGATATCATCACTTCGCCCAATTGTGCGAAACTCAATTACCACCGGTCCCTGGAAATCAATAACCATGGTATTGATGAAAAAACAGGCAATATCACCGACAGGAAAATGGTGGAAGATGCTATTCTGGCATATAATCGCACCATCGAACTCTATCCGGAGTACCACGATGCGTATGGCAGCCGTGGATTGGCTTATTTTCGCCTCCAACAATACGATAAGGCCTATTCAGATTACCAAATAGCCCTCAAGCACCGGCCCAATGATGCCAAAGTATTGTCGAATATGGGCTTTATTTATTTCCTGCGCGCGCAACGACCAGGCAATCAATTGGCCATTGCCGAATTGGATTCTGCGGAGAATGTATACCGCCGGTCTATCAAATTCGACCCCCGTTTTGTGGACGCAAGGCGTAATCTGGGCGCAGTATTAGCTATGAAAAGACAGTTTCCGCCTGCGATAGAGCAGTGGAAAGAAGGTTTGAAAATTGAACCCAATAATGCTACCCTGAATTTTTATATAGGTTCGGCTTATTGTGATATGGGCGATCCCAATTCGGCGCGCCCCTGGTTTGATAAAGCCAAAGCAGCCGATCCCAAAATGGAGCCAATGATCAATCAAAAACTGTCGGCACCGCCACTTACCCCAGCGCCTGTTCAAAATTAGTGGTCTGTCAAGTCTAAGTTGCCAGACCACTAGCAAATTATAAAATATGGAACTACTCGGAATCGGATCCCGTGTGAAGCACCCCGCGTATGGCGATGGTGCAGTTATTCGTCTGCATGTTGCGGCTTATGAAGTTTGTTTTATGCAATTTGGGATAAAAATGGTGCCTAAAGACTATAACAATTGGCAGGTAGTGGAAGCGCTTCCTGCCGAAGAAGCAGTGACTTTTACGGAAGCTGAAAAAGGCCTGACACGCATTCTCCGGGCCTGGTCGGGTTTCAATCCCGAGCTCACCCCACTGGGCGATCGGTGGAATAAAGGGAAGTTAGTCATGCACGCCAATGATGCCGGGTTGCAGCCTAAAGAGGTCCCTATCGAAATTTTTTTCCACAAAATTGTGATGATGCGCGACCGCATGCGGGTGCTCGAACAACAGATTAATGCCCATAAAGTACTCACCGACGAGGAAAAGGTAAATCTTCAACAGTACATTACCCGTTGTTACGGCAGCATGACCACCTTTAATGTGCTGTTCAAAAATAAAGAAGATTTTTTTGTTGGCGATAGTTCTAAGGACTAATGGACTAACCACAAAACGGCCAGTGCCATTGCTGTTTCCCCTTTTTCCAACAATTGTTGGGCAATCCGGTGAAGCGCAATAATCTTTTCCTTTTCAGGTAATTGTAAGGCAGCGGTTACTTCCATCATGTCTCGCGTTGCTGCCAGGCCTGTTTCGTCGGGCAGGTCTTCCATGTTGCCCAAACGGCCAAGGTTATTGCCTGTTAGAAGAGTACTGTTTCGAACGTGAAGCGGTAGTTGGTCAACACCGATGCCTCTGGTCGTCAACGGTTTGGGGATTTCAAAAAGGGCATCTCCACTGGCACGACAGTACCAATTAGCACCCATACGGGCCACCAGATCAAGTTTAGTGGTATCTAATTGGCCGGCAGGATTAAGGTATTCTTCGCGAATATGGATAAGTACTACTCTGGCCATCACCAAATTACCCGCGCCGCCTGCTGTGCCCAGCGGAATGACCTGTTCTACAACACATTCAAAAGCCACGGGTGACTCCGCCACCCGTGGCGGTTTTATTCTTTCAGAAGGAAGTGCCGTAAATCCCGCTTTTACAAATTCATCAATGCCTTTTTCATATTCTGTGCTGGCCAATGAAGTTTGCTCCACCATCGGGTAGTTGACAATATTAATGACCACTTCGGGCACCGCAAGTATATTTTCCAGGGTGTGTTTGGTGGTATTATTCGTTACGCGCCGTGCCGGTGAAAAAATCAGTATCGGTGGATTGGCACTAAATACATTAAAAAAGCTAAAAGGACTCAGGTTAATATTGCCGTTTTGGTCAACAGTACTAGCAAAAGCAATAGGACGAGGTGCTACTGCCGATTGTAAATATCCCTGTAATTGAGGCGTGCTGATTGTTTGTGGGTCAAGCGTCATAGTATTAATTGCAGTGAGAAGTGGGGGGTGGTTATAAGTACAGGTACATAAAATGCAAATGTAAAAAAAACTTTTCATAGCCGAGTACCCTCACTTCTTACACCTGTCAATACCCCGTAATATATTGCTCCAGGCTTTGAATCCTGCCTTCCTGTTCCTGAATGATCGCAGTAACGATGTCGCCGATACTCAAAAGCCCCAGAACAGTTCCGTTCTGGAGCACTGGCAAGTGGCGAATATGTTTTTCCGACATGAGTTCCATACAGTCGGTAATAGTCTGATCGGGTGTCACCGTAAACACCCCTGGTGTCATTACTTCAATCAGTGGTGTACTTTTTGCTTTTCGGCCTTTGAGAATACCCCGGCGTGCATAGTCGCGTTCAGAAAAGATGCCAACCAATCGTTCGTGTTCCAGAATCATTATGGCACCTATATTTTTTTCGGCCATTAATTCAAGTGCTTCAATTACTGTCTGGTCGGGGCGCATTGCCCAGACTTTATTCATGGGCTTGTTGGCGAGCATTTTTTTAACTGTTAGCATAGCGATAATTATTGGTGTTTGCAGTGAATTTAATTATTTGTATTTTGTAAATAAGGATTATTAGTGTAAATATATTGTATTTTTGGAAGATTTTGCAAAATTTTTAAAAAAATTTTTAAAAAATATCATCAAATGGTCATTGAAAGAAGAAATGATCATTTTTATCTAATTTGCTGCAGGATAATTGAGGATTCTAAAACACCAACTACCTTAGCAGCGTATTAATGCCTTCATTCCATTATTTTTTGTAATCCACACCTCTTACGGCATATTTAATTATGGTAAAAAGTTTCCTTTTTCAACTGATATTGCTACTTAGCACTATCCACCTGCTCCAAGGGCAACAACACTCGCCTGCTTTTTGGTCAGATATTTCTGAACGATCGCTGAACGCTGCTTCCGGATTTGAGCGATATATTAAACCAACAAAGTACCGTACGGTAAGTCTTAATTTACCTGTTCTCCGCACTTTACTGGCCACGGCTGAGCAGGAAAACAGCACTACACAAATTACCCTACCATTACCTGACGGAAAGACGGCTCGTTTTGAAATATGGGAATCCTCCGTCATGCACCCCGACCTTCAGGCGCGTTACCCCGAAATCCGGTGTTATACCGGCCGGGGAATCGACGATCCACAGGCCATTATCAAATGCGATCTTACACCCTGGGGATTTCATGCCATGACGTTTTCCCCAAGTGCAGGTTCTTTCTTTATTGACCCCTATTTTCATGGTGATGCAGGTATCGGCATCGTCTACTTCAAAAAAGACTATCAACGCAGGAAAAATGAAAATTATGCGTGTCTGACCACTTCAGAAGCGTCAGATAATTGGGAAGAAATAACGCAGGAAACACCTTCTTTGTACAAGGATGAGCCTGAAGCGGGCGATTGTAAACTGCGAAAATACCGGCTTGCCCTGGCTTGTACGGGTGAATATGCAGCCTTCCACGGCAATACCAAACCGTTGGTATTGGCTGCTTACAATTCATCTATGAATCGTGTAAATGGCGTTTATGAAAAAGACCTCGCTGTTACCATGCAATTAATTGCTAATACCGACACCCTGATTTTTCTGAATGCGACTACCGATCCATATACCAACAATAATGGGGGTACGATGCTCGGTCAAAATCAGACTACAGTAACGCAGCGAATTGGTGCGGCCAATTATGATATCGGCCACGTATTCAGTACTGGTGGAGGTGGTATTGCGGGCTTAGGTGTGGTATGTAATAATACCAGCAAAGCTAATGGCGTTACGGGCAGCGGTGCTCCAATTGGCGATGCTTTTGATATTGATTACGTTGCACACGAAATGGGCCACCAATTTGGTGGAAATCACTGTTTTAATAATTCCTGTGGCGGCAATATCAATAGTTCTACCGCCATGGAGCCCGGTTCAGGTTCGACTATTATGGGATATGCAGGTATTTGTCCGCCCGATGTGCAAAGCAACAGCGATGATTATTTTCATGCGATTAATATCCAGGAAATTTCAGCCTTTACCAATACTGGTACAGGCAATGGGTGCCCGGTGAAAACCGTAACTGGAAATACCGCGCCGACTGTTGGGAATGTGCCCAATTATACCATACCTAAATCCACGCCTTTCGCCCTCACGGCTTCTGGTAGTGATATTGATGGTGATGTATTGACTTATTGCTGGGAGCAAATGGACAACCAGTCGGCTACTATGCCACCCGTTTCGACGAGTATCGGCGGCCCTCTTTTCCGGTCTTATGACCCCGCAACCTCTCCAACACGCTATTTTCCGCGCCTTCCCGATTTGATATCTAATACCAATAGTCAATGGGAAGAACTCCCCGGTGTGGCACGTTCCATGAACTTTCGGGTGGTGGTGCGCGATAATCACGCTGGTGCGGGCTGTACCAAAGAAGACAATGTAACGCTTACCGTTGCTGGCACTGCCGGACCATTTGTAGTGACTGTGCCGAATACTAACGTTACCTGGTATGCGCTGGAAGAAAAATTGGTCACCTGGAATGTGACTGGTACGGACCTGCCACCAGTGAACTGTTCCAATGTCAAAATTACATTATCCTCCGATGGTGGATATACTTACCCAACCGTTTTGGCGGAAAGTGTCCCGAATAACGGTTCCGCGTTAATCACGGTGCCTTATGATGTGACCTCCACTACCTGTCGGGTAAAAGTGGAGGGTGTAGGCAATGTGTTTTTTGATATATCCAATATCAATTTTACTATTCAGGGGTCATTGGTACCCACGTTTTTACTTTCGGCCACCACCAATACCGCGGAAGTTTGTGCAGGTAATAATGCCGTTTTTAATTTAAAAACTATCGCATTAACAGGCTTTGCATTACCAGTGGATCTTTCTGTTGCTGGTGCACCTGCAGGAGCACAAGTAACGGTTACGCCGAATCAAATCACACCAACCGGTCCGGTTGAGGTAACTGTAAGTGGACTGACTCCAGCGATGGCGGGCAGTTACACCCTCACCGTAACAGGTGTCTCCGGTACCATCACCCGTACGCAAACCTTATTATTGTCTGTCCTTCCAGGTATCCCAACGGCATTTGCTAGCGGTGTGAGCCCGGCAAATGCCAGTACAGGTGTTGCTGTTAATGCCACCTTAAGCTGGCATCAGGTGCAATACGCAGATAACTATATGGTGGAAATTTCCACCAGCCCTTCCTTTGCGCAATCGGTCATTACGCTGAATACTGCTACCAACAGTGTTCAAACCCCGCTGTTGGCATTAGCAACACCTTATTACTGGCGGGTAAAAGGTGCGAACCAATGCGGTGCAGGTGGTTTTAATAATTTCAATGCATTCCAGACTGGTGCTGAACAGTGCAATCAAATGTACGCAAGCACGAATATTCCCGTATTGATTGATGCAGTTGGCGGATCAGCCAATGTTTCATCGGTATTGAATGTGCCAGTGAGTAAATTCATCCAGGATGTAGATATCAGCATCAATATTCTGCATACTTATATCGGTGATCTTGATGCTTCTTTGATAGGGCCTGATAATGATACTATGCGATTGTTTGACCGCCCGGGCGCGCCCGCTGCAGAATTTGGGTGCTCCAATGATAATATTGTTGCCACTTTTAATGATGCTGCTGTTGCCACGGCAGATGGATTTGAGAACATTTGCAACAGTACTCCACCAGCCATTAGTGGTATTTTCAAATCGCTTGGATTGCTGTCGTCCTTTAATGGCAAGAATGCACAGGGAGTCTGGACACTTTTGGTAAATGACAATTATCCAGGGGAAGATGAAGGGCAAATCACGTCGTGGAGCCTGAATTTTTGTTTCTCCGGCAATATTCCTGTTGCGCAAATGGTGACCAATAGTCCGCTCACTGTAGCCAGCAATGCGACAGGTACAGTGACCAGCACGTTACTTGCAGCGGCTGTTTCCGGAACTCCGGGCCAAGGCGTCTTTACACTTACCGCTTTGCCTGCAAACGGAATACTCCAGTTGAATGGTATTACAATGGGGGTAGGTTCAACTTTCACACAAGACAATATCAATACCGGACTGGTAACCTATACCCACAATGGCAATACTGCTGTGGCCGACCAATTCAATTTTGATGTGTTAGACCAGAATAATAACGGATGGCTGAACAGTCAAATATTTCAGATCATTATTCTTCAAAATACACTCAACGCCACTGTAGCTGTTACCTCTACTATTTCCTGTAACAGTGGGAATAATGGGACAATTACGGTAACAACCGCAGGTGGAACTGCTCCATTAAATTACAGCATTACTGGAGGGGTATCACAGTTATCCAATGTGTTTGAAAACCTCAGCGGAGGCACTTACACCATCGTCGTAACCGATGCTTTGGGCTTTACTCAAAACGCCGGTTCCTTAACGCTTACGGCTCCCGCTGCTATTGCTGTATCCACTGCTGTGACCTTCGATGATCTGGAGGTAGCTGCTTCTGGCGGCACTGGAGTATTCGAATACAGTATTGATGGCAGTAACTTCCAGTCCACCGGCACTTTTGCTGATCTTAATGATGGTATTTATACGGTAACTGTCCGTGATGCCAATGGTTGTACTTCCACTACTCAAGTAGCGGTTTCTGTAAGTACACTTTTGGCGACTGCTGTTCAAACTGCAGGTATTGACTGTTTTGGTCAACAAACAGGCGCTGTTACAGCATCAGGTGTGGGAGGGTTTCCTCCTTATGAATATTCGCTCAATGGTATTGATTTTCAATCGGCTAATACATTTGGAGGCCTCACAGCAGGCACCTATACTGTTGTTATCCGGGATGGTAATGGTACGACTACTACCACTAGTGGTGTCACTATTAATCAGCCGGCAGCAGTTGCAGGATCTGCAGCCGTGGTATTAAATGTGATTACAGTGACGGCCACAGGAGGCACGGGTACTTACACTTATGCCATCAATGGTGCTGTACAGGGAACTAACGTTTTCACTGTTCTGGCAAATGGCAACTATACTATTAATATTACTGATGCAAAAGGCTGTACAACCACCGTCATCGCTACTGTAGATGTGCCGGCTCTTACGATCACCGATGTTGTTAGCGGAAACGTATCTCCCTGCAATGGAGTGATTGGTACTGCGACAGTTGTAGTAGTTGGAGGCGTTCCGCCTTATCAATACCGTTTAGATGGTGGTATATTACAAAGCAGCATGTCCTTTCTGAATGTATTGCCGGGCAACCATACTTTTGAAGTACTGGATGCCATGAATATGACGGTGATGACATCTATCATAGTAACGCAACCCACACCTGTATCCGCAACAGCCAATGTGCTTGGAAATGGGGTAACTGTGGCAGGAGTAGGCGGTACGGCACCTTATTCCTATGCTTTGGGCGGCGGCGCGGCACAGATGTCGGGTGTGTTTAATGCCCTTGCCAATGGCGCATATACCGTAGTGGTAGCTGATGTAAATGGTTGTTCAACGACAGTGTCATTCACTATAAATTATGCACCACCCACCATCATCACTACGTTAACTAATGTATCCTGCTTTGGGGGATCAGATGGATCTGTAGCCTTTACTGTTTCCGGAGGGGTTGCACCTTATTCCTTCGTACAGAGTCCTGCCGGACCATGGCAGAATATCCCGGCCGGCACCTATAATGTTACTGTAACTGATGCAATTGGAACCACTAAAGTCACGACGGCTTTAATTACCGAACCTCCAACTGCTGTAGCAGCAACAGTCGAAGTGAGTTTCCCTCAGACGGTAACTGTTAATGCAGTGGGTGGAACTCCTCCTTATCAATACAGTATCAACAACGGTGCTAACTACCAGAACGGCAAAATTTTTACGAATGTGACTTTTGGATCGTACACTGTGGTGGTAAAAGACAGCAAAGGGTGTACCTTCTCCATTCCGGTAATTGTGTCAGGTATTGTGGAGCCAACTTCCGAGTGGGGAGTTCGGTTGTCGCCTAATCCGGGATATGGCCTTTTCCAACTGGAAATAGGCGCTGCTCCGACGGGTACAATGCACGCTGAAATTCACGATGCTACCGGCCGCCTGTTGCGTACGCTGTTATTGGAATGCAATGGCAATGCCTTTCAAACCACCATTGATCTGACCGATGTGCCTGCTGGGGTTTACTTCCTGCGGTTGACCCACGGAAATGATACAGGTGTAATGCGGTTGAGTAAGATGTAATTATTGCGATTAGAGATGCTATTAAATATTGGGCTGCGCATTGTCAAAGTGCGCAGCTTTTTTTATTTTAAGCAGTAAAAGTGGGAGAAATTACTACTTAACGTGAGCCCGGCGATAATATACTTGATATTCAGCATGTTAGATGGAAAAAATAACTATTTTCTACATTTCCGTAGAGGAATGTCGAATATCGAACACCGAACACCGAATATCGAACACCGAAGTAACGTAGCGTACACCTGGTACTGAGAAAAATCAAGTAAAAACCTGAAATAGTCTCCTTTTAGGCCTGCTCTACGCTACTTCGGCGTTCGATATTCCTCTACGGAAAAAGAGAAGCCGTATTTGTTCAATAATAAGTAAATATCTCCAAACTCACGTTAATTACTATTCAGTCCTCTCCTTTGAGTGTTTCTCCATGTAAATACCCAGGTCCGTAGCATACAACCTAAGCAGGGCAGTTTTTACAAGTGTACGCTACGGACCTGGGACTGATCGACTTGGGACTAACAGAGTAATTTCCTATTACATCTTCACAAAATGCCCATTCACCACGCCATCTGCCGTTAATACTGTAACGCTGTACATGCCCGGCAACAATTGTCTGGTGGAAATTCGGGGAATTTCTTCGGCCGCCACATTTTTTTCAAATACCCTTCTTCCCTGCGCATCAAAAATACAAACCAATGTCACTTTATCACCCGGAATGTCCATTGATATCCAATCGTTTGCAGGATTGGGATACAATCGCAACTGATTCCTTGCGATAGGCTTATCGACTACATTTGAGACCGGAGTAATGGCTTCATCTATCGCTTTCAAAAGGGAGTAATCTTTATTCAGCCCATAAACATCGCCCCCAAGTTCCCATATCATCACACCGGATACTTTTTCCTGAGCGAGTTGTGTCTTGGCTTTAATAGTGGGAATACCGTTGTAATAAATTTGAGCGGTTTGGTCTGCTTGTGCATTGAGAGTGTCCTGGTTCACAATATACCGGTAAGTATATGCCGTCACCGGACTTTGGCCAAAATCGTAACCATAAAATGGCACTCCCAAGGTGAGTTTGGAAGGGGGCATATTCTGGCCTAGCCAATAATTTACACAATCTTCGGCCCACCAATAGGGCGAGTGTTGGCCCGGCTGACTGGGGTCCCAGGGGCCCGTCAGGTCATAAATCATCATATTGACCCAGTCAAACTGTTGTAAAGCCGTGTTGTTTACTTTAGGATAGCGGTAATTTCCCGGAAATGCTGCGGTCAGTTCATAACCCAACGGCTCCAGGGCAGCATTTAGGTCGACGACAAATGGGCTGTACCAATCTTTTACATATTGCCATTCCAGGTCCATATCCACACCATCCAGTTGGTGGCTCTGAACATAAGCTACTATTTTTTCTATGAATGCTGGCCTGTTGGCCTCGAGCGCCAGATAGTCCCAACTGGCCTCTTGTTCGGGCGTGAGATAACCGCCCCCGATACAAATAAATACTTTGCATCCACTCTGATGTGCTTTTTGAACAGCATTCGTAATACTTACCCCGCCTACGGAAAGGTTTCCTGAACTGTCTACAGGATTCGCAAATGAAATATTGACATGGGTGAGGCGTTGAAACTCAATATCATTGAGCCACGAAAAACGGTAATAAGGCAGGTAACCGACGACTTTAAAATTTTGAGTGAATGCAGTTTGAGTGCAAAAAAAGAATGAAAGAAGGAGTAAAATGTTGCGCATTTTAAAAATTTTTGCGAAAAATACGGCATTTTTACAAAATATAACCTGATCTCGAGGGTCATTACTATTTCATTTCTCCTTTGTGAGAACTTTTTTCACGGAGAACCACAGCGAAAAGGCACGGAGAGCTACGGAGATGTGGAGTGCGTATGAAGAAAATCCTGAATATATGTAATGGTATAGATCGTAAAATTCACTTTATACCTCCGTGACTCTCTTTGTAAAAACCATCATTCTCATGCACATGGTCCAATTGCCTTTAATGTCCCTCTTTCCCTCCAACTGACCTGTATTTTCCTGGATTTCGGGCATACTTCATACCTGATACTTCATACTTCATACCTAATATTTCCTTTGGCGTAGTAGTAGTGAGGTATACAACAGCACAAAATCGGGAGAATGCTTATAGTTTTACACTTCGTAACAGCCTTTATTCAAAATAATATTTCAAATCAGAAAAAGGTGCTGTTGTGTGAAGCCTTTATTTATGATTTTAGAATTACGCCATAATTTATGGTTGGCTGGTTGCTTTGCAGCATTATGGGTGCAGGCGCAAACCGTTTTGCCACCTGCCGGATTAACGGCTGTTCCTTTCGAACGCCATATTGAACTCACTTGGGATGCTGTAACTGCTGCGAATGTCACAGGCTACAAGGTCTACCGTTCCGACGATGCCATGGTCTTTACTTTTCTCAAACAGGTCGGCAAACAAAATTATACTTTTGACTGGACGGGCGATGAAGGTATCGGTGTCACCCGTTCCTACAAAGTCACTGCCGTGGCAGGACCATTGATCGAAAGTGACCTATCCGAACCTTCCTCTTCCACGACTTTTAATATGAATGATGCCCAGTTGTTCGAGATGGAACAACGTGCCGCATTCCGGTATTTCTGGGATTTGGCCCATCCTGTGAGCGGTATGGCCCGGGAAAGAAATACTTCTGGAGATATCATTACTACGGGTGGCAGCGGTTTTGGCATTATGGCGATAGTAACGGGCGTGGAAAGAGGCTGGATTACCCGCGACGCTGCGGTAGATCGCATGATCCAGATTATTTCCTTCCTGCAATTCGCCGATCGTTTTCACGGCGCATTTCCACACTGGATGAACGGCAATAACGGCAACGTGATACCTTTCAGCCAGTACGATAATGGCGGGGATTTGGTCGAAACTGCTTTTCTGATGCAGGGATTGCTGGCAGCCCGGGAATATTTCGATGGAAATACCGCTTTGGAAATTTCGCTGCGCGACGGCATCACCAATATTTGGGAAGATGTGGAATGGGATTGGTACCGCCGCAATGGCAGCGGTGTGCTGTACTGGCACTGGTCGCCCAATTACGCCTGGCAAATGAATTTCCCGCTCAAGGGATTTAATGAAGCGCAAATTGTGTACATCCTGGCCATTGCATCGCCCACACACCCCGTACCAGCTTCTCTTTACCAAACTGGATGGACGGCCAATAGTACTTACAAAAACAACTCCATTCATTTTGGATATCCGGTTTATACCGGACCATTTGGCGGTGGGCCCATGTTTTTTGCCCATTATTCTTATTTGGGTTTTGATCCCCGCAATAAAAAGGATGTATTTTGCAATTATTTTATTCGCAACCGCAACCACGCTTTAATTCAACAGGCATACAGTGTGGCCAATCCGGAAAACCATTTGGGCTACTCGGGTGATTGCTGGGGACTTACAGCGAGCGACGATCCCTTCGGCTATCTGGCACACGATATTTACCCATCGAACGACAATGGCACCATTTCGCCCACCGCGGCATTGGCCAGTATGCCCTATACTACCGCCAATAGTGTGGCCGCACTCCGGCATTTTTACCGCAATATTGGTGAAAAACTGTGGGGTGATTTTGGATTTTCAGATGCATTCAACCAGGACCAAAACTGGTTTGCCAATTCCTGGCTCGCTATTGACCAGGGTCCCATTGTGGTGATGATGGAAAACCAGCGGTCGGGCCTGTTCTGGCATTTATTTATGCAGAACAGCGAAATACAGCCTGCACTGGATGCCATCGGATTTATCGTGGACAGCACCGTCGTCTCAGGTGTAGCCGACCTGGAAATCAATGGCTTCGATATCTTGGTTTTTCCCAATCCCGCTCCTGCAAATGGCGTAGTTAACCTTGAAATTTCAACTCTTTACAACACTGTACTTTCGGTATCGCTGGTCGACGTCAATGGCCAAATAGTACAAAATATCTTTCAAGATAAAATTTATGTCATTGGCGTACAATACGAACAGTGGCATACAAAAACAATACCCCCCGGCACCTATTGGCTTCAAGTTTCTGATAATAATGGAAGGAATTTGAGCCGGGAATTAATAATCCAGTGAGAATAGTCGAAAGCGGGAACACGCTACGGACCTGGGACTAACTGACCTGGGACTAAAAACCGACTTGGGATTAAACTAATTTACAATTCATTACTTAACCTTTTTTATGCGAAAATTTATGAAGCAGAAAATTTTTACGCTATTACTACTTCTACTGAGTTGGGCGGCTACTAACGCTCAAACGGTGTATGAAGATTTTGAAGGAGGTGTCTCCGATCTGGCATGGGCCGCTCCCGATGGAACCTACAATGGCGTAATTGCCAATCCTGGCGCAGATGCCGTTAACAGCAGCGCATTCGTCGGGTCTTACACCAAAGCAGCGGGTTTTGGGTACAGCCTTTTTTGGGTGCCGAGTTTGGCGCAACCCCTCAACTTGTCGCAGAACAACCTGTTCAAAATGAAAGTGTGGAGCACCAGTGCGACCCCGATTTTATTGAAATTTGAAGGCCCCGGACAAGCGGTTGAAAAATTAGTGACCATGCCTGCTGCTAACCAGTGGGTGGAACTTTCTTTCGATATGAGCGCGGGAGCGGCTATGACTGGCTTAACAAAAATTATCATTTTCTTTGATCCAGGCAATGATCCGGGCAACAATACCTATTTCTTCGATGACCTTGTTGCGGTGAAAAATGAAGTATGTTATGCTGACTTTGAAACTCCAGGCCTCGTATTTCAAGGTCTTGACGGTGTCCTGACGGCTCCGGTAGCCAATCCAGGTGCCAACCAGGTGAATGGCAGCGCTAATTGCGCGCAGTATGTCAAATCAAATGCGCACGCTTACAGCCTTATTTTGGCCGACAACGGCGCGTCATTTGATATGACCACCAACAACCTGTTCAAAATCGATATTTACGCGACTGCACCAACACAGATTTTGTTCAAACTCGAAGGCTCCGGCGGCGGTTTTGAAAAAATCAAAAATATCGCCGTTACTGGTGCCTGGCAGACGTATTATTTTGACTTCAGTGCACAGGCGGCCAATACCGGTCTGTCGAAGGTAGTGATGTTCTTCGATCCGGGTGTGGAAACCAGTGGCGACACCTATTATTTTGATAATGTGTGTGCTGTGCCGAATCCATGCGCAGGCGCTACCCCCAACAGCGATATCCTCGACAACTTCGAGTGCGATCGCAACGCCACCTACTCCGTAAGCTGGGACAGCCTCTATGTCGTAGGCAACCCAAATATAAGCGGCGATAATAACTCCTCAAAAGTGGGTAAAATATTCGACGCAGCAGGTCCGGGTACAGAATATTATCCGTTAATCATCGATAACCAGGCTCCTGTTGATTTATCTGTAAAAAATCAATTTTCTATCCAGGTGTGGTCCTCCAAACCAGGATTACTTTTGTTGAAATTAGAAGGCGGACCAAATCCTCCCAGTGAGGTGCCTGTTCAAATCACAGAACTGAATAAATGGGTAACCTACACCGGTGATTTCAGTTCGCAGGCAGGCAAAGGCCACCTCAAATGGGTGGTGTTCTTTAATGCAGGCGTCAATGGTACTGCTGGCGATGTGTATTATATTGACAACATCAAATTGTCGGCACCGACTGCTGCGCCACCATTGGAAGATTTTCAGGATGGTATCCATTTAGGATGGCAGGGGCTCGACCAGAATAATGGTATTCACGGCACCTTCGCTGGTCCGGTGGACAATCCAGCTGCTGGTGGCGTAAATGTGACGACAAAAGTGGGTTGTTATACCAAAGGTGCAGGCACATTCTCTACCCTTCAGGGTTTGACGTTGACACCATTTGATCTTTCAGTTAGCCCACAAATGAATATTGATATCCTCAGCCCAGTAGGCGTGGGTGGTACTGTTTTGATGCAGTTGGTTTCTTTGACACAGGGCAATAAAGAAGTGGAAGCCGAAATCACTACGCCAGGTGCGTGGGAAACCTTGGGCTTCGACTTTTCTGCATTCTCCGGCATCACTGATTTTCAGGAAATCCGTATCCTGTTCAATCCAGGCACTGCGGCATCCGGTCAAAAATGGTATTTTGACAACCTTCGGCAAACGGAGATTACCATTGATCCCTGTGCAGGTACTATCGCTATTCCAACTATTGCGGATGATTTTGAATGCCAGCGCAACAATGAATACGGTGCCGGTGCCGACAAAATCACGGTCGTGAATAATCCGTTCCTCACACCAGAGAACGGTTCACTCAAAGCGGGACAATACAAAGACCCCGCCAACGAGCCATGGACAGCACTTTGCTTATTGTACCCGAATGGTATCGACCTCAGCCTTTACAACCACTTATCTATTCAGGTCTACGGTCCGGCCGCAGTGCCGATTTTGTTCAAATTGGAAGGTGGCACGTCGCCTGCCAAAGAAATATTTGCCAACCTGACAACGGTGAATGGCTGGCAGAAATTCGATATTGACTTCAGTTCGGAAATGATCGCTAACCACCAGCGCCTCTGTATTTTCTTCAATGCAGGCAACGAGAACCCAGAAACGATTTATTATATCGACAATATCAAATGGGGACGCGCAGGTTACAACGGTTGTATTGACGATCACCAGACGGTCAACAGTACGATTGCCAACTTCAAATATTTTGCTAATGGTGCCCTTGAATCACAGGGGTATCAATTTGAAGTAATCGACAACCCCAATGCTTCCGGCATCAATACCAGCAGCAAAGTAGGCAAGTTTGTAAAAGCAGGTGACGGTGCTCCTTTCGCAGGTATGTATGCCGATCTCGACGCAGTCATCGACTGGAAGGGTGTTAAAACAGCAAAAACGAAGGTTCACATGGACCATATCGGCAATTTCACGATCAAACTGGAAGGCTCTCAGACTGGCGCACCGGCCATTGAAAACCCAGTAGTGAATACGGAAGTCAATAAATGGGAAGAGTTGAATTACAATTTTGCAGCGGTAGCTGATAATGCAGAATACAAACGTATTACTGTATTCTTCGACCTTGGAATTGACGCTACAGGCATAGACGTTATCTCTTATTTCGATGATATCGTGATTGGCGATGGTGCTTGCGGGTCTGTAGGCATTTTCAATCCAATTCCGGCAGAACCGATGGTGGTTTCGCCTAACCCGGTTGCAGATATCCTCTTTGTGGAAAATTTCCATGGTGTAAGCCGTATCGATGTGTTCAACCTCTACGGTCAGCGGGTTGCTTCTTTGGATGTTACTAATGAAATCCGTTCAGAAATCATGGTTACCAATTTCCCTGCCGGCCTTTATATGCTGTCGGGCTTCAACCAGCAGGGCAACCTGTTGGGCAACGCGAAATTTGTAAAACAGTAATTAAAACAGGAGAGCGGTGAGGAGGGAGGGGCGAAGGACGAGGTAGTATAAAATATACTGCCTCGCCCCTCATCTTTCCTTCTCCCCGTTTTCTCAAAGCCTCCCACTTATGCTAATCCGCATATACATTCTGACTGTTGCGTTGTTATTTTCGGGCTGTTTTGGTGCCCGGCAAACGGTCGTATCCTCAGGAGCCAGCCATACTCCTTACAGCCTTGATGAATTAGAACATCGCCATTTTATGTACTTCTGGGACCTGGCGTATCCCGGCAACTTCCAAATTCCCGACCGTTACCCTACGGAGAGTTTTTCCAGTATCGCGGCAACCGGATTCGGCTTATCTGCTTATATTATCGGAGTGGAACGCGGGTGGATCACTCGTGCACAAGCGCGCGAACGGGTGCGTAAAACCCTTGAAGTTTTAAAAAATTTACCTCAGGGAAAACAAGAAACAGGTGTGGCTGGCTACAAAGGCTGGTTTTATCACTTTTTGGATGCTAAAAAAGCACTCCGTTATGACAAAGTAGAATTGTCAAGCATCGATACCGGCCTGCTGATGGCAGGTATACTGTCATGCATGACTTATTTTGACCAAGATGAACCCGGCGAAAAAGCCATCCGCGAAGATGCAGATTTTTTGTACCGCCGGGTGGAATGGGACTGGTACCTCAACGAACACAACCGCCTCAGTATGGGCTGGTTCCCTGAGCGCGACGGCTTTCTTTGCGCCGACTGGCGGGGATACAATGAAGCCATGCTGCTCAATATTATGGCGCTTGGTTCGCCTACACACCCAGTTCCTGATGAGATTTGGACATCGTGGTGCAAGCCTTATTACCGCGCCAATTTCAAAGGGCAGGACATGGTCAATTTCGGTCCGCTTTTCGGACACCAGTACAGCCATTGCTGGATCGACTTTAAAGACATTCAGGACGACTATATGCGCCAAATGGGGATTGACTATTTTGAAAACAGTCGCCGCGCTACCCTTGCCCAGCACCAGTATTTTATTGAAAATCCATCCCAATTTAAGGGATACAGTAATAAAATATGGGGGCTTACCGCTGGCGATGGCCCCGCTGCCGATATGGTGCACAATGGCCAGAAGATTTTTTGTTCAGGCTATGGCGCGCGCGGTTTGGCAGTAGATTACCTCGAAGACGACGGCACTATTGCGCCCACAGCGGCGATTAGTTCCACGCCATTTGCCCCGGAAATCTGTTTGCCCACCCTCGAAGCGATGTGGAATCGGTGGCCGGTGGGGAAATACGGTTTTTTCGACGGCTACAACGAAACCTTTACAGATATTGCCAAGTCGCCCAAAGCGCAGCCGGGCTTTCCGTATTTTGTGGATAAAGATTATCTCGGTATCGACCAGGGGCCCATTGTGCTGATGATTGAAAATTACCGTTCCGGCCTGATCTGGAATTTGATGAAAAAAAATCCCTATTTCATCAGGGGCTTAAAACGCGCCGGGTTCACCGGTGGGTGGATTGGGCAAACGATCGATCCAGCTTATACCCAACCTGCACCCAAAAAATTCAATCCGGAAATCCCACTCGACCAGCACAGCTTCACCCGGCGGGCCATGTACGCCGATAAGGATGGCCATCAGTTACCTTATCAGATGATGGAACCCTGGGCCGCCAAAAAAGGAGAAAAATACCCGCTCGTGATTTTTTTGCACGGCTCCGGCGAACGCGGAAAACTCAACCAGGAACAGATGAAAAACGGCGTGCATGTTTTTTGTGAAAAAAATATCCGCGAAAATCATCCGTGCTACCTCCTCGCTCCGCAATGTCCGCCCGATCAGCGCTGGGCTGCCGCAAGTAAAGACTGGCCCAATCTGTTTAATGAAACCCCTCAGGTGCCTGGCCGCATGGTGCTCGAGCTCATCGACAACACCATAAAAGCACACCCGGATATTGATATCAAACGGGTTTATATTGTGGGGCTGAGTATGGGTGGTTTCGGAACGTTTGATTTGCTGATACGCCGCCCTGAACTTTTTGCAGCAGCAGTACCTATTTGTGGCGGTGGCGACCCAAGATATGCTGATAAAATCAACAATATCCCTATTTGGGCATTTCACGGGGGGCTGGACGATGTGGTGCTCCCGCGTTGTTCGCGTTCGATGGTGGATGCTTTGAAGGAAGTGGACGGAAATATCAAATACACGGAATATTCCACACTATATCACAATGTGTGGGATGTGACTTTGTATAATCCGGCAGTGTTGGAGTGGTTGTTTGCGCAGCGGAAGTAGTTTAGCCTTAGGTCAGTTAGTTCCAAGTCCCAGGTCTGTAGAGTGTTCCGTGAGTGTGTCGTACATAAGTACTTGCCGCCCCGCTTGGGGTGTAATCTACAGACTTGGGACTTGGGACTAACTGACTTGGGACTAAAAAAATCCCTTCATAAACCCCCGAAATCTCTAATTCCACACCGAGGGCTGGGATCGGGAATCGGGCGTTAGCGGAAAGATAGATTTCTGAGAGCCATTCGCCATTGTCTTGTTTTGCCCGGACTTCGATGAAGATGTTTTCGGAGTCTACGAGAATGTAGTTTTGAAGCGAATCGATGTTTTTGTACCGGATAAATTTATCGGCAGCATCGTCGATATGCGTTGTTTTGGATATGACTTCGAATATGACAGACGGGTATTTTTTAATGTATGTGCTCTCCAGATCGCGTGGATCAGGTGCGACTAAAACATCCGGATAAGTGTAATCTTGCGCAGATGTAATTTGCACTTTTACACTTTCGGTATAAATACGTAAGCCGTGAATTAACTGCTTCAACATTGATTTTATATTGAAGTATATTTCGTTGTGATCGTCTGTTGTACCTGGTACAGGAATAAATTCACCTTTAATATAGTCATGGCGGATGTCGGGCTTTCTTCGAAAGCGATATAGTCTTCGACGTTCAGGGGTGTTGTTACGGTGACTTCGCTCATGGTTAATTCATTTTTAATTTACAAAAATAGGTTTTTTTAACAAAATGACGATGAAAAACTTAAGTATACTCCTTTTGCTGTGTATCGTATCGGTGGGACCGGTCTCTGCACAATTGTACCAACCGTCGGCGGCAACAGCCCAAAAGGCCAAGGCATTGCTGGCCAAAATGACGCTGGCGGAAAAAATAGGCCAACTCACCCTGTACACCACCGACTGGGGTAGCACGGGACCCACTATCCGCGAAGGGTATAAAAATGATATTCGTAGCGGCGCTTGTGGTAACCTGTTCAACAGCCACGGAACGGCTTTTACCCGCGAACTCCAAAAGGTGTCGATGGAAGAAACCCGCCTGAAAATTCCACTCTTGTTCGGATTTGACGTGATTCACGGCTATAAAACTATTTTCCCGATTCCGCTGGCAGAGTCTTGCAGTTGGGACCTTCCCGCCCTGGAACAATCGGCGCATATCGCTGCCAAGGAAGCTGCTGCCGCCGGTCTGCACTGGACTTATGCGCCCATGGTGGATATTGGCCGCGACCCGCGTTGGGGCCGGGTGATGGAAGGCGCAGGAGAAGATACCTGGCTCGGTTGCCGTATCGCCGAAGCTCGGGTACATGGCATTCAGGGCAAAAAATTAGGCCAGACCGATGCCATGGTCGCCTGTGTAAAACACTTTGCCGCTTATGGCGCTGCTACTGCCGGTCGCGACTACAATACTGTGGACATGAGCGAACGGTTTTTTCGCGAGTACTACCTGCCGCCTTATGAAGCAGCTGTAAAAGCAGGTGCAGCCAGTGTAATGACCTCTTTTAACGACTACGACGGTGTACCAGCTACGGGCAATAAATACCTCGTTACCAATATTCTGCGCAAAGAATGGGGCTTCAAAGGTTTTGTCGTGACCGACTATACTTCTATGAATGAAATGGTCAACCACGGCGTAGTAGCTGATGATAAAGCCGCCGGAGAATTGTCGCTGAATGCGGGCGTTGATATGGATATGCAGGGCAGCATTTACCAACGTTTTCTGGCACAGTCGCTCAAAGAGGGTAAAGTGACCCTCAAACTGATCGATGAATCCGTATTGCGGGTTTTACAAGTAAAATACGATTTGGGATTATTTGACGATCCCTACAAATTCTGCGATGCGGAACGGGAAAAAAATACCATGCTCACCCCCGAACACCGCACTGCAGCCCGCGATATTTCCCGTAAATCTATTGTTTTGTTGAAAAATGAGAAAGGTATTTTGCCTTTGAAAAAAGGACAAAAAATCGCGCTTATTGGTGCGTTAGCCGATAACAAAACGGAATTGATCGGCAACTGGAATGGCGCGGGCAATTTTAACGATTGTGTCAGCCTGCGCGAAGGACTCCGTGATGGCAACGTCACTTACGTCAAGGGTTGTGAAATCGAAGGCGACGATCGCAGCGGTTTTGAAGCAGCCCTCAACGCCGCCCAACAGGCAGATGTAGTAATTATTGCGGTCGGCGAGAAAGCCATGATGAGTGGCGAAGCGGCATCCCGCTCCGATATTATGCTCCCCGGCGTGCAGGAAGAATTGGTACTCGAATTGGCCAAAACCGGCAAACCGGTGATCGTCATTTTGATGAATGGCCGTCCGTTGGCTATTCCCAACCTGGCAGAAAAAGCATCGGCAATCCTCGAAACCTGGTGGCTCGGTACTGAGACCGGCCATGCCATCGCCGACGTTTTGTGGGGCGATTACAACCCTTCCGGAAAACTGACCATGACTTTTCCGCGATCAGTAGGGCAAGTGCCTGTTTTTTACAATTATAAAAACACCGGACGTCCTTATGATCCGAATTCGAAATGGAACAGCCGGTACATTGATATTGTCAATACGCCGCTTTACCCATTTGGTTTCGGTTTGAGCTATACCACATTTACGTATAGCGCGCCCAAATGCAATATTCCCATCTTTAAACCGGGAGAAAAAATCACCATTACTGTAACCGTTACCAATTCCGGCAAAATAGCAGGCGAAGAAGTGGTACAACTTTATATCCGCGACCTGGTAGGATCCGTAACCCGCCCGGTGAAAGAACTGCGCGGTTTTGAAAAAATCATGCTGAAACCAGGTGAAACCCGCGATGTCAAATTTATTCTGAACAATGAATCATTCAGCTTTTTCCGCAAAAACATGACCAAAGGCTCCGAACGCGGCGATTTTGAAATCATGGTGGGTGGCAACTCAGAAGAATTACAAAAAATAAAAGTAACTATGAATTAGGTAAAGGGTTATTGGATTTCTGGTGGCTGCAATATTTCTCGATTGTATTTTACTACATCTACCCGAAACCCAGTACCCCCCTAACCCCTAAACCAATAACCCGTAACCTCTTAACCCAGTAACGCTCTAAAGTATGAAGAAGTCATTTACATTGATCCATTTCTATGGCAGGCAATTGCTACCGCTGGTGCTTTTGCTCGCGGGCGCACAGATGCTGTCTGCCCAAATACGCGTAACCGGGCGCGTCACCGATGCCGCTGATGGCAGCGGTCTTATTGGCGTAACCGTGCGGGAAAAAGGCGGAACAGCCGGAACCAGCACCGACGTCGACGGCAATTTTACCATTGCTGCCGGCACTGATGCCACTTTACAATTTACCTATACCGGTTATGCGCTCAAAGAAGTGCCGGTTGAAGGTCGTACCATCCTTAATGTGACCTTGGGTGAAGACCCGTTTACCCTCGAGCAAGTCGTGGTGGTAGGCTATGGTACCCAGAAAAAAAGCGACCTGACCGGCGCGGTAGGCACCGTTAAGTCAAAAGACATTGAACGGATTGCTTCGCCGTCCATTGACCAGGCTTTGCAGGGCAAAATTGCAGGGGTGTACGTGACGCCAACTTCAGGCGAACCCGGCGCTGGTGCCACCATTCGTATCCGGGGGACAGGAACGCTCAACAATGCCAACCCGCTGTACGTCATCGATGGCATGATCTCTTACGATGCGAGTTTTATTAATCCGCAGGATGTGGCATCCATTGAAGTATTAAAAGATGCTTCTTCGGCGGCTATTTACGGTGCGCGTGGCTCCAACGGCGTGATCATCATCACCACCAAAAACGGCAAGCAGCGCAAAGACGCCCTGATCTCTTTTAATTCCTATTACGGCACACAACAAATCACCAAAAAAATTGACCTGATGAATGCGGCGGAGTTTGGGCAGGTATACAATGAGTTTACCAATTCTAATTATTTCCCCAACCCCGCATCGCTGGGAGAAGGAACCGACTGGCAGGGCGAAATATTCCGGAATGCCCCCATCGCCAATTTCCAATTGGCGGCCAACGGTGGCGGCGAGCGCTTTTCCTATAATGCGTCCGTCAATTATTTTAACCAGTCCGGGGTATTAAAAAATGCGGAATTTGAACGGATTACAGCGCGTTTGAATACCGAAAATAAATTGAACAGCTGGTTTACCCTCGGTACTAATCTCGCTTATTCCAATTCGAAAAAGCAACTGGCACCCACAGGCGTCATCGGCTCGGCTTACCGCATTTCGCCGGTGCTGACACCCACCGATTCTTTGGGCAAATTCACAGACCCCACTTCGCCTTACGGGTTAGCGATTGCCAATCCGGTAGCCGATTTGTTTTACAAAAGCAATAACCACGAAACCGGCGACCGCTTTTTCGGTTCAGTATATGGGAATATTAAATTTGGGAAATACTTGACGTTTCGCTCCAATTATGGCTTCGATCTTAACGGCATCAAGAAAAAAGATTATACCCCTGTTTTCCGGGTGTCCAATTCACAGCTCCTCAATGACGATCGGCTTTATGTAGAAAATACCCAGGACCGCCGCTGGATTTGGGAACAAACGCTCACTTTCGATAAGGAATGGGAAAAACACCACCTGAATGTGCTGGCTGGTTACACTGCCGAAGAATACCGCTTTGATAAAATCAATGCAGTGCGCACCGATTTTCCCGGCACGGGCGACGACCTGCTTTTTCTCATTGAATCGGGCGATGATCCCACCCAAACGGGCGGTGGCCGCTCTTACGATGAAGCGCTTATTTCGCAATTGTTCCGGGTCAACTATTCTTACCTCGACCGGTATCTCTTTACCTTTTCGACCCGTATCGACCAATCATCGCGTTTCCGGAAGGACCTTCGCCGGAAGATATTCCCTTCCGGAAGTGTGGGTTGGAATATCGGGCAGGAGCCATTTGTGCAAAACCTGCGGATCTTTGACCGCCTGAAATTGCGCGCCAGTTTTGGTATTTTGGGTAACCAAAATAGCCTGGCCAGCGTGCGTTATCCGACATTGGGTACTGTTCAATCGGGCTTGTATGCTATTTTTGGTCCGGATGAAGCCCTGAATCAGGGTGCAACACTCGTGAACTATGCCAATCCCGACCTGAGATGGGAAACTGCTCAACAAACAGATATCGGATTGGAATTTGGCTTTTTCAAAGGCCAGCTGACCGGTGAAGTGGATTGGTACAACCGTTTTACCTACGATATCATCGCAGCGGTGCCAATTCCTGATTATGTAGGTTCCGGTTCAAATCCGTTGGTCAATACTGCGCAAGTGCGCAATATCGGCTGGGATATTACCCTCAACTGGCGGCACAGTGCGCCGTTTTCCTGGAATGTGGGGGCTATTTTCTCGCCGGTGCAGAATGAAATCGTCAAACTGAACGAACAACGGCCAGAGATTTTCTCTTCTTTTGTACAGGGTGAACCGGCTACCCGTTCGGCAGTAGGACTCCCGATCGGTGCATTTTACGGTTATCAGGTGGCTGGTATTTTCCAGACGGAAGCCGACCTGACTGCTTTTCCCAGGTTTGGCAATGAAGGATTAGGCGACCTGCGTTTTGCCGATATCAATGGCCGCGATGCCAGCGGTAACCTCACCGGACAGCCCGACGGTGCCCTCACCAACGACGACCGCACTTATCTCGGCAGCCCTATTCCAACCCTCACGTATTCCTTTAATGCAGGAGCAGAATGGAAAGGTTTTGATATCGCCGCAGATTTGTTAGGGGTTAGGGGTAATCAGGTTTTCAATGCCAAAAAGACCTTCCGTTTCTCGGTATACAACTGGGAAGCATCGGAATATGCCGGTCGCTGGACTCCCGAAAACCCAAATGCCACTACTCCTCGTATTACTAATGGCGGGAGCAACTACCGGGTGAGTGATTATTTCCTGGAAGACGGTCGTTTTGTGCGCCTCAGAAGTGTTCTGATCGGTTATTCGCTCCCATCAAGCTGGTTACAACACGCTAAAATTAACAAATTCAGGGTCTATGTCAGTGGAATGAACCTTTGGACAAGCCAAAAATATTCCGGATATTCGCCAGAGTTCTCTAATAACGAAAATGCATTTCAGGTCGGTTTCGACAATGTGTCTTTCCCGATTGCCAAGTCGTGGCAGGTAGGGGTGGATATGACATTTTAAATTAAATGACAATGAAATATATCAATAAGAACCATAAAAAAGCAGTATTCGCGCTGCTGCTGGTTGCACTGCATTTCACCGCCTGCAACAAAGATTTTCTCGAACGCAAACCCCAGGGTGATGCGGACGTCGCCAATTTTTTCTTAGACGGCAACCAGGCCACACAAGCCACTAATGCCGTGTACAACCAGTTGCGCAGTTGGGAATGTACCGCACTGCCTTATTTAGGCACGACGGATATCCTCAGCGACGATGCCGATAAAGGCTCTACGCCGACTGACGCCCTGTATATGCTGGATATGGACAATTTCACGTTCGATCCAGCTAATTCCAGTATCAGCGGTGTTTGGAGTGGATTTTACAGGGTGATTGCCCGGGCCAATCTGGCTATTCAGCGTATTCCCGATGTGCCGGCGATGGATGAAACTCTGCGCAAGCGTTTGCTGGGGGAGAATAAAGCGCTCCGGGCTTATGCCTATTTTTTGCTGGTGCAATGGTTCGGTGAAATTCCGATTATCACGGAGCCTTTGAGCGCCGACCAATACTATACCCAAACCCGTAAACCGGTAGCAGAAGTATATGCACAGATCGAACGCGACCTGACTGACGCTATTGCGGTTTTGCCTTTAAAATCTAAATATCCATCGGCCGATCTTGGCCGTTTGACGAAAGGTGCCGCACAGGGTATTTTGGCAAAATTGTACCTGGTCAAACACGATTTTCTCAAAGCGGAAACCCTTTGTCTCGATATTATTAATTCCAACGAATACAGCCTTTTGCCTGTTTACCGCGATATCTTTTTACCGACAGGCGAAAATGGTGCGGAGTCTGTTTTTGAAATACAAGCGGCGGCTCTTGATCCGGTTGACGGCATTACTGGTCCGGGTGCCACGCCTTTCAATATGGTGCAAGGGGTTCGCGGCATTCCCAACCTCGGGTGGGGCTTCAACCGGCCTTCTGACAATCTGGTATCCTCTTTTGAATTGTTTGATCCCCGAAAGTCAGCCACTTATCTGGAGCCCGGCAACGACCTGCCCGACGGTTCCGCGCAGATCCAGGACAATCCCGAAATCATAGGCGAGCGTTTTAACCGGAAAGCCTGGGTGCCTGCGCACACCGGACTTCAGGACAATGGCCCCGGGAATATCCGTATCCTCCGGTATGCTGATATTTTACTTTTAGCGGCAGAAGCCCTCAATGAGAACGGGAAATCATCTCAGGCATTGGTGTTTTTAAATCAGGTACGCCAGCGTGCCCGCGCTACCGCGCCAGCCTTCCCGCCAGGCATTCTCGCTGATATTACGATCACCGATCAGCCGCAATTGCGCGAAAAAATATACCGCGAACGCCGGTCAGAACTGGCCATGGAACAGCATCGCTGGTTCGATTTGCAGCGTTGGGGCCGGCAATCGGCGGTCATGATTGCGGCAGGAAAAAATTTCGTAGCAAATAAACATGAACTGCTGCCAGTGCCGCAAAAGGAGATCGATTTGAGTGGTATGGTTCAGAATGTGGGGTATTAGCGGGATTTTTTTGAGCGTGATGTGGGTGCGTGATGTCGATAGAACACGGATTTGAGGGATTGGACATGGATTTAAAAGGATTTTTCCGGGCGTGATGTGGGTGGGTGTGATGTCGATGGAATACAGATTTGAGGGATTGGACACGGATTTAAAAGGATTTTTCTGAGTGTGATGTCGATGTGCGTGAGAGTGTTCAAAAAACTGTGTCAGACAAAAATAATCGTTTTGGTAAGAAATTATTTTTCAAAAAAGGTTTTCTTTCGCAATGAAAAAAAGAAACAAAAAAGTCCTCCAATAATTACCCAACAAACGGAGGCGGATTTGATTGAAGGTCTGTACCAAGGCCAAAGTTTGACACAGTTGTTGGCACCGATGCTTAAACGGGTGGTTGAAGCTGCTCTGTCTGGGGAGTTGTCTGCGCACATTTTGCTGTCGACCAAAAAATACAGGTCGCCCATCATCTTTTTTTCTTCAAAACGGACCTTCTTTTCTTTAAAGACCTGCCGGATGCGGTCGGCTAACAATTCCGAATATGCCATGGAATTCGTTATTATAGAATAGGGTTGTTAACTGAAGGGAAGGGATGTTTTTTAAAAACCGTGGTGTTGATGGGACACGGATTAGAATTTACATGAATTTTTCTGAACAGGATGTCGAAGGATCGTGACGATCTCTCCGCACAGAAAAATCCGTCTGATTTGACATATTGATAACACTCAATATGCCAGATGACTGGCGTCAATACCTTCCCCCGTATTAAGACTGAACTTTGTAAAAATCAGTATAAACTTTTATTGTTGTTTACTATCAACTTAAAACACCATGTTTAATGACCGAATTGATGCCGGAAAACAATTAGCTAAGGCGCTGCAACACTATAAAAATGAAGACGGTGTTATTTTAGCAGTGCCTCGGGGGGGAGTGGAGATTGGTTCCATTTTGGCCACTGCGCTCAGTTTCCCATTAGAAATTGTATTATCAAAAAAAATCGGCCATCCCAATCAGCCAGAGTATGCTATTGGAGCAGTGAGTCTGGAAAGTCGGGTAGTTGCAGATCATCCTGAGGTTTCAGAGGAATATATTAACCAGGAAACCAATCGATTGAGGGGGCTGTTGCGCGAGCGCTATAAAAAATATTATGGCAATCACCAGCCTGTTAGCCTGAAAGGTAAAACTGCTATCATTGTGGACGACGGAATCGCCACAGGTCATACATTGCTTTCATCTATAGAATTGATCCGGCACCAAAAACCACAACGTATTGTAGTGGCCATTCCGGTAGCACCTGTAGAGTCTCTGCGGCATATCGAAGAAGCAAAAGGGGTGGACGAGGTGATTTGTTTGTTGACGCCAATGGATTTCCATTCCGTTGGTCAATATTACCGCCATTTCGATCAGGTGGAAGATGCTGAAGTGATCCGGTTGTTGCATACAGCATGGCTCCAAAAATGGGAAGGTGGTAAACCGCTGACAATGTAAAATAAGTATTGTAGGGGTATTCTTTGTTCAATATTAAATTTCACAACATGAAACCTTTGTTTTTTATTGCTTTTCTATTCTTGGGGGTAATGCCAGGCATTGCCCAGGAATGTGCCAAAATGTATGACTACTTTAAGGAGGGTGTCCAACTGGAATATACGCATTATGATAAAAAAGGAAAAATCGAATCGGTGAATACCCAACATGTTATCGGAATAGAAAACCGCAAGGATACGCTTGTCGCCACTTTTGAGGTGACCAGTGTGGACGACCAAGGCAAAGAGGTGTTTCGCAATACTTTTCCTATAAAATGTCATGAAGGTACTGTATATATGGATATGCGCGGAGTAGTACCACCCCAACAGAATCAGGAGGGGGCTCCTGATATGAAAATTGAAGTGCGTGGTACTGACCAGACATTTCCGCCCGACATGAAGCCCGGCCAAATACTTCCCGATGCTGAAATGGAAATAACTATTCGAATGGGCGATATTCAACTGATGACGACTAAATACACCATCAAGAACCGTAAAGTTGAAGTGGCAGAAGTCATTACAACGGTTGTAGGCACTTACAAGTGCTTAATAATAAGTTATGATTTTGAATATAAACTCATGGGGACCCGCTCGATTCATACGCTGTATTGGTACTCGCAGGCGGTAGGCATGCTTAAGTCAGTCAGTTATGATAAAAAAGGAAATGAAGAAAGCCGGATTGAATTGACAAAATTTGTCCAATAAAGGTCGTTCCTATTCTCCCCCCATCGTCGCCCACACCGGATAATGATCCGACCAGGTATTATCGCGCACCACCCGGCACTGGTAGGTTTGGAAACCCGGATCGATAAGGATATAATCAATTCGGAGCAACGGAAGGGAGCCCGCAAAGGTGCTGCCCACGCCGAACCCCCGCTCTTCAAAAGTATCAGTCAGTCCGTCGCCGATATGGTGGTAGACAAATGAATTGGGCGTATCATTGAAATCGCCGCAAATAATGACGGGGTATGGGCAATCGAGAATATGTTCCCGCAGGCGTTCGGCTTGTTCGGCGCGAATGGAGGTGGCACCCCCTACTTTATTCATCACCTTGCTGATTTCGTCCAGGTTTTGTGGATCTTCTATTACTTTTTCTGCATCTTTGGTGACCTTATTCGACTGTAAATGAACATTATATACCCGCACGATCTTTCCTCCCGGCAGTTCAATATTGGCCCAAAGGGTGGAATTACTGGTTTTGCCAAAGGATACTTCGCCACCTGCTTTGATAGGAAAACGACTGAGAATGACCGTTCCTTTTTTGAGGTTAAACCGCTGGTCGTAGCCTAAATATTTGCCCAGCAAAGGATAAAAAGTGCCGCGGGTTTCCTGGGTACAAATAATATCTGGAACGCCGTTCTTTTTTAAAAAAGCAGCGTATGCGCCAGCGATACTGTCGGTTTGTGCTTCATTTACTTTTTTACCATAGAACAGCAACCCAAGATTGTGGGTGACTATAGTGACGCTGTTGCGCGGTGCTTGACTTTTGCCGGTATAGGTCCCCATAAATTTGGCCACATATCCCCATCCCAGGATGATGATCGCGAGGTGATAAAGCGCAAACCGGTTGGTATACCAGATCCAGAATGTCATTAAAAGGATATTCACCAGCAGCAGCCAGGGAAATACTGTACCAAAAAACGAAAACCAGCGAAAGGTGGCCGGGTTGACGTATGGTGAGAAAAAGGAAAAGGCTGTCAGCACGATTACTAAGGTACTAATCGCCTGAAAAGCATTTCTGAAGAGGCTCCGGAACAAATTTGAAAGGAATTTTGGGCAAAAATATAACAATCTCAGGAAACCTCCCGACGTTTAATGCGTCAATACGTTTGTCACTCACGCTTTTTACGTTGGTCCCTCTTTCAAAATGCGGTATTCATACCTTTCATTGCTTGTCTTTTCTATTTTTCCAATAGTGCTTCGGGCACAAGTCAATACCGCTGCGCGTGTCCTTGACAAGGATATTAAAACAGTGCAAATCAATCCGGCCAGTCCGTATCCTGTCGTCGATCTGAAAAGCGGCCAGATCAATCTGTCTTTCGACCGTATCGGTTTCGACCTCAAAAACTACCTGTACACCATTGTGCATTGCAACAGCGATTGGCAACCCTCTGTATTGGAAGACAATGAATATATCAATGGATTTACAGAAGACCGTATTACTTCGATCAACAGCTCGGTGAACACCCTTCAACCGTATACCCGCTATCAGATCACGCTCCCCAACCAGAATATGCGCTGGGCCGTTTCCGGCAATTATATTTTAAAAGTATTCGACGAAGACAATGACCGGGAATTGGTCATGGTGCGGCGTTTTATGGTCATGGAAAGCAAGTGGAGCGTGTCGGCACAAATGGCACAAATTTTTCACGCCGGCAAAATTTTTACCCACCAGGAAATTGATTTTCAGGTACTTCATGAAGGAACGGTGATTAATAATCCTATCCGGGAAGTGAAGGCGTTCATTTATCAAAATATGCGCTGGGACCGCGTGATGGGCCCTGTAGCGCCGCGACCTTTCGTCACTTTGCGCAACAGTATGAACTTTGATTACCAGGACTCTATCGTTTTTCCGGCAGGAAAAAGCTGGCGTTTCTTCGACATGCGGTCCTTTGATTTCAGGGGTAACAATGTGCAAAAAATTGAGCGCAACGCAGTCACCTGGCAGGTGTTCCTTAAACCCGAAACAGACCAGTCAGAAAGCCATACCTATGCTTTGACCGATGATATCAACGGCCGTTTTTCCATTGAAAATCGAACTCCGGGCCAAACTTTTATGCAAACGGATTACGCCAATGTGCTGTTTGTTCTGCAACGCAATGCGCCGTTCGAAAATAAGGAAGTATACGTGATTGGTGAAATGACCGATTGGCGGCTGCGCGATGAATTTAAAATGGAATACGATGAAGTCTCTCACAGTTATTTCTGCAATCCGCTGCTCAAACAAGGCTACTATAACTACGCCTTCAGTGTAGTGGATGCAGAAACCTACGAACCCTCAGCCGATGACGACATGGAAGGCGATTGGCACGAAACAGGGAATATCTATACGATCATGGTCTATTACCGACCCTTCGGAGAGCGGTACGACCGGCTGATGACCGTGGGCGGTGTGGATTCAAGAACATGGAAGAAGTAGGGAAAAAATACTTCATACTTCATACCTCACAAATCTCCCTCATTCGTAAACATCCACCTTAAAAAATCGGGCATGACATAGCCCCAGGTTTCGGGATCGTGGGTGCCTTCATTGATTTCTTCATACCAGATTTGTTCATCGCGGTAACCCCTGCTTTGTATCGCGCCGATACAATCAAGCGTGTCGTCGATAGCATCGATAATACCATTGTTGTTGCGGTCATCTTCTTCGTCCATCGTACCGACCTGAAACCAAAAATACTGGTCGTTCGGCCTTTCATCCCGACTGGTACGGATAATGTCGTGCATGATCCGGTCAGCATCGGGATCTTCGGGCCGCACATCGGCCCAGCGCCACCACAGCGCGCCGGAGAATACCCCCGCACCGCCAAATACCGATGGCTCGCTCCAAACAATATCAAGGGCAGATAAAGCACCTAAGGAAAAGCCGGCAAACGCTCTTTCAGCGGACAATTCCGTCAGCGGGAATTTTTCGTATAAAAACGGCATTAACTCCTCCATAATAAAGGCCTTATATGCAGGTGCCTTTTTGCCACGGCCTTTATAATCGACCTGGCGAACGGTACCATATTCGCTGGTGCGTGCGGTGCCGGCATGGATACCCACTACAATCATCGGTGGCATAGCCCGCTGTTTGTATAAAGTGCGCAATATCTGGGTGAAGTTCATGCGGGGTAAATCCTGTCCATCGTTAATCAGCAACAACGGAAACAGCCCTGCGTTGGGTTGTCCATATTCTCTGGGCAGGTAAATGTCGAAAACAACATTTCGCTTCAGCGAGTTCGAATGCCAGTGGGTAACATGCTCCACCCTGACTAAACGGCGGCTTTTACCAAATCCCAAAATGTCTAATAAGCTCATATTCGGGAGCAAATATGGAGATTTTTTGTTGGATTAGGCGACAAAAAGAATTAAAACAATGTCAATGTATGCCCTTTCTCCTTCCAGTACCACTCAATTATTCGGGGTACCGCTATCTCCGGCAAATCCGTATTGTTGTTCACGGTGACACAGTCGGAGAGGAGAACCTCGACAGATGTGGTCCAGGGTATTTCCAAAAAAAGCGCAGCGACCTTGCGATGGGTGAGGGTTTGGCGATAAATTTTGGAGAGTCGGGTGCCATCCATTGCGGGAAGACCAAGCAATCCACAGGCGGTGATGGTGTCGGCTGGTAGTGTGTCTGGTTCTATATGTGGAAAATCGTACAAATTTTGCCAGATATCTTTTTGTTCCCGTTTTTGGAGAAAAGTTTTCCCCGCTTTATCTACTACACAATACAAGAAAAAACGCTCTTTTTGAAGTATTTTCTTTGATTTTACAGGCAAAAGTGACACTTTGTCCAGGTTGTTCGCTTCACAAACCGCGCTGAACGGGCAATTGCCGCATTTCGGGTTCTTCGGCGTACACCAGGTGGCACCGAAATCCATCATCGCCTGATTATGCGCACCAGGTCGGTCTGAGTCGAGTATTCCCTGCGCCAAACGGGCAAATTGCCGTTTCCCTTCGGTGCTATCGGTCGGCGTTTCAATACCAAACCAACGCGCTAGTACCCGGTACACATTGCCATCCAAAACGGCATAAGGCAAATCATAAGCAAAGGAGCCAATAGCCGCCGCTGTATAATCGCCTACGCCTTTCAGCGCCCTGATACCCTCATAAGTATCGGGGAAATGGCCGCCCAATTCGTCGGCCACCATCCGCGCAGCACCCAGCATATTGCGCGCCCGGGAATAATATCCAAGTCCTTCCCACAGTTTAAATACCTCATCATCACGGGCTTGCGCCAGATCGGTTATGGTCGGGTAAGTTGCTGCAAAACGCTCATAATAAGGCAGTCCCTGCTCAACGCGCGTCTGTTGAAGAATGATTTCCGATAGCCAGATCCGGTATGGGTCGCGAATCCCTTTCCAGGGCATGGGCCGGGGATGAAGGGAGGCCCATTTTGTGAGGATGGTGCTGTATGTGCTGGGTGTGTAATTAGACAAGGTATGTGATTTTAGTTCCCTAATTCCAATTGATTCCGTACCAAATTGTAATATGCCCCACGCAGCATCGTCAGTTGCTCATGGGTGCCCTGCTCGATGACCTCCCCTTTTTCCAGCACAATAATATTATCGGCATTACGGACGGTACTAAGGCGGTGGGCGACGATAACCACTGTTTTTCCTTTGAACAAACGTTCCAGGTTATCCATCACCACCAGTTCGTTATTGGCATCGAGTGCATTGGTTGCTTCGTCAAAAAAGAAAAATTCGGGTTGCTTATAAACGGCGCGGGCAATTAGAATACGCTGGCGCTGTCCCTGACTTATACCAGTGCCTTCCTGACCGATTTTAGTATTATAACCCAAAGGAAGGCTTTCTATGAACGATTGAATATTGGCTACTTCTGCAGCATGCAGCAACCGGCGGCGGTCGATATTGTCATCTCCCAGTGCAATATTGCGGGCAATGGTATCGCTGAAAATATAACCGTCCTGCATCACTGCCCCGCAGCTGGCACGCCACAGCTGGGTATTAATATTACCAAGGTTGATATCGCCGAGGCGTACATTGCCGGAATTGGGCGGGTAATAGTTCAACAACAATTTGAGCAGGGTGGTTTTTCCACTCCCGCTTGATCCTACAATGGCTGTTGTTTTTCCATAGGGAAAACGCATGTTCACATTGACCAAAACAGGGGGATCGTGCGGGCCACCATACCGGAACGACACATTATCCAGGACGAGATTGCGGTTGTCGGGCATAAGGGTCACTTTCGATACCTCGACAGGTTCTTCCTCAGGCCTGCGGTGGATCTCATTAAGGCGTTCAAGACTGATCTTTGCCTCCTGCCAGGCGATGATAAACTGCACGAGTGATTCCAGCGGCGCATTCATGTGGCCGATGATATATTGGGTCGACAACATCATACCGAGGCTCATGTCGCCCCGCATGACGGCCCGTGCTGCCACGAAAGAAATGATAATATTTTTGCCTTCATTGATGAATGCTGCACCTGCCCGCTGCACCTGATCAGTGGCCAGGTATTGCACATTAATGCGGAAAAGACGCGCCTGAATTCGCTCCCAGTCCCAGCGTTTTTGTTTTTCGGCATTGTGCAGTTTCAACTCCTGCATGCCGTTGATCATCTGGATAAGGGCGCTTTGGTTCTCGGCCATTCGCTCAAACCGCCGAAAATCAAGATTCCGGCGACGGCGCATAAACAACAAGACCCAACCAAAGTACAACAGTGACGCAAACAAAAAGATGCCGCAAATAAGCGGACTGTAAAAATATAAAACAATCAGGAAAATGAAAAGGCTGAACAAATTGAACAGCGTATTGAGCGAAGCGGCGGTGAGAAAACGTTCCACCCGTTCATTATCATAAATTCTTTGCAGTAAATCGCCCGTCATTTTGGCATCGAAAAATGCCATCGGCAACCGCATTAACTTGATCAGGAAATCTGAAACCAAATTGATATTTACCCGCGTCCCTATATGCAGCAAGATCCAGCCACGCAGGAATTCAACGGCCATTTGGCCGAAAAACAACATGCCCTGCGCCAGCAATATCAGCCAAACGAAATTGTAATCGCGGAGTTGGACGCCTTTGTCCACCAGTGCCTGCATGAGGAACGGGAAAGCGAGTTGAATAATGCCGCCAAAAAATAAACCGGCGACCAGCTGAATAATCAGGCTATTGTACCGGGTGACGTATTTCCACAAAAAAGTAAGGCTGGTTTCCTGGTTTTTATCGCCCTCCTGCCGTTCAAAATCGGGCGTGGTCTCTAAAGCCAGAATAACGCCTTGTGGTTCTGCGGCAGAAATATCGCTGTGCCAGCTCTTCCGGAAATCGCTGATGCTCAAGCGTAATTTGCCAATAGCAGGGTCAGCAATCAATACTTTATTGTCCTTGAAACCATAGATTACCACGAAGTGCTTGCTGTCCCAATGGGCAATACACGGCAACGGAATATCTTTTTTGAGCCGGCTGAAAGGCACTTTTACGGCCAGCGTACGGAAGCCAATCCGTTCGGCAGCGTCGGCAATTCCGATAAGTGAGGCACCTTCCCGATCAAGGTGTGCCAAATCACGCAGGTACTCCAGAGAAAAATGCCTACCATAATGCCTTGCGACCATGCGCAGACAAGTAACGCCACAATCGGTAGCGTCTAACTGTTTATAAAATACAAAATTGTCACCGAACACGGTGCGAAGATAGCGAAACTGTGGAAAATGGAGCGGCGTTGATTTTTGACACCTTGTTAAGCGCACCAATTGCGGCATTTACTGTTTTTTATTCTGTAACCCGCTGATACTTTGGATTTCCTGTAATGTTCAGCAGGCAATCGTTCTCCCGCCTGGCATTTACAATCTCTGTTGCCTGGATATTTGCAGCACTATTATTCCATCGCGACAAGTACGACTCCTCCGAAATCAAATCCTGGGCGTACAAATCCGTAAAAGACAACATGTAGTGGGCCCAGTCCACTTTTCCACGGAGGGCTACATATTTACGAGTGCTTCCTGTGGCGGTCAATTCAAGGCATTGCACATTCAACTGTATCATTGTGGAGTCAGAGCTCCCTAAATTAATTAATAATTTTCTTCCGGTAACGGGTGTAACGGTTTGTACTTTTTTACAACCCAGAAAAACCAACTGCCGCTCGGGAATACCCATCTTTTCCCCGGAGCCAATGCCTATTCGAACAGTAATATTGGCTGCGGCAACAATTTGCTGGTGGGTACTGTCATATTTTATGGTATTCTTTTTAATTTTATCAGTGGCCGCATCTGCTTCGGCAATCTGTACCGCAGGCATCATTTCAATATCTACCCAATCTGATTTTGTTGGTGTTTGGTTCGTATGCACCAATAAATATTTAAATACACTGGTATCGCCCAGTAATTCCACACCGGTAAAACTTTCATCCAACTCCACATTTACCGGCGCATTCACTTTACAGGAGACAGTGTTTTTTACCGCGTAAAAAAAAGCATGTTCCGTTTGGCGGTCTGGTTGCAAATTAGCCCTTACTTTTTCTGTAATATCATACCGCTTTCGGCCTACTGTTTTCACTGTACTCCATACTATTGTTCCCGTGAACAGCGATACTGCTGTAATAACCATTAACAACCCGATTTTCATAGCTTATTTTTTTGTTGAAATTGGTGATACAATGTTTTGAGTTCCTCCCAGGAAATGCCTAACTGGTCCGCGGTTTGGAAAAAAGCAGGTAACAATGCCTCGGTAAATGCCCGTTTACGCATCGCCTGCGCTTTGGCGACTCCGTCTTCTGCCACGAAATAACCAATGCCGCGTTGGTTGACAATGACACCTTCGTCCTGGAGAAAAGTGACAGAACGGGCTACTGTATTGGGGTTGACCTGTATTTCTGCAGCCAGTTCACGAACCGACGGAATTCGCTCGCCGGGAGGCCATTCGCCTGCCATTATTCTGGTGGCAATCTGTTGCGCAATTTGCATCCAGATTGCAGCTTGTGTTTGAAATTCCATAATTTAGATCTCCTTTTCTTTCATGAAAAACCAGGTGGCTACAAAAAACAACAGCGAGGGAATGTATATGGCTAATGCCCAAAACCACATCACTAATGTGCGGGTTGAATCCGGACTATCCAGTTCAAAAAAGGGGATATTAACTTCCTGAAGCAGTACGCTGTGCGTTGATTGGTAGGGATACAGGCCAAAACCAATATCTGCCACGAGGGCTAATGCCAAAAACAACCCGAAAACAACAACTATTCCTTTAAAAATACCAAAACGCCGCCAAATCAGCCCCGATGCAAAGGCTGCGGGCAAGGATAGAAAAAACAAAAAAAAAATTACCTGCATATTCCTTGAACCCCATTCGAATGGCAGGTATCTGAACGCTAATAGCCTGGCCGACAATTCATTAAATCCCCAATAGGAAAGTCTGAAAAAGAAACACAATACCGTAGGAAAAACAATAAACGTCAGCAATACTTTGGCTAACCATTTTTCCGTGATGGAAGCAGGCAGGTGTAAATAAAAACCCGTGGTGGATCTTTTGCTAAATTCACCGAACATCAAGCCGGCATACAACCAGCCACAACCTAAAAAGTAAAAAGTGAATGCCAAAAAGGAATCATTGTTATAAAAAGAAGCATTCCCGTTTCTGGCACCCAACGACAAATAAAGAAAAACCAGCAATGCGGATACGGCCATAGCGATATATGGCAACAGCGACTGGGTAACCCAGGTATACCACATCACCTGGATAAAGCGGCGAAAATCAAACCTGTTATTCATAGTTGTAAATAACTTTTAGCGAGTTCAGGATAGCGTTGAATGGCTTTGAACAGGAGTTCCAGGTTGAGTCCCCCTTCGCCATCCCGGGTGTTTTTCACCAAACAATGGTAGCCTCCTGCCACCCGTTCGGAATAAATAATGGAATCTTCTGGTGGGAGCTGCGGGGTGATCACTGTGTGTACATGCGCAGCAATATCAGTGAGCGAAGCATTGAGCAACAAATGTTTGTCCTTCAATACAATGACATGATCGAGCAACATCTCCACATCATGCACATGGTGGGTGGTAATCACTGCCATGCGGCTGTCGCCAATATAGCTGCTCAACAATCGCCGAAAATGGTCTTTGGAAGGTATGTCCAGCCCATCAGTCGGCTCGTCGAACAGTAAAATATCGCATCCACTCGCTAAAGCAAAACTGAGCAATACCTTCTTTTTCTGCCCAAAAGACAATGCACTAATCGCCTCACCTTGCAGGATACCAAAGGTATGCAAGGCATTATCCCACATTTTTTCATCAAATTTGGAATAAAAGTGCTGTAACCGACGGCCAAAAGTGGCCACCTTAAGGTTGGGAAGATCAAACTCTACGGGAACGTAGAAAATTTTTTCAAGCCAGCTGGCCTGCCGCAGGCTGGGTGATTGACCATCTACTGCAATCACACCAGTTTTGGGGCTGAGTAAGCCACCAATCAGTTGTAGTAAAGTAGTCTTGCCCACTCCATTAGCGCCCAGTACGCCATACACTCCGCCCGTATCCATCTGCAAAGTGAGGTCTTCCAGCACTGGTCTGCTGCGGTTGTACCAAAATGAAATCCCGTTAATAGCAATCATAGGTGCATATCTTTATTAGTGAATTAGTGTACTATGTATTTAATACACCGCAAAAGTACAGGAGTTGTTTGATATGCGCAAGAGGGAGATGAAAAGAATATTGAATTTCGAACACCGAATATCGAAGTGTGTAGAGCGGACCGTAGTTAAAGTAACTACCTGAAAACGATCTGCTTGGGGCACCCTTTACACACTTAGATATTCGATATTCGGTGTTCGATATTCTTTTCCCTACCTTTGCGCCATGTCTCTTTTACCAGCGGCTGCAAAGACCATTTCTTTTGCTGCTAAGCCGCAACCCTCGTTTAATAAAAATTTTGATCTGCTGATCCGTTCTCTGCACGACTGGAAAGCTGCGGGGTACGATATATTTATTTGTTCCGACAATCCAAAGCAACTGGACCGGTTGCGGGCTATATTTAAAGACCTGAAAGCCAATATTCAATGGCTGCCGGTAGAGTCGGACCTTTCAGAAGGATTTATCGATGAGGACCTGCGTATCGTGGCATTGACTGACCATCAGATATTCCAGCGCTATCACCAGTACAAACTTCGCACGGGTTTCTCCAAAGACCAATCCTTGAATATCCGCCTCGTACGGGAGTTGCAAACAGGCGACTACGTGACGCATATTGATCATGGAGTTGGTAAGTTCTCGGGACTGCAAAAAATTGAAATCGGCGGACAAATTCAGGAAGCTGCACGGTTGATCTACAAAAACAATGATATGCTCTACGTGAGCATTCAATCGCTGCATAAAATCAGCAAATACGTCGGAAAAGAAGGAACAGAACCCCAATTGAACCGCCTCGGCTCTGATGCCTGGCAGCAAACCAAGGCGCGTACCAAGAAAAAAATCAAGGATATCGCTGCCGAGCTGATTAAACTGTACGCCAAACGCCGCTCCACACCAGGGCATGCTTTCCCGCCAGATGGTTACCTCCAAAATGAATTGGAAGCATCGTTTATTTATGAAGACACGCCGGATCAGATCAAATCTACCGCCGATGTAAAAGCAGATATGGAGAAAGACTATCCAATGGATCGGTTAGTATGCGGCGATGTCGGATTTGGCAAAACGGAGGTGGCCATTCGCGCCGCCTTCAAAGCAGTAACCGATGGCAAACAAGTGGCCATTCTGGTCCCTACTACCATTCTCGCACTGCAACACTGGAAAACTATTTCCGAACGCTTGAGTGAATTCCCGGTCACTGTTGATTTTATCAACCGGTTCCGGTCGGCCAAAGAGAAAAAAGAAATTTTAGTGCAATTAGCCGCAGGGAAAATAGATATCATTATCGGCACCCATGCACTACTGAGTAAGGATACCCAATTCAAAGATCTGGGCTTGCTGGTGGTCGATGAAGAACAAAAATTCGGGGTGGCGGCCAAAGAAAAATTGCGGGCGCTCCAGGTTAATGTCGATACCCTTACCCTCACCGCCACACCCATTCCCCGCACGCTCCAGTTCTCTCTGATGGCAGCCAGGGACATGAGTATTTTGCGCACGCCACCACCCAACCGCCAACCCATCCATACAGAGATCCGGGTGTTCAACGAAGACCTGATCCGGGATGCTGTTTACCACGAAATAAACCGTGGCGGACAGGTGTTTTTTGTCCACAACAGGGTGACGGAACTTCCCAAAGTGGTGGAAATGTTGCAGCGAATTTGCCCTGATATAGACATCGCTTACGCCCACGGACAAATGCCCCCGGAAGCGCTCGAGCAAACCCTGATGGACTTTATCGAACGCCGCCATGAGGTATTGGCCTGCACCAATATTATTGAAACCGGGCTTGATATCCCTAATGCCAACACGATTATCATCAACCGGGCGGATATGTTTGGCTTATCAGACCTCCACCAGTTGCGCGGTCGGGTAGGCCGCTCCAATACCAAAGCTTACTGTTATTTGTTTGCGCCACCGTTTTCGGTGCTCAGTAATGAAGCCCGTAAACGGCTCAAAACAATCGAGGAATTCAGCGACCTCGGCGATGGTTTTCAGGTGGCCATGCGCGATATGGATATTCGCGGTGCCGGTAACTTATTGGGCGGCGAACAAAGTGGGTTTATCGCCGATATTGGGTATGAAACCTACCAAAAAATTCTCGACGAAGCCATCCATGAATTAAAAGAAACCGATTTCAAGGACCTTTTCCGCGAAGAATTGGCCAAAAAACACGACTTTGTACGGGACGTCACTATCGAAACCGACCTGGAGATGCTGATCCCCGATTTGTACATCACTAATATTCAGGAGCGCCTGTCGCTGTATACCCAACTGAACGAAGTGGCCGATGAAGAAGGACTCACGAAATTCGCAGAAATGCTGACTGACCGGTTTGGGAAAATTCCGGTGCCGGTATTCACGCTGTTTGAGGCCATTCGCCTGCAATGGATGTGTAAACGCCTCGGTTTTGAACGCCTCATTCTCAAAGGCGGTAAACTGCGTTGTTATTTCCTCTCGAAACCACAATCCATCTTTTTCGAAACGCCTTATTTCCACAAAATTCTCGCTTTTGTAGCTAATTACGGTCGCAAAATGGGCATTTCGCTCAAACAAACGAATAAGGATTTTATCCTGGTCCAGGAGGAAATACGGAGTATCAAGCAGGTGAAAAGTACGCTGGAGCAGTTGATGAAAGCGGCGGAATAATTCGATTTTATTACTGAGCGCGGTCGAAGCACGATTTGCGAATGATTCGGTTTACGCTTTTTCGGGTAGCTGGGGCGTTATTAGAACAAGGGATGCAAATATTCATGTAATTCTTATCTTTGTGCATTATTCATGGGTTATCATTGCCAACCTAACTTCACTATGAAGCTGCTCCACCACCTCTTTTTCAGCGCAATCGCCATCGCGTCCCTTAGCAGTTGTATGCGCTCTGCGTCCATGACGGTCCTGCAACCTGCAAAATTTACGGTCCCCGAACATATTGCTAAATTAGCGGTAGTCGACCGCAGCAAACCCTCCAATGGCTGGCTCAATGTCCTGGAAGGCGTACTCACTGGTGAGGCAATCGGTCAGGACCGCCGCAGCCGGGAAGAAGCGGTGGACGGACTCACAGAAGGTCTGCGGAATACACCCCGTTTTCAGGTCATTCGCACAGGTATTGAAATGACTGGCAGCAAAGCTGGTAGTAACATGCCGCAACCGCTGCCCTGGAGTGAAATCGAACGCGTTTGCCGCGAAAATCACGCCGATGCAGTGGTTGCCATCGAATCATTCGATACCGACAATAATGTATCAACGGTCCGCCGGGAAAGTAAATCCAAAAATGCCAAAACGGGTAAAGAAACCATCACGGTGACCTATCACTCCGATATGCGCAGCAGCGTACGTATGGGCTGGCGTATGTATGACCCACAATCCAAAATCATTATCGACGAGTACACCACCGATGATTTTACGGTGAGTGATGGCTCCGGGAGTACTGAACGCGAAGCAGTCAACCGACTTCCGTCACAAACTTCGGTCACCCGCCAGGTCGCTAATATCGGTGGCGAACATTATGGAATGCGCATTGCGCCTACCTATGTACAGGTGTCCAGAGCATACTACGCCAAAGCCAAAGGTCATAAAACCGAGATGAAACAGGCCGACCGCTTCGCGAAAGCGGGTTCCTGGGACAAAGCTGCCGAACAATGGAAACGGATTTACGAGTCCAATCTAACCAATAAAAAAGTGGCAGGTCGTACCGCTTACAATATGGCCGTCGCCGCAGAACTGAGCGGCAATGCTATTCTCGCTCAGGAATGGGCCAAAATTAGCTGGGAAAAACACGGCAATAAAAAAGCCCGGGAGTACATTTATACCCTCGAAAACCGCATGAACGACCAACGGAAAGCGAACCAGCAAATGCATAAAAAAGCGTAGATTAGTCCCAGGTCCGTAGAGTAATCCCCACGCACGCAGGCCATTCGTAAAAATCGAGATGCTTGCTGTATACTCTACGGACCTGGGACTAACTTTGGCCTTTTTTAAAAAAAAATTATGAAAAAAATTCACACCCTTCTTCTTTGCTTTATTGCGGCGATTACCCTTCAGGCTCAGCCCGACAGTATACAGCGCTATGGCTGCCACTACATGAAACGGGATGCCCATTGCGAACCCTTAACTGCTCAAAAAAAGGCAGCTATTTTCGCTTCCAACAGCCGCAGCGACTCTTTTGATATTATTCATTATGATATCAAAATTGATATCAGTTCGCCTGCGTCTAAAAAACTCAAAGGTACTTGTACCGTTCTGTTTAGTCCGAAGATACCCGATTTGAGTACCATTACGCTGGATCTTCTGGGGCTTGCCGTAGATTCTATCAAAAATGCAACAGGTGAAAACCTGCTTTTTTCGCACCAGGGCATTTCGCTGGTAATTACCTTACCTGCCCCCATGGCGGTGGGTGAAACAGGTTCTCTGACTGTTTGGTACCAGGGTACACCGATTCAATCGCCTTCCGATTTTGGGGGGGTGTATTTTGAAGGTAATTATATTTACAATTTGAGTATTGGATTGACAGACGATCCACACAACTTCGGTCATGCATGGTTTCCGTGTTTCGACAATTTTGTGGAGCGATCGAGTTTTGAAATGTCATTTTTAACCACACTTCCGTATCGCACCTATGCGACGGGCGATTTTCTGGTCGAGATACCCGGCCCCGACAGCCAAAAGGTCTGGCGCACTTATCGCCTCGATGTGCCATCCTGTACTTATCATGTGAGCTTTGCTGCTGCCGATTATGGCCATTTGGTTCGCCAGCATACAGGCCTAACAGGAGAAGAGTACCCTATGGAAGTACTGGCCCACCATGCTGACACCACCCGGGCCAAAAACGCCTGTTTTAACTACCTGAATAAAGCACTGGATTGTTTTGAATATTGGTTTGGTCCATATCCTTACAATAAAGTCGGGTATGCACTGGCTACCCGTGGAGCCATGGAAAATCCGGGAAATACTATTTACCCCGATTTTTTGATTGATCCGGTCAATAACGCGTCGAATATTTCTATCTTGACGCACGAACTGGCACACCAGTGGTGGGGCAATGTGGTAACCGTTGGTAGTGAGTCCGATATGTGGGTAAAAGAAGGTAATGCTGAATATGGTGCGCATTTGTTTATCGAACATTACTTTGGCAAAACTGATTTTATTACCCTCGAAAAACAAAATAATGTGGACATGTTATTTAGTGCCCATTATGATGACGGTGCTTTTTTACCACTTTCTCCAATGCCCCATGAAGTCACCTACGGAACTACTACCTACAATAAAGGAGCTATGACCATGCATAACATGCGTTATTACCTCGGCGATTCACTTTTTCGGACCGGTATGACCCATTTACAAACGGCACTTCGCTACGAAGCAATGGATGCTTATGAAATGCGTGACAGCCTCACGGCCTATACGGGAGTGGACCTCACTAATTTTTTTGACGATTGGATCTTTAATCCCGGATGGTCAGATTTTGCACTGGATTCCTGTGTGGTTAAACCTTTGGGCAACGGCAATTTTGAAGCGGCAGTTGCCGTGCGGCAGGGACTTCGGGCCAGCACCCATTTTCACCACAACGTTCCATTGGAAGTGAATTTCAGGAAAGCTGACGGGAGTTTTGAAAGCAGGCGAATGATAGCAGCAGGCGAAAAAGGAGCAGCGACTTTCATATTGCCCTTCGAACCGCAATTTTGTATGCTCAACCGGAACCAGGAGCTGAATCTTGCCCATGTGAATTATGATAAAGTCGTCAAAACAACGGGCTCTGTGAGCGGCACGAACACCTCTTTTTCAATCAATGTTAAAAACGTCCCGGCCGGTGATTCCGCTTTTGTCTTGATTCAGCACCATTGGAGCGCTCCGGAAGTGACGCCTGATTTGCCATCCACCGTAAAAATTTCATCCCGGCATTACTGGAATATCAACGGCATTTGGCCTGATGGGTTTATTGGCAACGGTATTATCCGGTACGACCGAGGCACTACCAACGCGGAATTAGACGCTGATTTGCTCGCCACAATACCAGAAGACAGCCTTATCGTGCTGTACCGCAAGGAAGCAGGGCATGAATGGATACGTTATCCAAGGGCAGTGGTACTGGCCGTTGGATCGATGACCGATGGCTTAGGTGTTATTCGCTTAGACACCATGATCCGCGGCGAATATGCGCTGGCTACTGGATATATGGATTTTCCGGTGAATACTACTTTGCCGGAAACAACAGGAATTGCGGTGGATGTGTCCCCTAACCCCACCACCGGCGATTTGCAAATGGTGGTAAAAAATACACCCGATCAGGTCTGTTCACTGGCGTTGTATACGTTGTGGGGAACTCAGGTGCGTTTTGAAACGATCTCTTCCTTAGGCGGCAATGGTTTTGCGGCATGGAAGATTAACGACCTTCCTGCAGGTGTTTATTTACTGCAAGTACAGGATAAGTTTGGAAAAATGATGTGGGTGGAGAAGGTTATTAAAAGTTAGTCCAAAGTCAGTTAGTCCCAGGTCAATTAGTCCCTAGTCCCGGGTCTGTAGAGTTAACCTCAAGCATGTCGGTTGATACAAGTGGTCGGTATGCTTGGGGTACACTCTACAGACCTGGGACTAGCTGACTTTGGACTAAATTTTTACTACCATTTTTGAAACAGCGCTTTCCCCATTGGTCAAACGAAACAGCAGCATGCCTTCGGGTAAGTCTTCTATGTTTATCATAATTGGATCGCTGCCTTCACGGGTGGTCATTTCTTCCCGTAAAATGCGGCCTTGCATATTCATAATCTGAAGTTGCATGGTTTTATCTGTTGATCCTGCCAACTGGATGAAAACCTCCGAACGGGCTGGATTAGGGTAAACAGCCATTTTCAAGATTTCTGTTACTTCCCCAGTTGCTACAGTAGTGCTGATCGTCAGTATACTGCTTGCGACGGTGCAGCCATTGGCATCGGTAACAATAAGAGCGTATTGGCCGGCAGATAATCCGTTGAGGTCTTCTGTGGCAGCAAAAAACTGGCCATCGCGCTTCCAGGAATATGTATACGGCAACACCCCGCCACTGATTGCCACGGAGATACTGCCTGTTCCGGTTCCGGTAGCATCATTTTGTACCAAATCAACGCCAAGTACAAGTGGTCCAGGTTGAGTGACAGAAACTGTTGCTGTTTGGATGCATCCTGACCCGTCTGTAACGGTTGCTGTATAAGTGCCTGCACAAAGGTTCAAAACCGATGAACCCGGTGTTCCTGTACTCCACAATACATTAAAGGGCCCCTGACCACTGTTAACACTAACTGTTGCAGTGCCGTTGCAGGCATTGGCACAAGTGACTGGTGTTGCAGATGATTGTAAAACAGATATTGGACTAACGGTCACTATAAAACTGCATTGTGCAACATTGCCACCGTTATCGGTATATTGAAAGGATTGGATCGTGGTGCCTGCCGGAAAAGAAGTGCCGGAGGCAAACCCACTAATTTGCTGGAGTTGTTGCTGGTTCACGATACAGTTGTCAAGTACCTGCGGCATATCAAATACAATATTGGACAAACAGGATCCCCGCATAATATTGTCCGGACAAATCATTGTGGGCGCCTGATTGTCGTGCACACCGATTTGTATCTCCTGCATTTGACTGCACCCGGAAGCGTCTGTCAATGTGGCCTGGTAGCTGCCGGGGCAAAGATTAGTAAGTGACGTGCCGGATTGTCCGGTGCTCCAGGATACGAATGGCGTTGAATTACCACCAGACACAGACAACTGTACACTGCCATCGCACACTGCATCACAACTTGCAGTCACGGTATTCAGAGACAAATTGTAGGCAGGTCCATTCTCTGCCATTACGTCAACTTGATGAACTTGTGAACAGCCAGCAGCGTCAGTAACGGTCACGGTATAAAACCCCTGACAAAGTCCGGTTGCAACCGGGTTATTTTGTCCATTGCTCCATAAGTAGTTCGCGAATCCATTAATCTCGCTGACGGCAGCACTTGCTGTCCCATTACAAACAGCCGTACACGAAAGTGGGGTAGCGGTGACTGATGTCTCAAAAGCGGCCATTACTGCAATGGTAAAATTACAAGTAGCAGTGTTACCGCCATAATCGGTAAAGGAAAATACCTGGGTGGTTAATCCAGATGGAAATACAGAACCCGAGGGCATACCGCTGGTCAATATTGCACTGCTGAAAACCTGACAGTTGTCAGTTACAACAGGTGCCGAAAAGGTTACAGTTGTAACACAGGACGCAACAGTTTGGCTAGCCGGGCAGGTTATCGTAGGTACGATATTGTCTTGCACCGTTACCGAAGCATTTCCTGTAGATGTATTGCCATTTTGATCGGTGGCCGTCAGCGTCACGGTATACGTCCCGATTTGCTCACAATCAAAAGTTGTTGGGCTCACCGTCCAGGAACTGATAGAGCATTCCAGATCGATACTGCCATTATCAAATAACACTGGTGTAATTGTTGCTATGCCCGAACTGTTCAGGAAAACAGTAGCATTTTTGAGGGCCAATTGGGGAGGATTATGGTCAGTGAGTTGAATCTGTGCCATTTGCTTTACCGTACATGCTTTTGCATCAGTAACAGTACAGGAGTAGGTGCCTGGATTCAGGTTGGAGGCGGTTGATCCACTGGTGCCTGTCGACCATACAAAACTATACGGGGATGTTCCGCCGGAAGCCGAGACTGTAGCAGAGCCGGTTTGCTGGCCCAAACATTTGATATTGTTCTGATTAGCAAGCGATAATACCAATAATTGCGGGGTGGTGATTGGAGTGGTAAACACTGCGGAACAGCCATTATTGTCAGTTGTGGTTACTGAATAATTGCCAGGTCCGAGATTGGTAACAGTTTTGGTATTGCCGCCATTTGACCATAAATAAGTGATTGTTCCTGAGGTGCCGGTAAGATTCACGGTAGCCGTACCATTGCTCGTGCCAAAACAAGATACATTGGTGGCAGTCACCGATCCGGTAATAGAGCAGGCGACAGAATTTACCGTACCTGTTTGCGCTTTTGTACATCCATTACTGTCAGTAACCGTAACGGTGTAATTTCCCGGAGCCAGATTACTAAGTGACATTGTCACCGGGCCGGTATTCCATTTATAAGTGTATGGTGCAGTTCCGCCTGTGACCACAGTCGAAGCCGTTCCATTGTTTGAGCCGGCCATTGTTTGAGGCGTGGTTTGAACACCTGCAACCAAAATAGAAGGTTGTGTAATAGTAACACTGGCAACAGCACTACATCCTTCCTGATCCGCTACTTTGACTGTATAAGTTCCTGCTGATAAATTACTGGCGGTGGCCGTGGTGACGCCATTCGACCAGGTATAATTCAGTGCACCTACGCCACTACCAGTGACCTTCGCCGAGCCGGTAGCAGTTCCGTTACAGGTTACCATACCAAGTTGGGTCGCGGTTGCCGTCACTGGCATCGATTGGGTGATATCCATTACATCAGAAGCCATACAACCGTTAAGGAGGCTTTTTACCGTGAGCGTATAGGCACCTGGTGTATCTGCCCGGGCATACAAGGTGTTGGCTCCCAAGACTATGTTGCCATCATCAGTAGTCCAAAGATAGGTACAACTGGTACCACAACCAGTTCCCAATGGATTCATGATTACCGTAGATACATTGCAATTGAGCGACTTGTCGGTACCTGCAAAAACGTAGGGTGGCTGCTTATCTTCTGTTACGTATACTGAAGTTGATTTTATGCATCCATTGGCAGGATTTGTGATAGTAATAGTATAAATACCGCCTAAAGTTACATTGGGGTTAAAAACAGTGGAACTAAATGCTCCCGGTCCACCCCAGGAGTAGGTTACTCCTGAAGTAGTGGAACTAGCTGAAATTTTGGGTGATGGCGTTAAGCAGGTAATAGTAGCGCCCGTAGTCGTAAGGCTGGGTGATGTTACATTTTGGGAAACGCCTGCAACCGCTGTGCTGATACATCCATTGGAAGGATTGGTAACAGAGACAGTATAGGTTCCGGGAAAGGCTACCACTGGATTGGCCTGATAGGAAGTAAAGTTCGATGGCCCTTTCCAGGCATAAACCACACCCGGTGTACCCGAACTGCTGTGCAGGGTGGCTGAAGTAATGGCACAAGTAAGTGTACCTCCAGTAGCAACGACTCCTGGTTGTATAATATTAGCGTTGACGGTGGTAGTTGCGGTCGTTGTACAGCCATTTACAGGATTAGTTGCAACCACATTATATACTCCACCAATATAAATAAGTGGGGAAGGCGCAGCGGAAGAAAACCCGTTAGGGCCGCTCCAAAGAATGGTTGCACCAGCTGGTGTAGCATTGGCAAAAATAGTTGCAGAAGTATTGAGACAACTAATGGTTCCGCTGGACGCTGCCGTAATAGCCGGAGGCGTACTGTTGGAGGTTACCGTTGTCATTGCTGTAGTAACACAGGTGGTAACGGTGTCAGTCAATGTGAAAATATAGTTTCCCTGGGTAGTGACGATGGGGTTCGGTAGTGGCGACATAAAATTGCCGGGTCCTTGCCAACTGAACATGGTATGCGTTACATTATAGGCGGATTGCAGGGTTATCTGCGGCTGAACACAGGTCAGAATACCTCCGGTAACGGTAGCAACTGGCGACTCGAAAGTGGCTTTTACAACCATAAGAGCAGATGCGGTACACCCATTTTGTCCATTGGTCACCACCAGCATAAAGTCACCGGCATGATTGATCAAAGGATTTAATGTAGTTGCCGCGGATGCAATACTCCCACCATTGGAAGCAGTCCAGAGATAGGTAAATCCTGCTCCCATCGACCCTGCACCATTAATGGTAAGGGGATCGCCGGCACACAGGATTTCAATATCATTGCCAGCATCGGCAAATGGGTAAGTGAAATTTTCTTCCACCTCTACCAGAAGTGCTGTGGTTAAACTGGCAGCATCGGTGACTGTAACCGTATAAATCCCGGGGATAAGCGCGTTGCCGAGAGGCCCTGCTATACCGTTACTCCAGTGATAAATATAGGGAGACGTTCCTCCCTGGGCTTGAACATGAACATAACCAGTGGAATACAGGCAATTCACATGGTGAATGGAATCGATGGCCAGTGTTAACGGCAAATCTTCAACACCTGCCGGTTTTTCGGAATTAACAATCAGATTCAGGTAATCAGTGTGGTTATCAGCAATGACCTGGGATAACGTCAAAATGCTGAAAAGGACTAAAAAAATTAAACGCATAGCGGTTGAGTAAAAAAAAATTAAAAAAATGAAATGAATAATGTCAATCGGAAAACACTATTCATTTTCAATAACTTAAACACCCTTGCTAATGCTGTGCCACAAATGGTTAATACCTTAAATAAGCATAAATACGGGATTAAAATACCATTAAACGTTTATGACCTACTACTTCTCCGGTATGGTATTTTGGACGTTAATGGCTCAATATTGATTAATCAAAGATGCGTCACCGCAACAATCATTATCTTGCCGCCTAAATTGCACCCTTATTTCTTTTTACTACAACACTGGTTTATCATCCATGCCCAGCAAAAAGCGTACTTACGATGCCATCGTCATTGGCTCCGGCATGAGCGGAGGTATGGCAGCCAAAGAGCTCTGCGAACGGGGACTGCGCACACTTGTACTCGAACGGGGCCCTAAACTCGATCATATTACCGATTATCATACGGCCCTCACCCCCATCTGGCAATTCGAGCACCATAACCGCGAAACCCGCGCTGATCAGGGAAATACGCACCCGGTTCAATCGCAGTGTTATGCCTTTAACGAAGGAACACGCCACCTGTTCGTCCGAGACGACCAACATCCTTATGGCCAGGTAAAGCCTTTTAGTTGGATCAGAGGCTATCATGTCGGCGGAAAAAGTTTGATGTGGGCCCGACAGAGTTACCGGATGCCGGCATTGGAATTTGAGGAGAATGCCATCGACGGATATGGTTGTGATTGGCCCATTCGCTACAATGATCTCGCGCCCTGGTACGCACATGTAGAGCGTTTTGTGGGCATTAACGGCAACAGGGACGGGGTGGATATGTTACCGGATGGCGAGTTTTTACCGCCAATGGACATGAATATCCTTGAAAAAGATTTTAAAAAACGGGTGGAAAAAGCATTTCCTGCCCGCTACGTACTCACTGGCCGGAGTGCCAATCTTACGGTGCGCCACAATGGCCGTGGCCCTTGCCAATACCGCAACCTGTGCCACCGTGGCTGCCCGTTCAGCGCCTATTTCAGCAGCCAATCCGCTTCTTTACCTGCTGCTGCGGTTACCGGAAAAATGACGCTGCGCCCCGATAGTATTGTCCACAGCATTATTTACGACGAACGAAAAGGGCGCGCTACTGGCGTGCGGGTCATCGATGCAACGACTAAGGAGGTGGTAGAATATTTTGCCAAAATTATCTTCGTCAATGCTGCTACACTCAACACCACCCTCATTCTGCTCAATTCTACCAGCAATCGCTTCCCCAATGGGTTGGGCAATGATGCCGGGGTGCTGGGGCATCACCTTATGGATCACAATTACAGGATACTGGCATCCGCACAGCACGAAGGCTTTAAAGATATGTACTACAAGGGACGGCGGCCCAACGGATTTTATATACCCCGCTTCCGGAATGTGGGCAATGACAAACGCACCGATTACGTTCGTGGATTTGCTTTCGGCGGCGGTGCCTCCCGCGAAGGATGGGAAAGGGGAACTGGTATGCCTGGTTTTGGCGCAGGTTTTAAAACGACCCTTACCAAACCTGGCCCATGGTCTGTTTTCCTGCAATCACAAGCAGAAATGTTGCCCATGTTTCAGAATAAAGTCACGATTAATCGCCAGAAAACGGACCAATGGGGGATGCCTACCCTCGATATCGACTGCGCTTTCGGAGATAATGAAACCAAAATGAACCTCGATATCGCCGCAGTGCTTCGGGAAATGCTTGAAACAGGTGGTTTTACGGATATTAATGTGTGGGATAGTGGCGCACAACCCGGACTGGGTATTCACGAAGTTGGAACCGCCAGGATGGGACGCGATCCCCAAACCAGTATGCTGAATGCCTGGAACCAGATCCATGCCGTTCCCAATGTATTTGTCACCGATGGAGCTAGTCTGCCCTCACAGGGCTGTCAAAATCCCAGCCTTACCTTTATGGCATTGACCGCACGGGCTTGTGATTTTGCGGTAAAGGCGCTGAGGGACCGATCTCTATAACGGGGGTATTCGGCCGGTTTACCCTGATTAATTGCCCGGAAATCGTTGGTTCCATAGATTCCAATTCTGCGTGAATACGTTGTGCAAGTGCTTGTGTAGACGGATGAAATGCTTCCTGTTGAATGTCAGTACAATTCTGTTTTCAGATTTTGCGTAACTTGAAACGTCCTCATCAGGTATTCCTTGATTCGCCAGACCCGCCTCCAAAGTGGTTAATATATCATGCCCCAGATCTATCAATGCTTGTACAGTTTGACGGCAAAAGTTTTCGTTGGCATAAAATCTGGCCCTAGTTATTCCTCTTGGTTTTACAAAAATGCAGGTTTTGCTTTACCTTTCAGAAAAAAACTACCATTTTTGATAAAGAGTAATAATACAGCCAGTGTCTGACGTGAAAAATAAGCCTCTTCCGGATTCTATAGTAATCATATCTGAGATCAAAAAACACCACAAAACATATCATTTTCAATCTCGTGACCACTTGCTGGAATAATTCCTCTGCGTTATCGGATATTGCCTGAAACTCTTATTCTTTTTTCAAATGCTGCTCGCACTCGACGTTCATTACCGCTCCGACACCACCAAAGCCGTTTGCATCGCATTCGATGATTGGCCCGATGAAGCACCTTTCAAAGTTCATGTGATTCATATTCCCGAAGTTGCGGAATATGAGCCTGGTGCTTTTTACAAAAGGGAATTACCTTGCCTGATGGCGGTATTGGACGCATTTGACTTAATGTCGGTTTCTGCTATTGTCATCGACGGTTATGTGGTATTAGACGATTTTGGTAAACCCGGGTTGGGCACCTACCTGTACGAAGCATTGGTGCGGAAAGTACCTGTGATTGGCGTAGCAAAGACCCGGTTTTTCTCCAATACACAGTATGTGGCCGAAATATTGCGGGGCGAAAGCAAAAATCCACTGTTCGTTACCAGCGTTGGTATGCCATTGGATACCGCCGCCGCGCGTATTCAGTCAATGGCCGGCCCATTCAGGATCCCAACATTATTGAAATTGCTGGATGTGGAGACGAAGGTTACCTAGAGCCTCGACCACGAGTGCTATAAAAATGACTGAATATACTTTTTGTCGTACTTTTGCGTTTTAATAGACAATTTTTAACGCACCTTCTCCCATGCTTACTATACGTAATTTACTCGTAGTCAATGCTTTTTTGGTGGCTGGTATCGCCATTCTGCTTTTTTCATCCTTTGGTGGCAATGAAAAAGTGCCTGCTACAACGTGGCGCAGCCCTGAACAAGCTATTAAATCCATTGACCTGGACCGCGATTTTGATTTTTGTGGCGAAAAATTCCCGATGGACAATCAGGATGTGCGCCAACGCCTCGATGCCGAACTGCTCCGCAATGTTTACCTCCATTCCGGTACATTGTTGGCCATCAAACGGGCAAACGCAATTTTCCCCATTATTGAGCCTATTATGAAAGAGGAAGGTGTGCCGGAAGACCTGAAATACCTCGCCGTGGCAGAAAGTGTATTGTCCAATGCCAACTCCCCTGTCGGTGCACGCGGAGTGTGGCAGTTCATGAAAGGCACAGCCACTGAGTTCGGACTTGAAGTGAACGCCGATATTGACGAGCGCTATCACTTAGAAAAAGCGACACATGCAGCTTGTAAATACTTGAAAAGTGAAAGGAATCGCCTGGGCTCCTGGGTATTGGCCGCAGCGGCTTACAACGGCGGACCAGGCCGGATCAAACAGGACAAAGAAAGCCAACGTGCCAATAATTTCTTTGAAATGAACCTGGCAGCAGAGGAAACAATGCGTTACCCGTTTAGAATTGTGGCTATCAAAGAAGTGATGTCGCACCCCGAAAGGTATGAGTACACCATTGACGCGGCACACTTGTATCCGGTGCCGGGCAAAGGAAAAACAGTGGAAGTAAGCGAACCGGTGGCCAACTGGGGTGACTTCGCCCGCGAACACGGCACCAACTACCGCGCCTTTAAGTTGCTCAATCCCTGGCTTATCGATAATAAGCTCACCAATAAAGAACGGAAAACTTATAAGGTGATTGTCCCTTGATAGACCGTTTTCTGTTTAATATTGCCGACAAAGTTCCATTTCAATCGCTCCTGAACCTTTCAGGGATGCGGCTTTTTCTGCCATTTTACCATCTCGTCAGTGACGAACCTGCGCCACATATTGAGCAACTGTATCCAGTGCGCAATTCCGCCCGATTCAAGGCTGATCTGGACTGGATTTTGCGGTACTTTCAGCCGGTTTCTCTGGACGAGGTAATTGCAGGTAAACAATGGAACAAGCCGGTATTTCACCTGAGTTTTGACGACGGGCTCCGGCAGTGTTATGATACTATTGCCCCGGTATTACTGGAAAAAGGCATTCCCGCTACATTTTTTATTAACCCTGATTTTATCGATAATAACGATTTGATGTATCGGTATAAAGCCAGTCTTTTGGCTGGCAGGTTCCCCGAGCTTCGCCAGGATTTTCTGCCAATTACTTATCAGCAAAAGGATCAGTTGGATCAGGAAGCCGATAGCAGGGGAGTGGATTTCCGGCATTTTTTAGATGATTACCAACCTTATATGACATTCGATCAAATTAGTTATTTGATTAAAAAAGGGTTTGGTGTGGGTGGTCATAGTATGGATCATCCCTTGTACAGCAGTCTGCCGCTTTCCGGTCAACTGTTGCAGACTTCACACAGCCTGGCATTTATCAGCCAGAAATGGGGCATTCCCCATCCAACCTTTGCCTTTCCATTTACAGATGCTGGTGTGAATGATGCTTTTTTTGAAAATCTGCCACCCAATACTTTCACCTTTGGTTGCGCCGGCGTAAAAAAGGAGCATATCAATACCCATTTTCAGCGCTTTGCTATGGAAAAATACCAGTTTAGCGCCCCTGTGATGATCGGCGCTGCATATTTGTCATATCTTGCCAAAAAAATGGCCGGTCGGGAATACGCGCGGCGCTGAGCAGTCAAAAATGGAATTAACAACAAGACTTATTCGGGTAAAAGACCTTTTGGCATTTATCGGGTCGGAGGCATATCGCCAAAGCGAGGTAGTTCCTGTCTCACCGCATCGTGCTTTGTCGCATACGCGCAATCCAAATGCACAACCCGACGACCTGGCCCTTGTACTTATCTATGCAGCAGGAACGCTTCAGGCATATCTTGGCGTATTGCCCGATCTTATTTACCCAGCAGGAAAACCAGAAAGAGCAGGTTGGCTTTCCTGTATGTGGGTTAGCCCTGCACTTCGGGGTAAAGGCATTGCCAAACAATTGATAAATACCGTGTTTGAGCATTGGAACCACCGAATTCTGGTGACTGAATTTACCCCGGAAGCAAAGGGCCTGTATGATCGAACCCAACAATTCAACGATTTATTGCAACCAGAAGGTATCCGGGGGTATTTGCGCCCTGATTTTTCCCGCTTGTTATCTTCAAAAAGCGAAAAATGGGCACGTTTGAAACCACTGCTTTCCATTGCTGATGCGTTACTCAGGCCCGTCAACCGGCTACGGCTGCTTTTTTACCAGTATCATTTGCCTCCTCTCCTTTATACGAATGAAATTGACGCGGAAACTGCCGCATTCATTGAAACTCACCAACAGCACGCATTCTTGCGCCGCGGGAAAGCAGGATTGGACTGGATGCTGAAAAACCCCTGGGTATTGTCGGCACCAGCACCTGACCAGATCGCTGCAAAATACCATTTTACAGCGACCGCGAAGCATTTTGCGTATTTTGCGATAAAAATCTGCAATAATGCAGGGGAATTGACGGGTTTTTTGTTGTTGTCTATCAGAGACAGCCATTTAAAAGTACCCTATTGTTATTTTTCCCAGGGGACTGCTGCTGCTGTGTTAGCAGTTATTTATCACCATGCGGTATCGGCAGGAGCGAATACGCTGACTGTATTTCATCCTGATTTAGTTGCTGGCATTCGTGCTGACCGGTCATCGCCATTTTTTCTGTGTCGTACCGTCAAACGGCATTACATTATTTCAAAGGTATTTTCCGTGACAGCACCGGTAAGTATTCAGGATGGCGATGCAGACGCTGGATTCACATAGGAGGTGATTCAATAATCAAAAATTACACTTCCCGCCGTGTTCCTTCAACCATCTTTCTTTCTGCGGATAATCGGGCATGTGTTGTTCCACGATTGCCCAAAACCGGTCAGAGTGATTTAATTCCACCAAATGGGCTAATTCATGCACAATCACATAATTCTGCACCTCCAATGGTGCAAAAAGCAACCGGGTGGACAGGTTGACATTACCGTCGCGCGAGCAACTGCCCCAATTGGAATAATTATGCTTGAGGAAAATTTTTTTGATAGGCTTGTTGACCGTTGCCCGGTTAATATCATGCACCCGGTTGGCGATATCAGCGTAAAAATCGCTCGCAACCACCCTCGAAAGTAAGGTTTGAATGGCTTTATGCCTTTGTTTGGGGGCAGCCTTGTTGCTGAGGCGCAAAGCGATGGTATTACCTATTAACTTGCCGGAATGCGACGCTCGTTCTTCATCAATGATATCAAGGTGGTAATGACGGAGACCAACCGTAAGAATGTGGCCAGTTTGGTATTCTTTTTCAACAAAATGTGCCAGCACATTTGGCTTTTTTACCACTAAATCGCTTACCCAAATCTGAAGTCGCCCCAATTCCTGCTTTACCACATCAGCAGATACGCCCATTGGTACGCGCATGATAATTTTCTTACGGGTAATACTGAAGCGCGATCCTCTGCGGGGTTCAATAACGACTTCCACAGGCAGCGAACTTCCATGAATATTGATTTCGGCAGCGTATTTTTGAATGGTTTTCTTTTTAAAAAACATAGATGAATAGCAGTGACAAAATAACTTCCTCAACAAAAGTACAATATAGTTAGACAAAATTCCTTTACTTTCGCCCCTCAGGGAGCCCGTAAATAAAAACTTGTTATTATTTACTCCGTCCTAACTGGCATGAACTTATTTCTTTTCATGGTTACCAACTCATTTTTCATTCACTCCAAGTAGTATGAGATCGAACAACTTTTTCACTTATTTACTTTATGCCCTGCTGGGCTTACTCGTATTAGCCGCCGGTTACCTCGCACTTGATAAATCAAAAAAAGATGCGCAAATAGCCGAAGAACTCAAGAAAGATTACGAGCAACTCAATCAAACAATTAAAGAAAACGGTTACGTAGACAACACGCAAACTAATTCCAGTACCTATGTGGGGGAGTCGGACAAAACCAAACCGACTGCTGACAAAAATGGAATCGAAGACGGTGCAACTACAAAAACTTCGAAACCAACAGCCTCTGCCACAAAATCAACGACGGCCTCTGCTACAAAACCAATTGCACCAACCGCTAAACCTGCTCCACCTACTCAATTGGTGGCTAAAGGAGGTGCAGTTCCTAAACAAAAAGCAGTACCGACTAATAGTGGCCGCTATCATCTCGTAGTGGGTGCATTCAGCCAAGTGGAGAATGCACGCATTGAAATGGAACGTTTTGTGAAAATGGGATATCGCGATGCTGAAGTAGTTAAATACAAAACTGACTTGTGGCGTGTTGTCGCCAAACGGTGCAAATCCCGTGCAGAAGCGGAGAAATACGAAGGCGATCTCGCACGTAATGGTATTGATGCCATGGTGGTGGATAGCTACAAAAAATAGAAGTGAGACAGGAGGTGCATAGATGATTCCATTTTTGGGGTAATCTTCGCACCTCACCTCTCACTCCTGATTATTATACTTCTTCTGCCGCAATAAATTGCTTTTCATAAAGTTCGCGGTATTTGCCGCTTGCTTTTGCCAGCAGTGCCTCATGATTTCCCAATTCGACCACTTCACCTTTTTCAAGTACCAAAATATTGGTGGCATGACGGATAGTGGACAGCCGGTGCGCAATAATAATGCTGGTTCGGCGGGCAATCAATCGTTCAATAGCATACTGTATAACTGATTCTGTCTCAGGGTCGATTGAAGAGGTAGCTTCATCCAGGATTAAGATATCAGGGTTAAACACCAATGCTCTTACAAAAGAGATCAACTGCCGCTGTCCCATCGAAAGCGTAGCGCCCCTTTCCATCACCTCATAATGATATCCACCGGGCAGTTTCATGATAAACTCATGCGCTCCGATCATTTTTGCAGCGGCTACCACTTCTTCCTCTGAGAAGCTGAGGTCACGCAGGGTAATATTTTCCAATACAGAGCCCGAAAACAGAAAAACATCCTGCAATACTACTGCAACGCGACGGCGAAGATGGAATATGTCATATTCATTCAATTGGTGGCCGTCGATCAATATCTGCCCTCCATCAATTTCATAAAATCGGCCCAACAAATTAATGATCGTCGATTTGCCACTTCCTGTACTGCCTACTATGGCCAGTGTATTTCCCGGATGAATATCAAAACTTACTCCTTTTAGAACAGGGGTATCCGGCGTATAAGAGAAGGTGACATTTTTAAAAGAAATTTCCCCTTTCAAATGTTCGGGCTTTAAAGTGCCGGTATTTTTTACATAATTGTCGTTTTCAAGCAGTTTAAAAACACGCTCAGCGGCAATCATACCCATTTGCAGGTTGTTGAATTTATCAGCAAGCATTCTGATAGGCCGGTATAGCATGGTAATGTACATGGGGAACACCACCATAGCGCCCCGTGAAATGACGCCCGCCAGCACCCCTTGCGTGCCATACCATACCATCAGGCCCAGTGATAAGGCACTAATGATATCTACCAGTGGAAAAAAAATAGCGTAGGCAAGGATACTGCGCAAGTTGGCAGCAGTGTACTCGTGATTTATTTTCCGGAATTTCTCCGCTTCCCGCGCTTCTGCGTTAAAAATCTGGACGATACGCATCCCTGAAATACGCTCCTGTAAAAAAGCATTCATGGCTGCAACGTGGTTACGAACTCTTTCATAACTCTTTCGCACGCTTTCCTTGAATTGGTAACTGCCCCATATCAACAATGGAAAAACGGACAGTACCACCAATGTCATTTTCCAGGAGGTCAGTAACATGACGGTTAATACGGCAACTATCGTGGCCATATCAGATAAAATAGTCACACTCCCTTCCGAAAAGACGGTGTTAATGCTTTCGATATCGTTGATGGTTCGAGTCGTGCTTTGTCCTATGGGCGTTTTGTCAAAATAAGATAGGTTCAGATTGGTAATATGGCGAAATACTTTGGTTCGCAAATCCCTTAAAACTGCTTGCCCCAACCAATCGGCATAATACAGGAAAAAATACCGTAATACCACTTCCACAATCAGGGCTCCAAGAATCGCCAAAGCAATCATGCCCATGCCATGCAAATCGGAAACTGCAATATACTTATCCACCATTACCTGAATAAGCTTCGGTCGCACCACCGCAAGTGGTGCCAAAATAAGGGTAAGGATGACGGTCAGCCAGAAAATATTTTTATAGGGCTTTACCATTGCCATTACCTGCCGGAATAGCGAAAAATTGAACTTAGGTTTTGCGACGTCTGACAAAATTGATATTTTTTTTTAAAGCAAACAGTAAACAGAGTCGCAAAGTTCGGAAAAGAACAGATAATATTCACTTATGATCTGCCCCCAACCCGGCAATTTTGACTTGACAGACCATTAATCCGGAATTGCAACTCCTATTACACCACTACCCGACATCGTGGTTGGCTCTAAGCCCGAAGCACTATCTCCGAGTAACGTACATTGATAGTGGATATGAATCTGAACGGTAGACTGCCCTTTTTCATTGAACTGATATGGATCAATTTTGGTTATCGTGAAAAAGGAAGAAACTGGTTGCTCGCTGGTGGCCGATGAAAATTTTACCCCCGCTGGATTGGTCCATAATATCTTGACTCCGGTGAGCGCAGTAACTGGCTGGACTGGAGAAGTAATGACATTCATCCCTGTTGTAGATATCCAGTCACTACCGGTACTGACCGGCAGATTGGAAAGGGATGCAACAGTGGTACAACCGGCATCGGGGCCGGTGATCGTCACTGCGTAGCTTTGGTTTTGTCCATAATCCGCAATGATTTCAGAAACGTCGAACACACCATTGTTCCAGGAATAGTTCTGATTTGAGCCTCCCGAAATCTCTGTGCGTAAGGAGACTTTCTGGTCATTGACCCTGGCCAATAACGTTGCCGCTTTACAGCTGTCGGGATAAGCAGGCAAGTAATGCAGCGAAGTGACACTTTTTACCTGGTTCACCCGATCCAGTGCCTGAATATTAATATCAACGGGCTCAACATTAAACAGGTTGACCTGTGCAGGCAAATTTACGGATGTCTGTCCTGAAACCTGAATAGAATAATCGCGGTTCAGGGTGTCTTTCGGCGTAATCTTGAGGGTTTGATACCCGGATCCCTGATTAATATCTTTGAGGAAAGGAAAATTCTGTCCTTCTGGTAATCCTTCACTTTCTTTCACTCTTAAGGTAAAAGAAAGCGAGCCGGGGCATTGGAGGTTCGGGGCGCAGCTGGCATTTGCAAAGGTTCCGGTAAGGTTAGCTATCCCGGAATCCAGGGAGTAATTGGTAAAGAGATAAATGCTATCCACCCCGGCCTCAAAAACAAACTGCCCTGAACCAGTTTCTCCTCCAACCTTGAAGACAGGAACGAGCAAACCATCAATAGGTTCGATATCACTTTTACAGGAGAAAAAAAGGAATAGCAATGGCGTTGTGTATTTCAAGATATTATGCATAGTTATTGAACTAAAATAACCACCGAAATCTGATTTCTGAGGTTATTGACTTAAGGGATCGGTTGGTATGTAATTCTTTTATATATGACTGGTATAAATTGGTATATGATTTTTCTGCAACTTTCCAGGCACCCCTAACCCCAATACTCCAGTGTTTAGATGGCTGATAATTAACCCCGGCCAACACTCCGGGAATAAATAATTTCAGGTATTTGTCCTGATGGATGGAATATACCGATGTGGATACCGATTGAAATTCAACGGCATCTAAACTCTGAGATTGATATTGATCAACGGCAGAATTGGATATCAGGCGATAAGATAGCTGAATGCCGGCATCGGCTGAAAGCTGGCGAAAATGGCGCTCCAAGTAAACCGGCAATTCCAGAAAATGAATCGCTTGCAATGTTGTAGTGGTACGGGTTTGCGTGTATCCAAAACTATAAGTTCGGGCAATATCTTCATCAAAAAGACCAGAATCCTCTAAGGCGGTGCCATCATTTTGATTTCCCGGCAATACCCCCGTTCCTTTCCACCGTCTCCAGTTCAAATCAGCATTTACCGACCAAAGATCGTTCAAGGTATACCGTGCAGTGACACCTGCAGCGTAAACAGGTTGTTCCTTTTGAAAAAAGCCGGAAGGTAATCCAAGTGCCAGCATTCCCCCTGCTTTCAAACCCTTCTGATGGTGAATTTTAGTAATCGAAAGATCAGGAAGCGTTTTTGTTTGTTCCGGGAGATGGATGGCAACAACGGGAATAAATGGGGATGAAATACTTTTTAAAGCCATGGGTAAAGCCGGTGCTTCAACAAAAGGCAATTCATAAGGTAAATGGAGCTGATCAACTGTAGCAGATTGTTCAATGTTCGGGGCAATTGTTTCAAAATGTGGTGCCACCTCTGTGTGCGTGTCAAAATTAGGGGGTTGTTGTAATGCGGTTTTCTGCGATGACCCTTCTGCTGATGCAGGAACGTACTTATTTTCGTTAATGGCTGTTTGTTTAAACTCAACACTATTATCCTTACTATTAGTTGGATACAAATGCGGGGTAACTGTTTGTGCTGCAACGGACTGTCCCGCTGTTTTTTCTGCCATAGCTTGTTCCGGAGTTTGGTGGAATCCCGGTGTTACCCGAGCCATGGATTGATCTTTTACTGCAGGAAGAATAGTTGGCGCAGCCGGCGGTAATACAGCCGGCTGAACGGGCGTATTACCGCCATAAAAATACAGGAAAACCCCACTGGCAATCAGCAGTGTGCTGATTGTCCACAGCACTGCACGGCGCTTGCGCTTGCGCTCATACTGTTCTAGAAGTGCCTGAGCCTGCAGCCAGTATTCTTCCCTGAATTCAAACCTGTTTTCTGAGTAGTCATTGGCCAATGTATTACGCAACATATCGTCAAAGTGTTCCATTAAAATATTTTTTTTCGTTCCTGAAGATGCAGTTAGATTTTTACTTCTGCGAGCCATGCCCGGAGTTGTGAGCGGGCTGAGCTGACATGCCATTTCGAAGTACCATCACTCATACCCAGCATTTTACCGATTTCAGAATGAGAAAATCCTTCCAGTGCAAATAGATTGAATACCTGACAGGTAACGGGTGGTAAGCGGTTTAGCAAACGCTCGAGATAACTGGCCTCCATCTTAAGGTCGGCTTCGTTCCATTGGATCTCGGTACATTTTTGTATAGACGGAGCTGCCATGTCTTCAGCTACATTTACCTGTGATATCCACTTTTTATTTTTTCTGAATTCATCAATCAGCACATTAATCTGGATCCGGCGGATCCAAGCCTCAAAGACAACTTCCTCAGAATATTTTTCTAAATTCTGAATGATTTTCAGATATGCCGCATTAACAGCACTTACGGCATCCTGCTCTCCACAACGGTAACGCGCGCACACGGACATGAGCACAGGAAAACACTGCTTGTAAAGCAGGTACTGTGCTTTTCTGTCGCCATTGCGGGCACTATTAATTACGTCGGGCGCTACATTCATCCGGAAATAAGTTAAATCATTATCCTCACTTTTTCATTTTGTATTACTATATACGTTAGCATCTGATTTTTCGTTGGGTCAAAGATAAATATTTTTACTTTACAAGCAGCGATTTGGTCATTTCAGGGTATCATCTTACTTTTGAATCGCGTATTCAACCCAAACTTGTGTTTTTTATTCGTAAGGCATTAAAGCTACTTATTATATCAAGTTGTGGTTGGTTGGTTCCGGTCACAGCCCAGACAAGTTGTGTGGAGGCAGTGTTCCTCCACGCCATTCCGGTGCAGTGTAATAGTTTCAGAAATGGCCTGATAGTTATTGACTCGGTGAAAGGAGGCGCTCCGCCGTATTATTTTTCTATTGATGGAACGACGTTCAGTACCCGCCCCGTTTTTGATTTTTTGTGGCCGGCCGAATACATGGTAACTGTTCGTGATTCATTAGAATGTGAATATCAATCTTTTATTGAAATTACAGCGCCTCCCGAATTGAAAGTTTACCTGACAGCCTCCACTAATCTCTTGCCCATTGGCGCCCCCGTCCAATTAACTGCCAACTTTGAGCCTGCTACTGCCACGATCGTTTCCATTCTGTGGCGCCCCCCATTATTATTCGATGATAATAATTCTCTTTACCAAAAAATAAACGTTTTAGAAACCACCACTTTCGCTATTGAGATTGAAGATGAAAATGGCTGTACGGCACGCGATCAGGTGTTGGTGCAGGTAGAAAAACCCAATATTTATGTTCCCAATGTAATTCTCATTGGTAGTAACACTGATGCCTATTTTACCGTTTTCACAGATGAAAATATTCAAAAAATTGCACTTCTCCGTATTTATGGCCGTGAAGGCAGCATTGTTTTTGAGCGGCTTAATTTCCAACCCAACGATCCCCTTTTAGGTTGGAATGGCCGTTTGAGAGGGAAAAAAGTACAAACCGGCGTTTATACCTGGCTGCTTCAGGTAGAATATCCTGACGGAAAGCAATACCAGCAAACGGGTACTTTAACGGTTTTGCGTTAAGAGGGACCTTCATTACTTTTGGATAAGACAGATCTTTGTCGTTTTATGCCGGGTGTTTATCCACTTCCAAAAACATATTGGCATTGATTTTGTCTTAACAAGTATATGATTTCAAATACTATTTGGGGGGTTTTCATTGCCTTGGTGATAGCTATGATGGCTGTTGATTTGGGGCTGTTTAACAAAAAAGACCATATCCCTTCAGCAAAAGAAGCGCTGCGAAATACGATTATCTGGGTGTTCGCAGCTGCGTTGTTTGGCGTTTTTATCTATTTTGGCTACGAATATAATTGGCAGAATTTGGGGCTTTATGAGTTTGAGCCTATGGACGGCGCTGGTGCATTGTTAAAATATTTTACCGGATACCTGCTGGAAGAGGCATTGAGTATTGACAATCTTTTTGTCATTGCGCTCATCTTTTCCAGGTTTAAAATACCCAAAATGTACCAGCATAAAGTGCTGTTTTGGGGCATCATTGGCGTATTAATATTCAGAGGTATTTTAATTGGCGTTGGCACAACACTTGTACATCATTTCACGTCTCTTTTTTATTTTTTTGGTGTATTTTTGCTTTACTCCGCCTACAAGTTGCTCCGTCACCAGGATGAAGACCCGGAAGGGAATGACATAGATAAAAATAAAGTGGTGCGGTTCATTCGAAAGTTTTACCCTGTAAGCACACATGGTTCGCATGGTCACTTTTTTACGGTTGAGCAGGGAAAAAAGGCTATGACGCCATTATTAGTAGCCTTAATTGTAGTTGAAATCACGGATGTGATGTTTGCTTTCGACTCCGTACCCGCTGTTTTATCCATCACTACCGACCCGTTTTTGGTCTTTTCCTCGAATATTTTCGCGATATTGGGCTTGCGATCACTTTACTTTGTGCTAAGTGATTTTATGGACCGGTTTGCCCACCTTCGCTACAGTTTGATTGCCATTTTATCGTTTATCGGGTTAAAAATGATCCTTATTCCACTGCATGTTCACATGCCGGTGTGGGTATCATTATCAGTCATTGCATTTCTGTTACTGGCCGGCGTTTTTACGTCTTTGCAAGCGAGCCGCTCAGAGAAGAAAGCCGCTGAGTGAGTGCTACTGTGCTCTCCACATTTCCATGAGACAGCCGTGTTTCGAGGAGGTCGCCGGCCTGTAATTCATCGGCAGATTTTACAATTTTTCCATTTTTGGTGGTCAGGCTATAGCCGCGCCGGAGTGTGTTTTCGGGGGAGTACACTATAGCCAATTGTTCAAAATGCAGCAGGCGACTTCTTTCTGATTGTAATCTTCTCTGGGTCATAACCGGAAGATCGGTACTTATTTTATCCAAAATGCCATTGGAAAAAGATAAAATACCCTGAGCCGACCGGAGAATTTGGGACCTGATCTGTTCGGTATCATCAGCGGCATAACGCACCTGGCGTGCGGCAAAATGATTGATTTGTGCAGCCGTATTGACAAGTCCTGCTTCAAACTGTAGGTTGTGTTCGATTATAAAATCAGCTACCGCAGTTGGCGTTTTTAAAGCCGAGTGAGCGATCATGTCCAGCACAGATTCGTCTATCTCATGACCCACTCCGGCAAGCACAGGTAATGGCATGGCCGCAACTTTTTTACAAAGTTCGAATGCATCAAATACCGACAAATCCAGGCGGGAGCCGCCGCCGCGAACAATAACAACTGCGTCAAAATTGTCTTGCTGTTGGGCAATCATATCTAATGCGTTTCCAATCTCTGTTTCTGCATTTTTTCCCTGAACAGCAGCGAAAAAGCAATCGGTTTGAAAACGATACCCATAGATATTTTGTCGCAGGTGGGTATTGAAGTCCTGAAATCCCGCAGCCTCCTGTGATGTAATAACGGCAATCCGCTGGAGTACTACAGGTAGCTGCAAAGAGCGATTGCGATCCATCATATCCTCTCTTCGTAACCAGTCAATGGTTTTTCTTCGCTGCATTGCCATTATGCCTAATGCATGTACCGGATCAATATCTTCAATATGTAGTTTCAGCCCGTATCGTTCGTGGAAATCAACCCGAACGTATAGTCTTGTCTGGGTACCGGCACTGAGAGCGAGTTCTGCCAATTGTCCGTGTGCCATGATTAACTTTCTCCGGTCGCGTTGCCACAATATTGCCTGCGCTTGCGCCACAATTGCTTCGACAGGTTCGATATGTTCCGCCAACAACCGTGCTGACGCAGGAGCCGATGGAATAGATTGTTGTATCAAACTCAGGTAAAGGTGTCCTTTGGACAAGGATGCCTCGGCAATCTCAGCAGTGATCCATACCGGTTCATTAAAATTGAGTGCAATGACGCGCCTGATATACTCGTTCAGGTCGAACAGGGAATAGGTCTGCATACATGCTGATTTCTATGATGGACATAAATTAAGGTGCTAACCGGGCTGTATGCCATTCATTTTCCTCTAAAGTATAGGCAATGCGGTCATGCAGCCGGCTTTCCCGGCCCTGCCAGAATTCGAAATAATCGGGTTTCAGGATATAACCACCCCAATCAGGAGGTAAGGGCAATATTTCGGCTGCTGCATATTGCTGTGTAAGTTCGGCCTGCTTTTCTTCGAGTATTTTCCTGCTGTGAATCACGGCACTTTGGGGACTTACCCACGCACCGATCTGACTTTCCTTGGGGCGTGTAATGAAATAAGCAAGTGATTCCTCCTGTGGTATTTTTTCCACTCTTCCCTCAATTCTGACCTGTCGCTCGAGTTCTAACCAGCAAAAAAGTAACGCAGCAAAAGGATGCTGTGCCAGGTCCTGTCCTTTATTGCTGTTGTAATTAGTAAAAAAAACAAAGCCCCGTTCATCGAATCCTTTTAGTAAAACAATCCGGGCTGTTGGTCGGCCAGTAGCCGAAACGGTAGCGATGGTCATCGCATTCGGTTCTGTGATTTGCCCTTCCACTGCTTGGCGGAACCACCGTTTAAATTGCTCAAAAGGAGAATGATCAACAGCGGATTCCTCTAATGACTGGAGGGAATAAGAACGGCGAAGTATGGATATATCAAGTGGCATAGGTGGTAGTTAGTCTTTGAGTTGATTAGGCAGTTAATCGAGTCCGTAAGTGGGCTCCAGCAGGCCATTCAGATATTAATCCACTATATTCGGTGCAAATTACGGGCTAGCCAGCGAAACGCTTATCCGACCAACTGATTGGAAATCTATTTTTTCCAGGGCAGTTCCAGTACCCGTTGAGCGGCGATTTCGCCTAAACGAAGGCCTTCGTCGCAGTCCATCCGGTAGTGAACACCTAATGGAATACGGGAATAAGCATCTTCTTCACCCAAATCAGATAACGATGTAAAGGTGCGGGGAGTCCCGATAAATTCAAAGCGGCCTAAATGGCAACGGTCTGTAAAAGTATAGGTTCCTGGATGTGATGACGTAAATTCATAATATGATGACAGGATTTTTGCACCTGCTCCTCCAAAACCAGAGTGACCGGAAGGATATGCTGGGAAAGCCGGAGAAAGCCCAACAACATTCACAAATGGATTGTCAAGAATTGACGTCCAAACTTCAGCATCGGGATATTGACTTTTCAATACGCGCCGAATGTAAGTATCGGGCCGTTCCACGTTAAAAACATATTTACTGTTCCAAATTGAAACACTGTTATCGCTGATGGCCATACCCAATTTGGCGTATAGTTCTGCGGCTCCGGCCAGATCATTTTTTTCATCCACCACCATTTGATCTGCAATAGCAAGCAAGCGGGAAGGAGGAGAAAAAGTTTCATTCAGGATATCATCACTCCAGAATTCTGCTATCCATTTTTGCTCGTAAGCCAACCCGTCTGCTGGATTTTCCCGAATAAATTTCACTGTTTTGTAGACCTCTTCTGCCTGACTGTAAAATAAGGAGTTAGGGTTTTCGCTGTAAGGAATTGGCGGTCGGCACAGTTTGTCTGCTTCCGTAATTGCAAACGTACGCACCTTGCCCCAATAGGGGAACATGCCGCGTGCACCCTGTAAATCAAACCATTTACCCGGCCCTTGCGGCGGAGAATAACTAGTTGGTTGCGGATTGAGAAAAGCATCATGGCCGAATGCATCTGCACTTTCCCACTCGTAAACAGCAGCAGCAACCGATTCGCCCCAAGCTTCCGAACGATCCATAATTTCCTCCGTTGTTTCGCGGGCGAAACGATCGTGGAGTTCTTTGTATTTTTGATCTATACTCGTAAAGAGATCTGCATATTCATTTTCCATGTGGAAAAAGAAACGCCTCATCAGGTATTTGTTGGAGGCATTGACCGCTGCCGGCCAGTAAATATCTGCGTTTTTATCTAATTCAGGCAAATTGAGGCCTGCATACAGACTGCGTAAAGAATTGTTTTCAGGAATACCAGGTACAACAGTTTCATAGGCCGCAAAGGACATATAGGCAATTGCACGGGGCGCCGGGCCGGGGCGGTAACCCTTGGCATACCGCTCAATGCGGAGAAATACGCTGTTCCATTCGTGAAAAACGTCGCTGTTAAACTGGTGCGCATTTGGTGGCGTATAATTTTCAATCTTAATTTGCTGACAAGACTGAACTGTTAAAAGCGTTGCGACTACCACTACAAGGGAGGTAATACGAAGTGAAAATAATTTCATAACAAATGAGACTTTATTATACGATTATGGGAAACGACGCAAATATCTAACAAAAAAAACAATTTAAAGGTGTTTTTTTATTAAAAAGTTCATAAAATGCGTGTGGAACGAACTCATTTCAGATAAGCCGTCTATTTCTAACGGTGATGCTTTCCAGTAATATTTATACCTTTGCCGTCAAATAATACATTATGATTCAACGTATTCAATCCGTTTACCTTTTATTGGCTACAGGAGCCTTTGGCGGGCAATTCGTGTTGCCTTATCTTTTTACAGAAACCAATAATCCAGCGACGACGGTCCCCGCTCTGGCGGATGGAGCACTCACCCCTCTTGACAACATTGGCTTACTTGGCTTAACCGCACTGGCTGTTCTGCTCCCCCTGATAGCTATTTTTTTATTTAAAAACAGGACATTACAAGGAAAAATTACCGGTTTAGGTATATTGGTAGGCATACTTTTGCTTACCCTTGCCGCAATCACCGCACAAGCGACCAGAGCTGCAATTCCCTCAGGAGGATCTGTGCAATTTGGTCCGGGGTGGCTAGCTCCGGTTGCTGGCCTTTTACTGCTGTGGTTGGCTGGCCGCTCAATTCGTAAAGACGAAAACCTGGTCCGTTCAATGGACCGCCTCCGCTAATGGAAAGTACTATCATATTCGAAGACGAACACATCATTGTTTACAACAAATGTGCCACAATTATGGTACAACCCGACCGGTCTGATGACCCTGATTTGTTGGAAATTGCTCAAGCTCACTGCGGGCATAACTTATTTGTTGTCCACCGTATCGACCGGCCTGTAAGCGGCGTGGTCGTCTATGCCAAAAACAAATCGGTCGCTCATACCCTCAGCGCTCAGTTTAAAGAACGGACGGTTGAAAAAACCTATTTGGCAGCTGTGGCTACTGCACCTCCTGCCCAGGAAGGGGTATTGGTCCATTACTTAGAAAAAAATCCGCAAAAAAATCGCAGTACGGTTCATGAAATCCTGCGAAAAGGAACCGTCAGGTGCGAATTGGCTTACAAGGTAATCGGTAGCACCGATCATTATCAAATGCTTCAGGTGCACTTGATTACCGGCAAGTACCACCAGATCAGGGCACAACTTGCCGCAGTTGGTTGCCCGATCAAGGGCGATGTTAAATACGGTGCAAGGCGCAAAAATCAGGACCGGTCCATTCATCTCCATTCCTGGCGACTAGGATTTTTTCATCCTGATTCGGACGAGAAAGTTATGTTCGAGGCACCAATCCCGGAAGGCGATAGTTTGTGGGCGGCGATAGGCACCGTTATTTTTTCCATCCCATAATATCCACTTGCTTATCACACAATTCCAGATCGGCGGGGTCGTTAGTAGCAATAACGATTAATCGATTATTGCTGTATTGATCCAATAAGCGGTGCGACCACGCAATGGCATTGACGTCGAGATTGGTGGAAGGTTCATCGAGCAGTACCACCGGGCAATCGGAACAGATGGCCAGGGCAAGTTTTACCCTTTGTTTCATACCCGAAGAAAAAAAGCGAATTTCTTTATCGCGGTTTTTAGACAGTTCCAGCAAATCCATCATTGACGCAGTAGTCAGGCCTGCTTGCAGCGGTTTTAGCCGGTGGTGAAATTGTATAGCCTCGGCTAAAGTAAACTCTTCAATGAGTTCAATATAGGGCGCTGCATATCCAATATGCTGGTAAACATCCTCGGGGGCCAGGATCTTATCTTCATGCTTGAAACTGATGGCGCCTTTCGAAAGTGTCAGGTGTCCCGACAATACTTTCATCAGGGTCGATTTCCCGGAACCGTTGGGGCCCAACAAAGCGGTACGGCCTCCCGGAAGGAGCATATGATTGAGGCCGCGAAAGATCCAATCAAACCGGAATCGCTTACCGGCATTCGTGAGGGTGATTTCCATGTAGAATTCCACGGCCTGAAGCCGTATTTTTGCGCCGCAAATTTGCTGTATTATTTGCACATACCCGATTGAAATATGGATATCCGTCTTTTTTTATTGTTGATGCTCCTTTTTCCGGCTGTTTTACCCGCACAACAGCCCATTCCGGTAGCCGATCAAACTTTTAAAGTTGACGGCACCCATGATTATTATTACGCTTTTGCGGCGGGCGATCTGTTAGATTTGAAAATTACGCTGATTGCCGGCCGTAAACTCAAGACGGTAGAGATCATCGGTGTGCCTGATAATAACCTGTTTCGATCTTACGATTTAGATACGGCAATTGCTAAGACTGTTCTGATTCCCCAAACCGGCGTGTACCTCCTGCGTATTACTGAACAAGGCATGGCCAAAAAAATCTGCCGGTTCACGCTGGCACGTACACCCGCCGGCAATACCACCACCCGCATGGACACGCGGGTGTGGTGGGATGTCAAAACCCAGGCCAAATGGACAGAACGCCGCCGGCCTGTCCCCTCCGGCTCCAAAATGGAAGCGGTTTCCATCGCCGGGCAAGTGACCGTACCCGGCAGTGGCATGGGGCTTCGCAAAAACCGCACCTCTTACCGGTTCGAATTGCCGCCCAATACCACCCGATGGGCCTATCGCATTGGAGTAAGTCAATCGATTCAGGATGCCCGTCGCCACGATTCCGAGCAATTTCAACGGTTGGTTAATCAGGGCGCAACCAAATTGATGGCCTTTCAACCGGAAACGGCACTTGCAGCATTCGCAGTGGGTATGGCCGTCAATATGACTATTTCTGCCGCCGGCGAAGACATAGAATATGCGATAGCCGATCCTGCCAACTTGCAAAAATTCCTCAATGGCGAAGAAAAATATGATGCTTATATCTGGCAGGGATCTGTCAGTGTCGATGCGCAGCGGCGGTTTACACCTTTATCCGGTGCTTTTGCTTTTGCGTTGAAAAATAATAACCTGATGGACGATATAAATGTGAGTGTGGAAATTGAAGCAATTACCGAGACGCCTTTGTATGAAGAGGAAATTTACCTGGAGCCGCAACAACCATGAATGATACTTATCTGACCCTGGACGGTCCGGCCATTGGCGAATTTAAGGATCGGGGGAGTAAATTTATCGGATTGGCGTACCCTGTAACGAGTGAACAGGATATTCACGAATACCTCGAACGGCTGCGAAAAGAACATTTCAAGGCTAATCACCACTGCTTCGCCTGGCGACTTGGCCGCGAGGGAACCCAATTCCGGGCCAACGACGATGGTGAGCCTTCGGGTACAGCGGGCCGCCCTATTCTCGCTCAAATTGATGCTGCCAACCTTACCAATACTGTTGTAATCGTGGTGCGCTATTTCGGCGGCACCCTCCTCGGGGCGTCAGGCCTCATCAATGCCTATCGGGAGACTGCCGCAGAAGCCCTGCGCGCAGCCACTATCCGGGAAGTGATGCTGCACGATGATCTCCTGATTCACGCCGATTATGCCATCATGCCCGACGTAGTGCAGGCAATCCATAAGTTGGGGATTACGATCCGGGAAGAACAATTTGACGACCGGGCGCATATTGCGATCGCTATCCGGCAGCGCGATACCCAACAGAAATTGCTGCAACTGAAAGCACAGGTGCGAAAAGTCAGCGTAGAAGAAGCGGAGACGTTGGAGTGGCCGGACGAAATGGAAGTGAGCTATGAGTTATAAACGATGAGTTATTAGTCTTGTAGAACCCATACCTGCTCGTTTGAGGCAACTAATAGCGTGTGGCTGCCGGGCTTATTGGTAAAATATTGAGCCCTTAATATTGTCAGATTTGATACTCAACAGGAGTATAGTTAGAGGCCTTGCGAATGCTTGAGGGCTCCAAAGACCATAAAACGCCGTTTTGTTTTACCATTTTTCCACTACTCAAAATGTGAATCCACGCCGCAATTCCCAAGAGCAGAATCTGGCAGGTAAGTCAGCAGTATAGATGGTATTTGTTCCGGCTGTAGATTTTTTTCGAAGTACAGTCTGGCCAGTCAAGTTGAAAAGAGTAAAAAGGAGCAATTGTTTTTATAATTTTTTTATCAGTGCACCAACATAGGCGGCACGGTCCCGGTTGTTAAAGGGCTGATTATCAAGTAACACATTGGGGTATCGGCGGGTTTTTGGATGTAGTCTGGTCTATTGTTGAGGCGGCAACTTCAGGTTGCCGCCTCAACATACGCTCATTGACTAATCTATATTTTCCGTAAGTAGCGTTAAATTACTAGAAAACAAGTCGCCTATTTCTTATCCTGTTTCGCAAATACTTTTTTCAGCAAATCGGTATTTCTCAGGCTCACATTGGACCGGATACCTTGTTCTTTTTTCTCCACTAAACTGAACATACCTACCAGTGCCATTTTGGTCACGTGGTCGTCGAGTTCCGGATTAGTTTTGGTGACCATCGGAATTTTGTTGTAAGCAGAGACGGCGTCGCGCCAGTAAGTGCGGGCATTTACCTTATCGAGGGAGGCCTGAATGATTGGTTTGAAGTCGTTGTACAGGGCCTGATAAGTTGTTTTTTCTAAATACCGGGTAGCAGCGTCAGGATTGCCGGAAAGGATATTCATCGCGTCTTTGAACGTCATTTGTTTGATCGCAGCGATAAAAATCGGTTTGGCTTTCACGGCAGCATCTTCAGCAGCGCGGTTCATGCGCTCGGTCAGATCGGCTTCTACATTGCCAAAACCAGGCACATTTTTGAGTTTTTTGGTCACTTTCTGTGCTTCTTCGGGCAACAGGATTTTGTAGGTACTTTTGAAATAGCCATCTTTAACCGAGAGGAAATCAGATGCCTCACCAACGCCCTGATTGAGGGCTTCTTTCAGGCCATTGCCGATTTCGTCCTGGGAAAGATCGCCGTCTTTAACTTTGGCAACAGTTTCTTTGGCTTTGTTTAAAACACCGCCCAGTTGCGCCTGAGCAAGCTGTGTGGAGGCAAGGACAAGTGTTAATACAATTACTTTTTTGAACATGAGTTTTGGAAAATGTTTAGTGAATCTTTTCTTTTTATGAAACGCAGGAAGTAGAAAAAAGGCACTTGTTAGGGGAGGGTTTTGCATTACTTTAACTAGTCGGTTATCAGTCGTAGTGTCGACCACAAGCAGGGCGTTCCGTAATATCGGCCTTACTTGCTGTTCGCGCTACGACTGACAAACTGATAATTGACAAACTGATAACTCAAGAACTAAAGATTCCCCCGCAGATCCTGCTCCCCTTCCAGTGCTTCAAACAGGGCTTTGAAATTCCCTTTGCCGAAAGACTGAGCGCCTTTGCGCTGAATAATTTCAAAAAACATGGTCGGGCGGGCCTGAACAGTTCTGGTGAATATTTGCAGCAAATAACCTTCGTCGTCCCGATCGACCAGGATACCCAGTTCGCGGAGTGGAGCGATATCCTCGTCAATTTTACCCACGCGGTCGAGCAGGTCGTCGTAATAACTGGTGGGAACTTTCAGGAATTCAACACCGCGGTCACGGAGTTCAGTTACTGTTTGAATAATATTGTCGGTAGCCACAGCGATGTGTTGTACGCCCGGGCCTTCATAAAAATCCAGGTACTCATCAATTTGTGATTTTTTGAGCCCTTTCGCCGGTTCATTGATAGGGAATTTGATGCGGCCATTGCCATTGCTCATTACTTTACTCATGAGCGCCGAGTATTGGGTGGAGATGTCTTTGTCGTCGAAGGAAAGAATTTGGGTAAAGCCCATTACTTTTTCGTAAAATTCCACCCAGTAATTCATTTTACCGAGTTCGACATTACCCACCATGTGGTCCACAAATTTCAAACCGACCGGGGATGGGTTGTAGTGCGTTTCCCATTTTTTGAAGCCAGGCATAAAAACGCCGTTGTAATCTTGGCGTTCGACAAAAACATGAACGGTTTCTCCGTAGGTATAGATGCCTGCGCGGGTGATTTTGCCATTACTATCTTCTTCCACAACGGGTTCAAAATACGATTTTGCGCCACGCTCTATGGCTGCATTGTAAGCATAAGTGGCGTCATCTACCCACAATGCGATGACTTTTACCCCGTCGCCGTGCTGGTCGAGATGGCGACCTATATCTGTGCCGCTTCTCAATGGAGAGGTAAGCACTAACCGTATTTTATCCTGCACAACAACATACGATTCGCGGTCGCGGAGACCCGTTTCCAGTCCGGCAAATGCCAGCGACTGAAATCCGAATGCTGTTTTATAATAATGAGCCGCTTGTTTAGCGTTGCTCACATAGATTTCAAGGTAATCAGTGCCGTTGATGGGCATAAAGTCCCCTGCGTTTTCGTAAAGTTTGGGCAGTGGCGCGGATAAGGTGGTGGTAGACATAGTTTTTAAAATTAAGCGGATACATTAAAATCGCGCAATGCATCATTGAGCGATACTTTTTTGTCGGTACTTTCTTTTCGGGTGCCGATGATTAGTGCACAAGGCACCTGATATTGTCCGGCGGGAAATTCGCGGGTATAAGTTCCTGGGATAACTACCGAACGAGGTGGGATATAACCGCGGTATTCCACCGGGTCAGGCCCGGTTACGTCGATGATATGGGTAGTTTGGGTGAGCACCACATTGGCCCCTAATACAGCTTCGCGTCCTATGCGTACGCCTTCGACCACGATACAACGCGAGCCTATAAAACAATCATCCTCAATGATCGTGGGCGTTGCTTGTGGTGGTTCCAGTACCCCACCGATGCCTACGCCACCGGCAAGGTGCACATTGCGACCGATCTGGGCACAGGAGCCTACTGTGGCCCAGGTATCCACCATCGTACCGCTGCCCACCCATGCACCGATATTGACGTAAGAAGGCATAAGGATAGCGCCTCTTTCGATAAATGCGCCGTGGCGGGCCAAAGCGTGTGGTACTACGCGTACCCCTTTTTCTGCGAACCCTTTTTTAAGTGGAATTTTATCGTAAAATTCAAAAGGGCCAACTTCAATGGTTTGCATTTCCTGGATGGGAAAGTACATGATGACGGCTTTTTTGATCCAATCGTGCGTCACCCAATCGTCGCCAACGGGTTCCGCTACGCGCAATTCACCGGCATCCAGTAAATCAATCACTGCACGTATAGTCTTTTTAACTTCTTCCTGCTGTAACAACGACCGGTCGTTCCAGGCTTTTTCTATGATATCTTGCATTATTTCAGTATAAGGTATAAAGTATAAGGTATGAAGTATAATATAGGGAGTATGAATCTTGTATTACTTCATACTTCATACTTCATATCTCTCCTTCACCACTGGTTAGCCAAAAATTATTATATCCTTCGCCCTGAATCAGGGCGATTTGTTGCGCATTGAGGAGTTCGAGCAATGCCAGAAAGGTCACAATGGCGTGAATACGATTTTCTAATTGCAAAAAAACCTCTTCGAAATTCATTTTTTCGCCGGGCTTAATGATCCCATGTAAATATTCGCGTTGTGCCTGAATGGTGTAATTGAAATTGTACACCGTGTGAATGCGTTTGGCCTTTTGATCCTCATCCATGCGTGACATGAGGCGTTCAAATACCCGCAGAAGTCTGTAAAGGGTTACACTTTCTAATGTGGCATCAGCGAGGATGTTTTCGGAGATCTGCTTGAGTTCCACCTCGGCGTATCCGCGCGGATTCATGAATGCGCGTACTTCTTCCAGGCGGCGCAGGTCATCCATGAGGTCTTTGTACCGCTTGTATTCCAGGAGGCGATCGACCAGCTCCGCCCGCGGGTCCAATTCGTTGCCATCGTCGTCTAATTGTTTGCGGGGCAACAGCATTTTCGCCTTGATCCGCATAAGGGTAGCTGCCACGACAATAAATTCCGATGCCAGATCGATATTCATCGCCTCCAAATGCCGTATGTACCCCAAAAAATCATCGGTAATGGTCGCTATCGGGATATTGTAAATATCCAGCTCGTCGCGTTCGATAAAGAACAGCAACAAATCGAATGGCCCCTCAAAGACCGGGAGTTTGATGGTAAAGGTATCGTTGGACATAAAGCGGCACAAAGGTACAATGGGAATAATTAATCGAATATGGAATCTTTCAATTACTGGTTAAATTGCGCACTTTCTTCTGCATAAATCTCACTCCATGCGCCCCTTATTCCCAGAAAGTAACTTACAAAACCGGGGTAACACTTTCCCTTCAGAAAATGTTACCCCGGTATTATTTTTTGCTTATCTGCTTGCCGGGCAGACTATCTGCTCATTTTACTCTTTTGATAATTTCTGCTCGTGGTACAGGAATCATTCTTCCCACTGGTTTCCCATTGCGGTAAGTGATAACCTTGAGGGTCACATCAACGCCTTCCGGAATTTCGACAGGTTGAGTGTATTTGGCGGTGTATTTATCAGGAAGCGATTCATTGAGGGTGTAATAAATATCCAGACCATTGATTTCCGTAGTGATATTAGCGAATAATTTGCCGTCTTTCATCATTCCGGTGACGATGGCATCGTAGGCGCTTCTGGCATAACCGATACCTGCAACTTCGTTGCGTTCGAAGTGGTCGTCCATCCGTTGAATAAATTTGTCCCAATTTTTCGAGCCTTTAGGGCTCCAGTAGATATCAGCAGTCGCCCAGGCGCGTGGGTAAGTCATGTATTCGGCCTGACGAATGGTGAGGACTTTTTCCGTCCACAGGTTAGCTTCTCCCCCGAGGATATATTTTGGGTCGATATCATCCGGAACTGGCTCAAATGCATAGGTTTTGTTCAGGCGCACTGTTTTGTAGGAGGTCTGATCGGGTTCTACCAGCTTATCGCCCTGAAGCAGGTCAGTGTACACAAAGTCATTCGGTGTCATCACGACATTATGGCCCAGTTTTGCGGCTTCAATACCGCCTTCAATACCGCGCCAACTCATGACGGCTGCTTCGGGAGCCAATCCGCCTTCGAGAATTTCATCCCAACCAATAATCTTTTTGCCTTTGGTTTTGATGATTTTTTCCACCCGTTTGGTGAAATAGCTCTGAAGTTCATGGGTATTTTTCAGGCCTTCTTTGGCCATCAGCGCCTTACAGCCCGGGTCATTTTCCCAATAGCCGTGATAGCACTCATCGCCCCCCACGTGGATATACGGAAACGGGAACAGCGGTGCAATCTCCCCAAATACTTTGTCCAGGAAATCGTAAGCGTATTCGGATGATGGGTTTATGGTATTGTCTACCAGCATTTTAAACTCACCGTTGCCATACCATTCAGCGAATTTATTTCCCGGACTCACTTTTACATTGAGATCTTTTGTGCAGCAAAGTTCGGGGTACGAAGCGACTGCTGCCATACTATGGCCTGGCACATCAATTTCAGGGAGCACCTGCACATGGCGTTCTGCTGCGTAAGCGACGATCTCCTTGATGTCCTCCTGAGTATAAAAGCCGCAATCGGTAGCCGCTTCGCCCGGTTTTGGGGCTTCGTGAACGCCCCATTTTCCGTATCGGGGTACCCGGCAGGCACCTACTGTGGTGAGATTAGGCAAGGATTTTATTTCGATGCGCCAGCCTTCGTCATCCACTAAGTGCCAGTGAAACACATTGTATTTGTACATGGCCATGCGGTCAATATAGCGCTTCACATCTTCCTTGGAGAAAAAATGACGGCTCACGTCGAGCATCAGGCCACGCCAGCCGAAGCGGGGATAGTCGGTGATTTTACAGGCAGGAACAGTCCATTTTCCAGCGACTTTTTCCGTGCTTTCCATTTCTTTAGGGAAAAGTTGCAGCAGTGTTTGCGTCCCGTAGAACAGACCAGCTGCCTTATTGGCTTCAATGATGATACCAGTGCTGTTCACGTCCAGCGTATAACCTTCGTCGCCCAGTGTTTTGTCAACTACTTTTTTAATAATCAGTTGAATCTTGCCTTTGTTGCGGACTGTGAAGACAAATCCAGTTGGGACAGCGATTTTTCCAGCCAGCAATTGCGCCGTTTTTTGCGCATCGGCGGTATTTCCACCAATCGTAGTGGCGGCGGTGAGTTGAAATGGAAGTCCTCGGGTGAAGGTAAAATTTACCGGTTGAGGAATAATAGAGGGCGTTTGAGCCGAAAGGTAAATTCCTGACCAAAGGAATGCCAAGAGCGTTGTAAAATATTTCATAAAATATGTATTCGATTTGCGATTTAAATTCGATTTACGATAAATTCGATTTACAGTTGATTCGATTTACGATTTACACGTCGAACAGAAAGTGTTGCCGGCATCTTGTGTCAATAGTAAACCGTAAATCGAATCAATGGTAAATCAACTCAATCCTCCCACCAGTGCTTCCACTTCATCTATTGTTCGGGCCACTGGTTGTCCAAGCATTCGCGATCCATTTTCAGTGATCAGGTAATTATCTTCAATCCGGCATCCACCTTCATCGCGAAAATCCTTGAGTCGGCTGTAATTGATGAAATCAGTAAATTTTCCAGCAGCTTCCCATTGATCGATTAGTGGTGGTACAAAATAAATACCGGGTTCGACCGTGAGTACAAAACCGGTTTCCAGTGCCCGCGCGAGGCGGAGTGATTTCAGGCCCAATAAAGTGCTGCGCTCGAGTCCGGGAGTGTACCCAACATATTGTTCACTGAGATTTTCCATGTCGTGGACATCCAAACCGATCATGTGGCCCAATCCGTGCGGCATAAAGAGGCCGGGCACCCCCAAAGCTGTCATTTCAGCTGGGTCGCCCTTGAGAATACCCATATTTTTCAATCCGTCTGCGATCGTTTCCCAAGCCATCAGATGGCATTCCCGATACGTGATGCCGGGGCGAAGAGCAGTAGCGGGGCGTTGATATGCAGCCAGGACAATCTGGTAGATATCGCGTTGTACTGGCGTGAATTTTCCGTTGACCGGCCAGGTCCGTGTGAGATCTGAGGCATAGTGTAGGACATTTTCGGCACCCAGGTCAGCTACGATCCATTGGCCGTCCTTCATTTGATTACCGTGATAATGGTTGTGCAGCACATGCCCGTTCACTGAAAAAATCGGATGGTAGGCCATTTGGCCATTATTGGCTTTCGCCACCCCTTCCAATCCGCCAACGATTTCATATTCGTATTTACCCGCTCGGGTATTACCCATAGCAAAGCGGTAAATTTGGTGGGTTATGGCATGCGCTTTTTCCATTTCGGCAATTTCTTCTGCCGACTTATAGCTGCGCTGGGCCACAATTGCCATGATAAGCGCCTCCGAAGAGACCAAAGGCTTATTGCCAAGCCATTCGGACAATTCTATTTGTAATGCACCATGATATGGAGCTATAAAATGTATTTTTCGACCATTTCGGACAGCATTGCTAATGAAACTGCCCAATTCACTCGCCGCCCCAGTCTTTTGAATGCCAACACTGGCGGCTAATTCACTGAGTGAGGGCAGTGGACCTTCCCAAATCACGTCATCAATGGTGGGATCGTGTCCCCACAGCATTTCTGCGCCACTATTCGCGTCGATTGTCAGGTATAATCCCGGAAGGTCATGGCCGGCGAAATACAGAAAATTGCCATCTTGCCGGAAAGGGAAAGTATTGGCGGTATAATTAAAAGGCAGCAGGGGATTTCCTGGTAAAAGGATAATATCCGAACTAACGTCTTTTTTAAGACGGCTGCGGCGTGCAGTATAAGTGGCAGATGAAAACATAGATACAAGTCTTTTCAGGGCGCTAAGTAACGATAAAATAATAAATTTGCCGTTCCAAATGAAAGAATTTAGTACTTGTTATTCATTTCTTAAGCAGCGTTTGGTAAATGCAGGCTATCTATAAAGAACTGGTTTAAAAACGGATATTGCTAATACGTGGTTTTAATCAGGTTTGTAATGTTAAAATTACAATAATTAATGCCAATGGGCTTACCTTCACGGGTCTAATCCGCTTTCAATCCCGCTTCCTGAATATTTTTTGCTCCAACCAGCCATTTTCACGGGTGTTTATAATCCTTTCATTTTTTTGGGATGCTTAATTTTTATTTCGTTGCCCGGGGTCGGGCCTTGGTTTTCTTTTTTTTCTTTTTTTTATCAGGATCTTATCTGGCAAAAATAAACGGTCAGACACCCTGTAATTGTACCAACTGTCCGCAATTTATGCAGGACAATTTTGTAGGATCATTCCTGATTAATGTTATGAATGCCGCGAACCCTACCCTGGGTCAGGGAGGTCAAGGTGTTTGTGGAGTGGTGCTCAATTTTGACCATGAATATTTAGGCGATTTATCCATTACCCTTACCTCTCCTGCTGGACAAACGGTTACATTAGTGGGGCCGATCGGGTTATTTGGCATGACCGATGGTTCAGCGTGGAATGTAACCTTCCTGCCTTGTGCAGATCCGGTCTCTCCCGACCCGGGATTTGCTAATACCTGGAGTAATAACCAGGCTTGGGGCCTTGGAGGCAACTACACCGGCAGTTATCATCCAGCGATTGGTTGCCTGGAAAATTTCAATACAGGTCCGGTAAATGGCACATGGACTTTAACGGTAACCGATGGGCAGGCTAGTGATGTGGGTAATTTCTATGATTATGAAATCATTTTTTGTGACCCCTCCGGGATTGACTGTTTTTCTTGTGCAGCCAATGCAGGAAATTTGTTACAGCCTGATGTGACCGCCTGTGAGGGCGCTTCGTTGCTCAATCTTGACTTGCCACCAACTTATACCGCACAATCGCCTGCTCCTCCGCCTTCTGAATATAGTTATACCTATGTGATCGCTGGTGCTGGCGGAGTTATTTTGGATTACGACCCGGGTGCTGACTTGTCTAGCTATTCACCAGGGACCTATACTGTTTGTGGTATGTCTTACCTTACAGTACAGGAACCTTCCATTCCTGCGCCCAATGGCACACTTACGGTCAATCAGTTGCGCACAATCCTTAATTCCGGAACTGCTCCTTTTTGTGGAAAAGTAAGTGTGAATTGCGTCAATGTGACCATTAACTCTGCGCCGCCCGACGAAGAAGAGTTTGAAGAAGTGTGCTCTCCTGCGTGCTTTCTTTTTCATGGAACCAGTTATTGCCAAACGGGTACTTATACCATTACCTTAACCCAAAACAGCTGCCAGTATTCGGCTACACTGCATCTGCTGGTACATCAGCCCACAACGGCGGTTGTTACAGAGCAAATCTGTGAAGGATCGTGTTCCGTCAATCCCAATTTCCCGGGTGCCTGTATGGGTGGTTCCTATACCGAAAAAATTACCAATGCCGCAGGCTGCGATAGTACTATTACACTGAATCTCACGGTGCTGACGGTAAATGCGGTCATCTCCAATAACCCGGTGGTCCCCTGTGGTGGCGGTTTTGTACAACTTCAGGGGACGGGTTCCAGTATTGGAGGGTATACCTACCAATGGACGGCCTCTAATGGAGGAAATATCCTCGGCCCTGCGAATCAAATCAACGCTAATGTCAACGCTGCCGGGGATTACCAACTCAAAGTGTGCCGTACAAGTATTGGCATTTCCTGCTGTGATTCTGCGGAAGTTAGTATCTCGGCAGCAGTCAATCCGCCCAATCCGCCTTTAGCAGTGAATGGCGCTAATTCGCTCTGTGCAGGTCAAACGCTTAATTTTAATACCATACCTGTCGTAGGTGCTACTAGTTATACCTGGACTGCACCAGCTGGTGTGACCATCAATTCGGGTGCCTCTTCGGTATTGACCAATGTAACCTGGGGTGCCAATACCGGTGGCCAAATTTGCGTTTCCGCCAACAATGGCTGTGGCCCCAGCGATACAACTTGTCTGACAGTCAATGTCAATACGCCTCCAGTCATTTTGGCTATTGCTGGCCCCGATACGGTATGTGGCAATATTACTGCCACCTACGCTATACCAGCAGTAAGTAATGCCACAACTTATGGCTGGACAGTTTCTTCGCCAGCGCAAATCGTTGCCGGCCAGGGTACCACTTCGATCACCGTCAATTGGAATGGTGCTACGAGCGGTACCATCTGCGTGGG
>JBILHQ010000069.1:0-25325 GCA_044350415.1 Saprospiraceae bacterium | reverse complement strand
TATTGTGTCCTGTTTTATTTTCGATAAAGAAAAAGTCGCCTTCATTATCTGCATCGTACCCTACGGCATGCGGTAGTTGTTTGAGAATAATGATGACACCGATGGCGGTGAGCATTCCTTCGATCACATTGGAAGGAAAATAGTTGGATACTGTTCCTGCTTTCGCTATCCCCAGCAGTATTTGGAATACACCCGCCAACACCACTGCCATCAGGAATGTTTCATAAGATCCTAAAGTACTTATTGCTGCTAAAATGATGGCCGTAAGACCGGCTGCCGGTCCAGACACACTCAATTGAGAATTACTCAATATGCCAACCACAATCCCGCCAATAACACCCGAAATAATACCCGAAAAAAGCGGTGCACCACTGGCCAACGCAATACCCAGGCACAACGGAAGCGCCACTAAAAAAACCACCAGACCAGAAAGGATGTCTGTTTTGAAATACGCTGAATTTACTTTCATATTAAATTGAATTGTTTTTCGCACCACGGGTGGAAAAAATATTTATTGACCAGTGGCGGTTCGTTGAACGCATCTGCAGGTTGGCCTGTAATGCGCACCTGAACCATTTGACTACCAGTGGTATCCCCAATTAAGGTCTCCTGAAATGGATTTGTAAGTGAAAAATAGCATTGGAGCCAGCAGGTATTCCATTCTTATATGAACGGAAGTCGCCCGAGATACAGGGTAAAAGTCCGAAATTAAACTTTGGGAGGAAGTTCCGGCAAGGAAGTGTGGCGACCGTGAATCAGGTTGTCATTGGTAAAAACCAGCGCGTGCTGCTGTGTTTTTGTACTACAACCATCCATTTGAATGACTAGATGGTTGGTATAGGTAAAAGACTCTTTTTCTTTTTCAGTTTTGCTTTTTTCATTGGCGTCATCATCCATTTCTGTCAACTCATACGAATCAACGTCTTGCAGCTGCTTCACAAAGGAAACAGCGACGTTCGCAGTCATTACGAGAATTAAGAATATGGAAAAAAAAAACTTCATGTGTATGATGCCTGTATTTCTGATTCCGCAAAGGTAATCAATTCTATGAAACAGATATTCGGGTGAAAAGTTAAATTGTATTTCAATTTTCATTTTTTGGAAGCTTGTTAAAATTTTTTTATATCACCCCTGTTTTTCCTTCAAAATGACAATTGCATTGTCATCAATCCGGAATTGGTGGCCGTTGGCTTTATCTCTGACCGCCCGTTTACCGATGAATTCGAGCAGTTCAGAAGCCAGCTTTTCCTGCTCTTTATCGCGGATTTCTTTTTTCAACTTTTTAAGGGCTTTCTGATAATAGGCTTCCAATAAGTTGTGTTTGTCATTTTTGAGGGCTTTGAGCCGTTCTTTAGCGGACAATCGGTCGGCTGCGGCACGATCGCGTTCTTTTTGCGCGCCATCAATCACCGCTTGCGCTGCTTTTGCATTGTCAGCCAGCATTTGGGACATGATTTGCTGCGTTTCGGCTGGTGGCTTGTTTTTATTGGCCATTATTTTTTTAATTGTTCCACTATTTCAAGTGGAATGTCCAATAAACCAGCGATACCATTCGCGTTCTTTCCGCTGTTAAGTAGTTTCAAAGCAGCAACTTCCAGCAATTCATTTCGCAGTTCTCCGGTTATTTTTTTTTCTGTTTTTGTTCACAAAAGCTACCGCTTTTTGATAAGAAGCCCACTCCCAGTCGCGCGGCAGCTGGTCTGCCCGATTGGAATCATTGATTGCAGCTGCCCGATCTTTCCCGGCCGCTGCCGATAGTTTATCAGCCGCAGCGATAGCATCAGCCATGGTTTTTTGTAGTGTTTGGGCGTATAATTCGAAGTCCATAAGTTGTTTTTTAGTTCCAGGTCTGTTTAGTTCCAGGTCTGTGGAGTGTACCACAAGCATTCCAATATTTACAAGTAGACTCCCTTGTTACGGTATACGCTACGGACCTGGGACTAACAGACCTGGGACTAACTTGAGCCTATTCAATCCCTTTCATATTATCCTCCGGGTTCCGGTCGACCATGAGAGAGAACGGGTCGATACCGGCTTTGCCTGGTTTGGCATCGGTAACGAAGGTAAAGGTCTGTTCTTTTTGGGTTATTTTCACCCGTTGCCGATACAGCGTTTTACCATATGTTTTACCTTTTTCCGGTTCCGCAAAAGCGCCGATTTCGATATAATCATTGAGGGCAACTTCTGTTTCTTTACCAATTTCGTCGGCTTTGAGCTTGGTACATTCCACTTTGGTAGTAACTTCCCATTTGCCATTGCCAAGGTCTTTGGCCGATGCCTCCCGACAGCGGTTTTCGAACAGGGTGATGTCTTCGAATAAGTCTTTTACTACATATTTTAGCGAATCAGGGGTTTGTTTATAAAACTCATCCAGCGCATCGAGGCTCACGGGGTATGGCGGATTGGCGTATCGGAATTTTTCGAGGAAATGCCGGAGTGCCGTGTTGACATTCTCTTCGCCAATCAATTCTTTCAGGTGATACATCTGCACACTGCCTTTGCTGTAATGGATATATCCCTGGCCTTCGCATTTGTCGAGCGGCAACTCTTTTTCCGATTCCCGGCCGCGGCCGCGCAGGTATTTATCCATTTCGTACCGCAAAAATTTTCGCATCTGATCGCGCCCGTATTCGTGTTCCATCACCATGAGCGCACTCCATTGGGCGAAGGTTTCCACCAGCATTTCCCCTCCCTGCATTTCGGCACCACATTCCTGGTGGCCCCAATACTGGTGGCCGATTTCGTGGGCTGCGACATAGAACATCTGGTCGATATCTTTGTCGGGGTCCTTAAAATCCTGGATAAACCCGACTCCTTCAGAATATGGCATGGTACCGGGGAAAGACTGCGCGAAATCGGAGAATCGGGGAAATTCAATAATCCGGCATTGCTTGTGGTAGTAGGGCCCAAAATTTTTGGTGTAATACTCCAGCGACTTTTGCATGGCCCCTAACATCCGTTCGACATTAAAATCGTGGTCTTTGTGGTAGTACACTTCCAGTTTAACACCATTCCAGTCGCGCCTGGCCACTTCGTACCGGGCACTGAGGAAGGAATAAAAATTGAAAGAAGCATGATCGAGCTTGTACTGGAAGCAATGCCGCCCGTTTTCCGTCCATTCCCGCATTAATGACCCCGGGCCGATAGCGATCTGATCGGGTGCGGTCCGGAAAATGGTTTCCACATTTACCCAGTCGCTGTTGATGCCGATATAAGCCTCCCTTCTGTGCAAGGTGTCCTGGCGGTTAAGTGCAGGTCTGCGTGATTTTTCAGGCAAATTGTACGCTTTCCGGCGGTTTTTATCGGACAATTCATTTTGAGCCAAATAGCCGAAAACAGGAATAATATCTGTATTGTCGAAAAATGTACCATTTTGGACAATACGGTTCCAGCCCACCTCATTTTCAAAACCTTGCGGATCGTAATTTAAAGCAAAATCAAGTGCCACAGAATCTCCAGGTGCTAATGCCGGTTGGAAATGATACATCCGAAAATACAGGTTAGAATCATTCAGCAGGAGGGAAAGGTGGTCGTTTGTCAGATCAAAATTTCCTTTTCTAGGCACATTCACCCAAAGCGTATCAATGGGTTGGTTATAAATATTGCGAGCCCAAAACCGCCCTTTTATATGAAGGATCCGGCTTTCAGGAAAGAGGTCGATATCGTATTTTACATCGTATACGCGTGGCTGAATACGGCCCTCATATTTTTTATACCTTCCTTCGTAATCGGCTTGGAAATGTTCCTGTTTGCCGCTGTTCGAGTATGGGTTCAGGACTTGTGTATTGTAATAAGTCCAGCCGCCGAAACCCAACCAGACAGCCAAAGCGGCTAAGCCGAATTTGCGGTAATTGGCCCATTCCAGGCGGGCATTGCGAAAGCGTTCGGACCACGAACTGGCTTTTCCACGCGGCCAGAGCAGAATGGTTACAATGGCCAATAGTGATGAAAATAACAGCCAATATCCATTGAACCACGACAATCCCTTGAGGTATGGCTGGTACCCGTAAAAATCGGATAAGGTATAGTCAGGAGTTCCGCCAAACTGCACCATATTGCTTTCGATCTTGAGCGCCCCCCACCCAAAACTATTAGCCATGATCAATACAATCACGATAAAAAATCCGAGATACATGTTGGGCGAAAGTGCGTGTACCAGGAAAGAGAGCGCTAAAATAACGGCAAATCCAAGCATGTCCATGATCAGGAGTTCCCGTACATACAGCCAAATATCGTACCGATGGTAACCCAAACCAGCCTGCGACAGTATAGCGGCAATCATCACGACAACCTGCAAAACACCCATTATGCCTAATACCGAGAAGTATTTACCTGCCCAAACTGTCCAGTTTTTGGTGGGTAAAGCGTCGGTGATTTCATTCATCTGGCTGTTGCGCTCCTTCCAGACAATAGCACCACTGAAGTAGACCATGATAATCATCGTAAACAAGTAGAATGACCCGCGGATCATATTGACCATGGTATACGTGACAGGAAGTTCGTGGGTGCCATAACCTTCATTGGCAAAAATCAGGTTTGGTACCGAGTTGAGCAATCCAAGCAATGCCAGCAGTATAAATGGTACGCTGCGCACTACTCCCAACCACTCCGTTTTGAGTTGGCTCCAAAACTGTTGGAAGACGGTGCGTGGTCCTTTTCCGGGAGCGACTTTAAGGAGCGCGCCCAGTGTTTGCAGGCCATATGTATCTGGTTCTGTGGCTGCTTCTTTTTGTTTTTTTCCGCCCGTCTTTTTTTCAGAAAAATCAAATCGCTTGTAACCGATAAACAATGCAATAACACCGATACTCATCCATAATAATCGATTGAGCAATATCATGCCACCCATGCCGACTGCTATCGTATTCTTTTCTTCCACTGTCCAATATTTCGTCTGGATACTGAAGGCTCTGAACCCAAATGGATCGAGCAGGGCCGACATTTGTTCGTTTTTCATGTCCTGCATAAAACTGCCCGCGACAATATAGCCGACTAATAAGGCCGCAGCAGTAACAAACGAATATAAAGTGGAGCGGGTATTGATGGCTACGGCGTAAAGAATACCCCCTGAAAAAATGAGGTTCGGAATGGCAAAAACCAAGATCCCCATCAAATGCCCTTGTGTTTCAAAAGGGCCAAAGCGATTGTCATTGAGCCAATGGAACATACCGTTAAGTCCTGCACCTGTCCACATTCCCAGGGATATACCCAGCATAGGAATAATGCAGATTAATAAGGCTCCCAGAAAATGCCCGAAGTAATATCCCGATTTACTAATCGGTTTTGAAAAGATAATTTGGCTGGTTTTGCGCTCAAAATCGCGGATAGCCGCGGAATTGAGGAAAGAAGTGGCCAGCAAGAGGGCCAACAGTGAAAATACACCGTACCAGTTCTGGGCCACAAACGGCGCATTTTTTTTGACATTGCCAAAACTACCGCCGATGGAAATATTATCGGAAATAGTAGCGCCGAAACACAATAGTCCGATCACGAACATAAATACCCATGGCATCGGTGAACGGAGCCAACTGCGGAGTTCAAATTTGAAAAATGTAGAAAACATTATGAATCTTATGTTTTATGCAATGGAAGAAATGATGCAGTTATTACCCACCTATGGGGTAACCTTTATTTACTGCAGGTTTATTTTTGAGAAAAATACTTCTTCCAGTCCCGCTTCAGTACTGGTAAAGCCGTCACCAGGGTCATTATCGCTCATCACATGGATAATAGGTTTTCCGGAAACTAATTTGCTGGAAATCAGGCGTGTTCCGAAATTGGCATGGTAACTGTCCAGATCACTTTTAGCGATTGATTTTTTCCACACTTTTCCCTGTAATTCTTTCAATGCAGCATCAGGTGTTCCAGCATACAACACTTGTCCGTTGTTGATAATCGCCATATTGGAGCAAAGTTCTTTTACGTCTTCTACGATATGCGTACTGAGAATAACGATGACGTTTTCGCCAATTTCGGACAATAGATTGTAAAAACGGTTGCGCTCGCCGGGATCGAGGCCCGCAGTTGGTTCATCGACAATGATGAGTTTGGGGTCGCCAAGTAATGCTTGCGCAATACCAAAACGCTGGCGCATACCGCCGGAATAAGAAGACACCGCTTTTTTGCGGTGATCCCAGAGGTTCACCCTTTGTAACAGAGAATTGACCACTTCCTTGCGGTCGCGGGAGGGGATGCCTTTTAATATGGCTAAGTGGTCGAGCAGTTCCACCGCACTGATACGTGGGTACACGCCAAATTCCTGCGGCAGATAGCCGAGTGTGCGCCGTATGGATTCTTTGTCTTTTAATACATCCATATCGCCCAGTGTTACTGTGCCGCTGTCGGCATCCTGTAAAGTGGCAAGGGTGCGCATGAGCGTACTTTTGCCCGCACCGTTGGGGCCGAGCAGGCCATACATACCAGTTGGGATATCAAGCGAAATATCCTGCAATGCTTTTACGCCATTGGGATAAGTTTTGGAAAGGTTGCGGATGGTGAGTTGCATTTTTGTTGCGGAGATTTTGCTGGTGATGAAATTTCGTTGCAATATGACGTTAACAATCCATTATATGTTACGGTGTTTCGAGGAAGGGTGTAAAAAAGTGGATGAAAAGAGGGGAATGAAAGGTTTTTTGAAAATAATTTACTGTTTTTTTGATGCCGGGAACTTTCCATGGTTTCCTTCAGTCTAGCCTTTATCACCGAACAAATTCACTTGTTCCCAATAATAACAGCATGACACACCTAAATCAACATACGCGTCTTTTGCGGTCCCGACTAAGTCGCGCCGGAGGTCGAAGTTGTGTCAGCAGCCTGCACCGTTCGGGCAGTTATTGTTTCCTGTTATTCCTTTAATAGCGGTTTTATTTCCTTTTTATTTTTCAGTTGATTAGGTGTAAGGATACCAGTTATCACGTACCAGTTACCAGTCGTAGCATAGACCACGAGCAGGTCGATCTGTCACCAGGATCGTCATGCTTATAGCCTACGCTATGTACTTGGGACTAACAGACCTCTAGGAGGGTAGGCAGATATGGGGTTGCTGCGGCACACTGCTAACGTGTTCCCGGGAAACCGGGTGAGGGTTCGATCCCCTTGTCCTCCGCTATCGTTAAATGGAAGATAAAGCAGCTGGATTGGAGTGGCGACCGGTCTTGAAAACCGGGCCCCGGGGAAGCCTGGGCAGGGGGGCGGGTCCTCTGTCTTCCGCGATGGGATCTGGAGATGCCATTTAGACCATTAATTCGAGGGTATTGATATTGCGGACAGTAGTGGTGCTTTTGTATTTGGCTTTGGCTAATATTTTGGAGAAGAGGGTATCGGTACTCGCGCCGCGTTCCACCCGCCAATAAAGAATGTTGTTGCCTGCTGCAATACCGTCTCTCGACTGATCCATATCCAATGCAATCGTTTTGAGCTCCTCAAAAATAGCCGCTGTTTCTACAAAAACAATATAGGCATGGTGGGTTTCTACCCGCTCCATTGGATAGTTTTGAGTGATCTTGTTTAATACCGAAAAGGGATAAATCAGTACGTATGCATTATAATTAAAGGCCTGGGATAGTCCTTTTTCCAGCGTGGTTTTGATGGCCGGAATACTTTCGGCCGATTCAAAAGTGACGTTACCTGTTTGTAAAAAGGTAGTCACATTGGCAAACTCCATTATTTCAAAGGCCGATTTGAGGTCGGCCATTTTGATACGGATTTTACCGACATTGATACCGCGCAAAAAGGCGACATATTTGGTGGTGTTGGACATCGATTACTTGTGATTGGGAGAATGATAGGTTAGCGCGAGGGTTGCCCCTGTTAATACCGCCAAATGGCGTCGCCGAAATCATAATCGAGCAGTACTTCATCGAGCAATGGATCGGAGCCTTTAATGTATCCTTCTTTGAGGTCGAAGCCCCATATTTTACCTAAATTTTGCCAGTAAGTAGCGGCGATGGTGCCGCGCGTATCCTTGATGATTTCATAAAAAGGCTTGTTGGTTTGGCGTTCAATCATTTTCACCAAAATAAAGCCCTCTGTCTTATATAATTGCTTGAGTTTGTCCTCAAAATCTTCCTTGATCTCCTTTTTTTGATGCCTGACATATTTCCGGTGCTGTCTTTTAGACATCTCGTCTTTGCTTGTTTCAATTTCATCGTATAAGTCGATGGCCTGCACGGCATAAGGATAAACGTGTGCTGCATACCGGCGGTATCGCGCCAGTTTATCGCGTTCTGTGCGGTCTTTGTATTCCCTTACAGCAACGATTTTTACGGTGCGAAGGGTAGACGTATAAAAGGTATCGCCATCGATGATTTCGCGACCTACCCAGCCACCCTGGGTAGAAAGCGTATCCACAGGCAAGGCGCGCTTTGGATTTTGCGCATTGATTATGCCCGAAAAAAGGATAAAAATACCTGAAATGAGCAACCTGAAATTCATGGCAATATTACGTTGAAGGGTTTAATAGTAACAGTAACGACCCATTTAAAATCCAATTGTTCTATTTAGACTGTAAAGCCGCGAAGGGTTTCACAATGGTTGGTTAATTATTAGTCCCCGGTCGGTAAGTTGTAAGTTTGTAGAGTGTACCCTAAACAGGGGGGCCACTTGTAAAAATCGGAATGCTCGCGGTGCACTCTACGGACCTGGGACAAACTGACCTGGGACTAATTTCCTATTCAATCAAATCTATCTTTTCTCTTTTATTCAAGCCAAAGCGTTCCAGTAATTGATCCAACAGGCCATAAACAACGGGGACAATAATCAAGGACAGGAACATAGCTGAGTTCAGGCCGCCGATAATGGCCCATGCGAGTCCGTTTTTCCAGGCGGAACCCGCCCCGCCCGTCATAGCGATGGGTAAAAGGCCAATTACCATAGCAATATTGGTCATCAGGATCGGCCGGAAGCGCATTTTGGTGGCTTCCATTAAGGCATCAGTCAGGGGAAGGCCCTCCAATCTTCGTTGGTTTGCAAAATCGACTACCAAAATGGCGTTTTTCCCCACTAATCCCACCAGCATCAGCAGGCCAAGTCCGGTAAATACAGTAAGATTTTCGCTGGAGAGTGCCAATGCAAGAAAAGCCCCGATAATACTGAGTGGAATAGTGATCAGTACCACGAGGGGGTATACCCAGTTGTCATACAGGGCCACCATGATAAGATAAACCAGCAGCAGCGACGTCCAGAGCGCAAAACTCATGGTTCCAATCCCTTGTTGCTGGCGCTTCAGATCACCGCCGTATTTGATATAAGACCCTGTTGGCAGTATCATTGAATCCAATTTTGCTTTGATATCGCGGCTCACAGAACCATTGGGGCGGCCGATGACCTGTGCTGTGAAAATGATCGACGGCAGCCGGTCACGCCTTTCGAGCCGGGAAGGCGCAGTTCCTTCGCGTACTTCCGCAAATTGCCGAATCATCACCGGACTACCCAAAGGATTCACCAGAGAAAGATTGCGGATATTATCTATGTTTCGGCGGTCGAATGCATCGAGCCCAATCCGGATCGGATATTCATATTCACCGTCGCGGAACCGGGCATCTGTATTGCCGCTGAAGGCAGTTTGTAAGGTTAGCCCTACCTGCGCCATGGCCAATCCGTTATCGGCCATCCGTTGGCGGTTGACATCCACCCTTATTTCAGGATTACCACCTTCTACAGAAGGGGTGACTTCCACGCAGCCAGGAATAGCGGCCATGGTCGAGCGTACCTTATCGGAAACAGCGAGCAGGGAATCCAGGTTGGGACCATTGAGCATCACTTCGATGGGCAGGAAAGACAGCCCCATGATATCGATGGGTGAAGTTTTTATTTTGGCACCAGCAATCAATTCATCCAGTTTAACTTTGGTTTGGCGTGCAAAAACAGGCGTCAGCACTTTTCTTTTTTCGCCATAGGGAGTGAGGAACACATGTATTTCGGAGAGTGAAGGGGCGTTCAATCCGAACGATTTATTGTTGGTACCTACCGTGGTGTAAGTATGCAGTACGTCTGGTTGTTCTTTGAGCCAGGCCTCCACTTTTCGGGTAATAGCGTCACTTTGCTGGAGCGAAGCGTCTTTCGGGAGTTCCAGATCGACGAGAAATTCACCGCGTTCACCCTGGTCAAAAAAAGCATTTCCGATGAGTCCGCTGGTCACCAGTAAAACGGAGCCCCCCATCAGGGCAATAGCGATGAATATGGTCACCGCTTTGTGGAAACCACTTTTTAATGCCCAGCCTAATGCTGCAACAAATCCATCGGAAATATTGTCGAGCATCCGTTCAAAGCCGAGGACAATTCTTCCGCCCAGGTTTTTTCCTTCAAACCGGTGCAGTTTGCCCAACCGGGAGGTTAACCAGGGTACAAGCGTAAACGATACAAAGAGCGACATGAGCGTGGAGGTAAGTACGGTCATACAAAACTGCCGGAGGAGATTGGGCACTAAACCTATGGTAAAAATGATGGGCAGAAACACCACCACGTCCACTAGTGTAATACTCAGGGCGGTAAATCCGATCTCATTGCGGCCGTCGTAACTGGCCTGCACGCGGTTTTTGCCCATTTCAAGGTGGCGGTATATATTTTCAATTACCACAATAGCATCGTCGACCAAAATACCAATCGACAGGGAAAGTCCCAGTAAACTTAGCATGTTGAGCGAATAGCCGCAGAGTTTCATCATCACGAATGTACTGACGATCGAGGTGGGAATACTGATCAGTACGATCATCGCATTGCGGATACTGTGCAAAAACAGCAACATGACCAAACTTACCAGGATGACGGCGATAATCAGGTCCTCAATAACCGCATCGGTGGCCATTTTGGTAAAAATGCTGCTGTTGGCGACTACCTGGAAATGAAGTCCTTCTTTGGCGTAAAGTTTTTCGAGTTGTGCGAGTTTTTTTAGCAGGAGTTCCGACATTTCCACGGCATTTGCGTCGCCCTGTTTGCGGATACTCAAACCCACAGCAGGTTGCCCGTCGGCGCGGCAAAGTACTTCCGCATCGCGGGTGCCGTCCTGGATTTCGGCAATATCCCGAAGGAAAATGGTTCCCCCAAATTTACTTTTCCCGATTACTAATCCTCTTATTTCGTCTAAAGAGGAAAATTTGCCAGCCAGGCGAATGCGTATCTGGTTTTCTTCACCACTCACTTTGCCCGTTGGGAAGTCGAGGTTGGCCGTTTGAATAGCCTGTGATACCTGCAACAGCGAAAGGCCATATTGTTCGAGCCGGTACGAATTGATATTTACTTTTATTTCACGTTGTTCGCCGCCAAGAATACCTACCTGAGCCACCCCTTTTACCTGGGCTAAATCAGAAATTAAGCGATTTTTGATCAGATCATAAAAGGCGGTACCTGTCAGGTTGCTACTGACTGCAAGCCGCAGCACCGGCAGTTCGTCAAGGGCAAACTTATTAATGACAGGTGTGCGAACTTCTTTCGGAAAGCCCGATTGAATTTGGTTGATTTTTCGTTGAATTTCCTGGACTGATTTATCCAAATCGGCTTTCTGATCAAACTCTACCGCTACAAAGCACACATTTTCGTTGGAGGCAATCTGGATTTGATCGATACCTTCGAGCGATGAAATCGCGTCTTCGATGGGCTTGGCTACCGCATTCTCTACTTCACTCGGTGAGGCACCGGGGTAAGCAGTAATGATCGTCACCAGTGGTGGACTGAACTTTGGAACCAGTTCAATCGGAAGATTGTAATAAGAAGCCACGCCCATAAAGGAGAGCACCGCAAAGAGAACGATGATCAGGGATGGCCGGCGTATGGATAGTGCGGTTAGATTCACAATAACTGTTGCTTTTACCTTTGGGGTGTGCAAAGGTAGTACGTTACAGATTTGGGAAGGGTAAATCTTTGTTTATTCCCGTTCAAAAGGGCCGTTTGGGGGATATTTATTCCTGTTTCGGGAGGTTGCCGGGAGATTTATCCGCTGGGGCGGATGCGTGGCACCTGGTGACGCAGTATGGGCGGCATTTTTTGAAGCCCTGTTAGGGTTTAGTTTGCTTTTCCCCTAGAGTTCAAAGCCATTTAAAATGGTGTTGGAATAAAGAAACAATTATTTTTCTAACAATTATTTTGTTATTAATATCAACAAAGTACTATCTTTGCGCCGCGCCGGACGACCAGCTCCTGCAAAACTCCCCCAGGGCAGAAATGCAGCAAGGGTATGTGGTTGAGCGGTGTGTTCGGCGTTTTTTTTTCGCCTTATTGCGACGGAATGTGCTAATGTGTCGATGCGACGTGTTAGCACATTCCGTTTTACACCAAACACTTTACTTTGTTATGCAATTTTTTGTTGATACTGCTAATTTGAATGAAATCCGGGAAGCTGCGGCCCTTGGTATCCTCGACGGCGTCACCACCAATCCTTCGCTGATGGCGAAAGAGGGCATTAAAGGTGATCAAAATATCCTGAATCACTATGTTGCCATCTGCGACATCGTAGGTGCTGACCAGGATGTAAGTGCTGAAGTAATCTCCACTGATTTTGATGGCATGGTGAAAGAAGGCGAAATGCTGGCTGGGTTGCACGAAAATATCGTAGTGAAAGTCCCAATGACCAGAGATGGTATTAAGGCTATTTCCCACTTTACCCGCGAAGGTATCAAAACAAATTGCACCCTGGTTTTCTCTGCCGGACAAGCCATTCTGGCTGCCAAAGCAGGCGCAACCTACCTCTCTCCCTTCGTAGGCCGGGTTGATGATATCAGCTGGGATGGAATTGGGTTGATTAAAGAAATTTATGAAATTTACCAGATTGCTGGTTACGAAACTGCGATTCTTGCAGCAAGTATCCGCAGCCCACTCCATATTGTACAGGCTGCCAAGGCTGGTGCTGATGTAGTTACCTGCCCATTATCTGCTATTCTCGGCCTGCTCAATCATCCATTGACAGACATCGGGCTGGCCAAGTTTTTGGCTGATCATAATAAGTAAACCGTTGATTAGTTCATCACTCAGCACTCATTTTTACCTTTGCGGTATTCATGCAGGACACATACCGACATAAGGGCATGCGGAAGCGATTGGTGGAATCGTTGCGGCAGCGGGGAATTACAGACGAAGCGGTACTGGCAGCCATTGGCGCAGTACCGCGCCACTTCTTTTTAGACAAAGCGTTTGAAGAGCATGCGTATGACGACAAGCCCTTTCCAATCGGGAATCAACAGACCATTTCCCAACCTTTTACTGTAGCGTACCAATCTGCGTTGCTACAAATCCAAAAAGGTGACAGGGTGTTGGAAATAGGAACCGGTTCGGGTTATCAGGCAGCGATTCTTGCCGTATTGGGCGCGCAGGTATTTACGGTGGAGCGCCAGGAAACCTTACACCAGAAATCAAAAGCCTTGTTGCAAGAGTTAAAATTCAATTCCATCCGCTGTTTTTTCAGGGATGGCACCTTAGGGATCCCTGAATCGGCCCCTTTTAATAAAATTATCGTTACCGCAGGGGCTACCGACGTACCGGAAGCCTTGCTCAAACAACTGACTCCCGGCGGTATTATGATCATTCCGGTCGGTATGGATGAACAGGAAATGTTGCGTATTACCCGTGTAGAAGGCAATAAATTCAAAACAGATCGGTTGGATACCTTTCGTTTTGTGCCTTTTTTGGGTGGGCTGGAACGGAAGTGAGGTTACGATTGGGGCAAAACGATTTCTATTTTAAACCAATCGTAACCCAATAACTAGTGCCGCATCCTCAAATCTTCACCACCTTCCGCGTCACTACTGCTCCATCCTCCGTCCGGATTTGCAGGTAATAAACCCCGGATTTCCAGTTAGTTCCATTAATTAACACTTGTTGATCTCCTTCAGGCAAATAGCCTTCCACTTGTGCCTGAACCAAGCAGCCCAGTTGGTCAAATACTGAATAACTGACCCCTGTTCCTTTTTTAAGCGAAAACCAAAGCATAAAATATCCGGAACCTGGATTTGGGGTTACTGCAACGCCTTCTATATTATCGGTTGGTTCTTCCTTAACTGCTGTTACCACGCCATCAGGCAATGCTACAAATGTGCTGGTATACAATCGGTACTGACCAGCCCCCAATGGAATAGAGGTTGCGCCGGTGGTAGTAACGTTTAATGTTTCCCCGGAATAATATTCGTACCAGGTTCCCGTATTCGGGAATGTCGCGGTTGCTGTTGCCGACGTGACACCTACATTGGCGACTACAATTACATCACTTTGCGCGCCGTTCAGGAAAATACTGCGGGTTTGCCCGGCACCGATATTCAATTGGAACTGGGTTGTTTCGAAGGCATCCAAAGTGTTGCGCAGGTGCAGCAGCGACCGGGTGATATCGTGTAAGCGGGCGCGATAGGGGTCATTCCTGTAATCCCAGCGAATGGGTTTGGGCGATGTACGGCAATCAGGGTTGATGGTCCCGTTTTCACACCAATTGATTGGGAAATCGTATCCTAATTCGCCAAATTCCCACAACATTTTTGGACCTGGAACGGTGTAGAACAAATTTTGAAGCATACCGATACGCTGCATGGCAATGGGTAAACTTTTTACATTGTAGCCACTTGCGGTATTGCCATAAGTTTTGCACTCATAACCAATTCGTTCTTCGTCGTGACTTTCCATATAGCCCACTAAGTGTGGATTATTCCAAAGCCGTTGTTTGTAACTGATATTGGTAAGGCTGGCGCTTATGCCACTGGCAAATCCAAGGGCAACATCCTTATAAGCACCGTACATATTGCCCCACAACATCATGCCGTAATCAGCCAATTCTTTTTCTTCTGTATTAGCGGCAAAATGCTCCAAAATGACATAAAGATTAGGGTCAATTGACCACATGAAATCGGCATAATTTTTCCAGATGGCAATTCTGGAAGCATCATAACTGCCCCAGTTATTCACATTTGTGCCTGAATTGACCTGGGTAAAACCTTTGGACAGGTCAAACCGGAATCCGTCAATTTTGAATTCTTCCATCCAATACTTCAGACAGTTTTTCACATAAGATTTCGTTGCCGAGCTTTCGTGGTTAAAATCGTTGAATACATTGTATGGATGAGTAGCAATAGCATTCAGCCAGGGATTGTTGGCGGCAGGCCTATTGTTGGCGGCATCCCAATACAATTGCGCCAGGGGACTGGAGCCGGAAGCCTGGTTGAAAACAACGTCCAGAATAATAGCCATGCCACGCTGGTGGCACTCATCAACCAATAGTTTAAAGGATTCAGGCGTGCCGTAATATTTATCTAATGCTTTATGGAATGCTGGATTGTAGCCCCAGCTATTGTTGCCATCAAATTCATTCACAGGCATCAGTTCAATCGCATTGACACCCAGTGTTTGCAAATAATCCAGGGTATCGAGCAATGTTTGGTAATCATGCCGGGCAAGAAAATCCCGCATAATTAATTCATATACGACGATCTTTTTCTTGTCGGGCCGTTGATAATTGGTGGCTGTCCAGTTGAATGAGGTTGGAGCCGTTTGTAATAAAGAAACAATTCCGGTGGTCTTCCCGGTTGGATAAGCCGGAATATTGGGAAAAGTAAGGGCTGGAATATAGGAATCATTCCAGGGATCAAGTACTAAAGTACTCAGCGGGTCTGCGATTTTCAAAGTACCATCCACCAGGTACTGGAATCGATAAGTCAAACCCGCAGTCAATCCACTGATTTCGATCCACCAAAGATTGCCGTTCAGGCTTTTGCGCATCTGGTAATTAGTGCTCGGTTGCCAGTTATTAAAATCTCCCGTCACAAATACATTTTGTTTTCCTGGAGCATAAAGGGCTAGTCGAACCGTTTGGCCATCGATATAATTGATGCCCGGGTCCGTTCCGGAAGGCGGATCCTGTGGGGTTAATGTTGCTGGCGTAAGGTAAGAAAAGGTGGCGGTATCCTGATCAGTGGCCGTTGAAGCGATGAATTGCACGAGGTGGTAACCAGCGCTGGCAGTGATATTGGTTTGAAGGGTTTGTTCCGAAGGAGTCGTAGCGATTTGGGTGCCGTTATCCAGTATTTTCAGGGAAGCATCGGCGGAAGATACGCCGTTGACCGCAATATTCTGACCACCGGTAGTTAAAAAAGAGGCCGAACCGGGCGTAATAAATTTCGTGCGCAATGCGCCGTCATTCGGATAAACATCATAAAAAATATCAGAACCGTCGGCTGTCCGTCCAACTGTAGTGCCGGCAGTATTGCGGAACACAAATGCCATTTTCAATACCGTTTCATTGGCAGGAACGCCATAAAAAGTTTTGATATTGAATGTTTTAGACCACAAGTTAGGAGAAACCAATGTCATCAAGCCGTTTGCGTCAGCAACCCCCCAATTCGTTTGGACATGTTTCCAGTCTGATGAGGAGGTACTCAAATTGGTAATGACCCCGGTGTGGGCATAAATAGGTCCTGAGAAATTATTCAAAGCTGCATTGCCTTCATTGGCATGAAAATAAATGGTGACTTGTTGGTCCTGGTTGGGAAATATTGGATCACAGGTGACCTGGCCGTAAGTGTTCACGGTTGCTAAAAAAGCCAATATGGCCAATAGCATTCGCTGAAACGAAATATTAACTTGTTGCATGGTGAAAAGTGTTTGTTTAGATCTGTTGCGCCGGACACGTGGAAAATGAAAAAAAAGAAAATGTGGTATTATGCACACTACCCCTCGCAACAAATTATTGAGTAAGTTGAACTGAGCCGGGAAGAGACGACTTCACAGCAAAAGTATTACATCCAACAGGAATTTCAATATTAATAACTGAATTCTGCCTGTAACAAACACTTTTTTCACTAATTATCAAATCTGTGCAAATCGTATCGCTCGATAACACCGATGAGTTTTTCTGCATAAGTTCTGTCAGTAGCGTAACCGATTGATTTTAAACCATAGGCCCATTGCCGATAATTGGATCCATATTTTTTTAGTTTGGCATAACGTCCTTTGGAGAGCATTCGGCTATGATCCCGCCAACTGTCCCATGGATTAGCATATTTTCTGAAAAAATCTTTGTGTGTATCATCCGTAAAATTGCTGCAATGGCCTTTTTTGCAATTCCGCGAAAAACACTTCATCCCAAAATGGTTGTTGTTGCCTTTTGCCAGTTTACTGGTTCCGGCCCTGCTTTCGATCAACCCTTGTGCAAGACTGATACTGGCAGGTATTCCAAATGCCGCTTGTTCTTTTCGCGCAACCGGCGAAAAATTTTCAATATACGATGCCGCCTCCTGTGCAAATAACTCCGATCCACTGACGGGTGCCGCGTCATTTTTGGATTTATACTTCGTTTTTTGCGCCTTGGCATGGCCACCTCCCTGCCCAATAATGGACTCTCCTTCGGTGGTGTCTAAACTAATCCGACTGCTGCCTTTGTCGGCAAATACCACATAATAGCCAATCCCTCCCAGTACAACAAATTGAAGTATATTTCTGGTGGTGAAAATAACTTTATACCGATACTTCAGACTTTTCCAGGTAGGGCGAAGCCTGATCCATATCTGTCTGAATATGGAATCTAATGATTCGGTGTGCTGGTTTTGCCTGCTGGTTGAAGGCATATTAGTAGGCTTTGTTTTCTCAGTGGTTTTTTTTCGTGACTGTGATGCGGTGAATTTGCTACCGCTGTTCGTTTCATTTTCGAATTCAAACATTGTTTTTCCCAGACTCATGGCAGTATTGTTTGAGAAGTGAAGAAATTAGAGCGGTTGGGTCATAAAACTGACCCTAACCACATTAAAAAATTGCGTGAGTAACCTGTGTTCTGTTCTCCGGCACAAATGTAAAGGTTTAAAAACAAAATGTTTTGTTATTTGAGAATAATTTTAAAATTTTTTGTGTTAAAAAATGCGATAGATTTTTACAACAAAATCCTTAATATGCTAACCTGCTCCGGGTGTCCGGAAAGTAGTGTCTCGACCACCAGTGGCCGAGGCACTACTTTCTACACGGAATAAGTCACTAATCCTGCCCAGTACTACTCTTGTCCAAAATTGGTCTGCGTTCATCGCTCTGCTGCTTTTCTTTGGCTACATTAATTAAATTGGTAACTATGAAAAAAATAACAAGATTAAGGGGGCTGCTGCTCCTCCTGCTGGTATCCAGCGTTTTTCAATTACAGGCGCAAAAGGAAGATAAAGCCATCAAAGAAGTAATCAATCATTTTTTTGAGGCTATGCAATCCGGCGATACAGCGACCCTGAAAAATACCTGTACCGAGGAGCCTGTTCTTCAAACTTATATGAAGGATAAGGATGATAATTTGCAGATATTCACTGATAATTTTAATGATTTTGTTAAATTTGTAGGCAATCCCGGCACTGATAAATTTAAAGAAGAAATCACCTTCGACGCCATCCACACTGAAATGTCCTTGGCCAGCGTTTGGACGCCTTATACATTTTACCTGAACGGAAAAGTAAGCCATTGCGGCACCAATTCTTTCCAACTGATCAAAACTGCTGCGGGCTGGAAAATTCAATATATTATTGATACCCGCAGAAAAGGGTGTAAATAGATTATTAAATTAAATCCCGTAATTTTGCGAAAAATATTAAAAATGAATATGGCCATTAATTGTAAAAAAATTGCAGGTTTTATTAGCGCGGTTATTGTAGCGTTGCAGATGAACGCTCAGGGTATTGAGTTTTTTCACGGAACATTTCCAGATGCAGTTGCGAAAGCGAAAGCGGAGGGCAAGTTGGTTTTTGTGGATGCTTATGCTGAATGGTGTGGACCATGTAAACGAATGGCAGCGCAAACTTTTCCTGATCCAAAAGCAGGTGCCTTTTTTAATGCTAACTTTATTTCCCTGCAAATTGACATGGAAAAAGAGGAAAATGCTGCTTTTGCTGTCAAATTTCCTGTGAATGCCTATCCAACTTTGATGTTCATTGATGAAGAAGGAAAATTGGCGGCCAAGCAAACTGGCGCACTTGGCGTCGATGCATTAATTGAATATGGACAAAAAGTATTGGGGAAGGCCGACAAATCGGTGGAACTTCAGAAACAGTATGAAGAAGGGAACCGGGAGCCGGAATTTCTGTACACCTACCTCGCAGCCCTTAACCGTGCTGGAAAACCATCACTCAAGATCGCCAATGATTATTTGAATACGCAGGCCGATTTGACTACCCCCTTTAACCTGAAATTTATCCTCGAAGGGGCAGTTGAAGCGGATAGCCGGGTTTTTGATTTATTAGTAAAAAATCGTGCAGCAATCACGGCTATTTCCAAAGAAGGTGCAGTAAATACCCGCATAGAGAAAGCCTGCCAAAACACGGTCAAAAAAGCGATTGAATTCAAGGATGAAAAGCTGCTGGAAGAGGCCAAAGCAAAAATGAAAGCGCATTATCCAGAAAAAGCAACTGAATTCGCCCGCGACGCGGATACCAAATACAATGCTGCTACCCGCAACAGCAAGCAATATCTCAAAACCATGAAGACCCGTCAAAAGGCTATTGGCGATAATTCCGCCCGCCTGCATGACCTCTGCATTGAGATGATCCGCGCATTTCCCACCGATGTTAAGGTGCTGAAGCAAGCAGAAAAATGGGCTACTGTGGCGGCAAAACACGGTGGATTGCCAGAATATTATCTCACAGTTGCTGATATTTATAAACGCCTCGGCGATAAAGATAAAGCGCGTAAATCTGCTGAAGATGCCAGAAAAGTAATTGGAGAAAAAGATACCATGCTTATGGGGCAGAAAATCGATTACTTTTTGAATTCTTTGGAATAACTAAAAAACAGGATGTCCTTAATGCCTCGTTTGCGCCGGCTCTGGCGCATACTGATTCAAGCCGTACGAGGCGAAGAACAGGATTTTACCACAGGAAGTATCGACAAAGCCATTGTGCTTTTGTCCATTCCCATGATCCTGGAAATGGCCATGGAGTCGCTGTTCGCGATTGTAGATGCATTTTTTGTCTCCAAAATCAGTACAGATGCAGTTGCTACAGTTGGCCTGACCGAATCTGTGCTCACTTTGGTGTATTCCATTGCCATTGGATTGAGTTCCGCAGCTACGGCTATGGTATCGCGGCGGGTGGGGGAAGGTGACCGGAATGCAGCTGCCCATGCTGGTGGTCAAACAATTGTGATTGGTATCTTTTTATCGTTGCTGATAGCGATACCGGGAAATATTTACGCGAAGGATATTTTGCTGGCGATGGCTAAAGATCCATTGGTGGCGGAAAAGGGTTATCAATTTACACAATTATTGCTGACCTGCAACCTGCCCATTCTGTTGCTGTGGATGTTAAATGGCATTTTCAGGGGAGCCGGCGACGCTACCACAGCGATGCGTGCCTTGTGGATTGCTAATATTGTGAACATCATCCTTTGCCCTATGTTGATTTATGGCTGGGCCCCTTTTCCTGCGTTTGGCTTGCTGGGTTCTGCCATTGCGACGACCACAGGCCGCTCTATTGGTGTTTTGTACCAATTATGGAATTTGTTCCAGGTAGGTAAAATTGTTAAAATTAAATGGGCGCAATTGAAACCTGATTGGGAAATCATGGGTCGTTTAGTGCGTCTTGGTGCCGGCAGCACCGGGCAATACCTGATCGCTTCTGCCAGTTGGATTTTCATGATATTTATTCTTGGTCAAATCAGCAAGGAGGTGACTGCTGGCTATACCATTGCTATTCGGATCATCATTTTCACCATATTGCCATCCTGGGGAATGGCGAATGCTGCCGCTACATTGGTGGGCCAAAATCTCGGAGCCGGGCATCCAGAACGGGCTGAAAAATCCGTTTGGCGTGCCGGGCATTTTAATATGCTTTTTATGGTTGTGGTAAGTATAATCTACCTGGCATTTGCACCTGCGTTTATTCAGATTTTTACGACCGAACCTGAAGCTGTTCATGCTGGTTCATTAGCACTTCGTTTTCTGGCAGCGGGCTATGTTTTCTTTGGATATGGGATGATTTTTTCCCAGGCACTCAATGGGGCTGGGGATACCAAAACGCCCACACTACTGAACTTTGTTTTTTTCTGGTTGCTAGAAACGCCGCTTGCCTGGCTCTTGGCGATGCATTGGAATTGGGGACAAACAGGGGTTTATACCAGCATCATCGTGGCAGAGTCCTGTCTGGCTGTGGCTGCCATGTGGGTTTTCACCAAAGGTCGCTGGAAACTTGCGAAGGTTTGAATTGTTATCAGATAATAAGTTGTCAATTAGCTGTAGTACTGTTGCAGGCAGCCCATATTATTATCGATTTTTTGCTCGAGATTGTTAGATTATTACCTGATATTCAATCATTAAGAAAAATTATCATGAAGAGTTATATATTATGGATTAGTATTTTTGCACTGAGCTGCCAGTCTTCGCCGGTACAGCAAAAGGAGATTGTTCGCGCTGCTTTACCGGTGCAGTCCCTAGTTGCCGGGAATAAAATCACTGCCATAGCGGTCGACAAAGAGGAGATAATGGGGAAGTTTAATCCTGCAGAAAATCCTGATTTTGTGCCTGTCGGAAAACCATATTCAAGCCGTCCGGGTATGTTACTTCGCACTGCGGCATTCGAGGCTTTTAAAAAAATGTTTGCAGCGGCTAAAAAAGACGGGATTGCCTTAAATATCATTTCATCCACCCGGAATTTTGAGCAACAAAAAGGTATCTGGGAGGGGAAATGGAAGCGTTTTGCAGCAGAAACACCCGATGCTCAAAAACGGGCACTTAAAATTCTGGAATACTCCTCTATGCCAGGTACCTCCCGCCATCACTGGGGCTCAGATATAGACCTGAACGACCTGAATAATGGCTCCTTCGAAGGCAAAGGCAAACACAGGAAAGCATACGAGTGGTTAGTGAAAAATGCGGCTACCTATGGGTTCGGCCAACCTTATACCGCCAAGGGCGCAGCCCGGCCTGACGGTTACAATGAAGAGAAATGGCACTGGTCGTACCTGCCCATTGCCAAGCCCAACAGAGACGCTTACCTTCAGATGGTCAAAAATAAAGATATCGACGGATTTCTGGGTTCTGAATCAGCAGTCTTGCTGGATATTGTAAAAAATTATGTGGGTGGCGTAAGTGCTGCGTGCCAATAGCAGTGCGTATCTTTGCGTTTTATTCACTGAAGCAATTAAATAAATGTCATTAAAAACCGGCGATAAAGCACCCGATTTCACCTTGCGCAGTAGCGAAAAAGAACAGATTAGTTTGAAGCAATACCGTGGGAAAAATACAATTGTTTTGTTTTTTCCAATGGCATTTACAGGCGTTTGCACGAAAGAACTATGCGCTATGCGCGATAGTATCGCTGATTATGAAAAATTAGACACCCAAATACTGGCGATTTCTGTTGATTCTGTTTTCTCCCTGGGCAAATGGAAAGAGGAACAAAAATTTAATTTTCCATTGTTATCAGACTTTAACAAAACGGCCAGCAAAAAATACGATAGTTTGTACAAGGATTTTGTATTTGAAATGAAAGGCGTTTCCAAACGTTCTGCATTTGTGGTTGATCGGGAAGGAATTATTCGGTACGCAGAAGTGTTAGAGAATGCTGGTGAAATTCCAAATTTCGATGCCGTTAAACAAATACTTCAATCATTGAATTAAAATAATATGCCAGTAAAACCACGTTGGGAAGAAGATGAAGACGTTCTTTTGGAAGAAGACGTTGAATTTGAGATCGGAAGTGACCTTCCGGCCCAGCTCATTGTTTATAATGATGACCATAATACTTTTGATTGGGTAATAGAATGCTTTATGTCGGTACTCGGTCACTCTTCCGTTCAGGCCGAACAACTTGCCTTGATTATTCATACCAAAGGTAAAGCTACTGTAAAAACCGGCCCAAAAGAAACCTTGCTCGAGCCTAAAGACGCCTTGATTGAAAGAGGATTGTCTGCGGTAATTGAAGTTTAGTGGTGAGTGTTTAGTGGTGAGTAAGTCGAACCACTAAACACTCATCACTCACCGCTAGTGCCCTGATTTTACCCGATTTTTCTCGTCTTCGAGCCCCGTTTTACGCGGTCGTGCTGCTTTTACTTCATTAGAGCCGAAGCGGTAAGAGAAACTAACCGTGGCAGTACGGGCCTCCCATTGTCCACTGGCTAACATTTCGAGACCTGGTGTGAGTACATTTTTTCCACCCCAGCTGGCAGTGCCGAATAAATCGCCCAGCCGAAGCCGGATCTGCCCTTTGCCTTCCCATAAATCTTTCCGTACACCGAAATCCATCACGCCTTGTGGATTGCTTTGCATTGTCCCCCAATATCCACGGGTATTGTACCAACCGGAAAGTTGCAGGGCCCAGCCTTTGCCCAGTTTTACATTTTGCTCCGCATACAAATTGCCTGTAGTAAATGTTACCTGGTCAATCCCAAATCCGAGGTTGTCAAACTGTGCTTTAAACTGGCTGTGAATGACGGTGATACTCACGAAACCATCGTACCACTTCGCAAAACGGGTTGGGATATTTAATGCGGCGGTAAAATTTTCCTGATCCGCAATGTTTTCATTGGTGATGAAAGTGGCGTTCGGGTTCCTGGTGTCAGTCGCCAATACCTGTGTAAATACATCCTTGGTTTTGCTGTAGCCCAAAGAAACCACAGGATAACCGCCGTAAGTCGGCGCAATTTCAAAGGCATTGGTAAATTGCGGACGCAGGCGCGGATTGCCGCGCTGGAAGGTCAATTCATCCATTTTAAATTCAAACGGATTCAAATCCTGGTAGCTCGGCCGGTCAATGCGCCGGCTATACGTTGCATTTAAGCCAATCTTTTGGGTGAAAGTATAGGTCAAGGCTGCACTGGGGAATAATTTGGTATAATTATTCGCCACCCGATTGCCGTTTTGGTCATTAAAGGAAATCAAGTCGCCCATATAGTCGGTATTCTCCACCCGTAACCCCGTCTGAACATTCAGTTTTTTACCAAACAGCCGGTTGTAATTGATATAGGCCGCCATGGTACGCTCTTGATATTTGAAGCGGTTGCTGACAGTACTGTCTAAGAGGGATTCCTTTTCCATCACATTAAAGAAGTCAAACGTATTGTCGGTTGAAACATCGGCTACTTTAATGCCAGCCCCCAAAGTTCCTTTGAACAAGCGTTGCTCATAGTCCATTTTTCCGGTGTTAATGTCAATATTGGAAGGTGTCTTATTCGCAAAAATGCGCTGGAATAATTCCTGACTGCCGTCGGGGGACCGGTAGTAATTGGGCTGAAAACTCTCCCCTTTGATCCGGTATAAACCATGGTCAAGGTCGATATTCAAACTGTGCCCGGAAGTATCTGCAAAGCGATAATTAATATTGGTATTCAGGTCGCGGCGATCGCCCAACACATCATTGCTGGCTACCAGGAGGGAATTTACCTGTGATTCATTGTCCAGGGTGCCAATTTTGGTGGTGCTGTTGTTGTGCCAGTTACCACCGTCTATATTGCCATTCATGAGAATGCCAATGGTATGTTTGTCATTGATCGTCCAGTCTGCTCCAACGCGGGCGGAATTCCATTTGGTGGAATTATACGACTTGGCAGTCTGATCAAAAAACTGACCGGATTGTTTACGGTAAAAGGCTTGGTCGTTGTGCCAGTCGCCGTAACTGTTGTTGTAGGACCCAAAAATATTGACGTATTTGCTGCGGTTATTCAGGCTAAAATTCATGCCGCCTTTTGCCGACAGGCCGTATATCGCTTCGCCACCCACATTGCCATTGGTACCCAATGATTTATTGCGTTTCAAATGGATATTGATAATCCCTGCATTGCCGGCAGCATCGTACTTCGCAGAGGGATTGGAGATGATTTCGATATTGGCGATATCAGCGGCCTGGGTACCTTTCAGGAGGGCTGACAAATCTTTGCCGTCCAGCGGCACATCGCGGCCATCAATCATTATTGTTACTTTATTTTTCCCTTTCACACTTACATTGTCATTGTTGTCTACGGTAACACCGGGCGCTTTTCGCAACAATTCCAGGGCACTGAGCCCAGTAGAATTAACGGTTCCTTCCACGTTTAAAATAGTCTTGTCTGCTTTTACTTCAACAGGAGGCCGACGGGCAGTGACCGTCACCTGGTTCAATGCCAGACTTTGTTCGCTGAGTTGTAAAGGTTCGAGCGTCAGTTTTTTACCGTTGTACTGGAACTCGGGAGAATCGGTAGTGCCGGAACCCATCATCGTGAGGCGGACAAAATATTTTTCTGCCGCTGCGCCTTTAATTTCGAATGATCCATCTTCGCCGGTAACAGCACCGGTTACGATTGAAGAATCAATAGATTTAAGGAGAACAACAGTGGCAAAATCAGCTGGCTTCCCATTAGATTGGAGCGCTTGGCCGGAGATGGATTGCGCCTGGAGCGCTGCTGAAAAGCCCCAAAAGGCAATCAGGATT
>JBILHQ010000068.1:0-25387 GCA_044350415.1 Saprospiraceae bacterium | reverse complement strand
AGTTCAATGCCACCTGAAGGCCGACGATTTGTACAAAATTTCGTACGCTTACCGTAAGGCAAAAAGTATCCCCCACGGCAACGGTGTCGCTGGAAATAGCAATAATAACATTGTCCTGAGCGGACAGCGACTGAAAGAAAAAAAATGTGGGCAGGAGGATCAGGAAAAGTTTGTTGAAAAATTGGGTCATGTGATGATTGTTTTTTGTGAAAAGATAAAAACAAAAAGCAACAATCAGGCCGGAGTGTTTGGAAATGAGTACATGTTTTGGGGTAATTAAAATGTCCAATTGGGCAGTACACACTGCCTAATTGAACATTTAAAATAAAAACAGACCATTGAACTGTCGCGTTGTTGCTGTGGGAGACCATCCGTTCCCACAGCAACAACGACTTATCGCTGCACTACAATTCTTCCATTCTGTATCCCTTTGGCAGTGACTACCTGAACCAGATACCAGCCATTCGCAAGATCATTCACCGCAATCATTTGATCGCCTGACGGGTGGTGCAAGGTGCGCAGCACCCGGCCATCAGCAGCGATGACGCGCAGTTCGTCGGCCGTGGTATTGCCAAGCCGAACAGTAATTTCCTCGCTCGCCGGGTTGGGAGTGATCCGCAGCGGTTCGACTTCCAAAGCGTGCGTAGGACTGATCAGGTTACCGCATCCATTGAAGTTGTTGTGGTAAATATTTTGGATGGCGACTACATTCTCTAGTGCCGATCCGAGTCCACAGGGAAGCGGGACGTTGGGCGTGACACTCCAGGCGGTGGTCAGTTCTGTCACATAGCCAGGGTCCATGGATCCAAAATCGATGGAACCAATAACCCGGCGGTCGGCCAGGGGCTGGCTGTTCGTACACATCGACCAGCCGTTGGGATCGGCGGGATCGTTGGGGTAAACGTGATTTGCCGGGATCGAACTGGCGGGATTGTATCCGGTGCCGCCAGAAGTAAGCGGTGTGCCATCGCGCCAGTGCCCGGTTAGGTAGTTGTAATATTCCAGACCCGTCGCAGGCAGCGTAGTGGCTGCTGCTGCATTGACATCGCCAATGGACAGGAATTTATCCAGCTGCTGGTCTAAAAAAGTAACGGTTTGTACCGGAGGCGTATTCGTGAATGTGGCTGTACCTGAACAGGAGTTCCCCAGATTCCCATCCACTACATCTGTATTATAGGCATATTGGGTATTGAGTCCTGGCGCACAGCCGACATAATCGTCGGCATAACAACCCAGGTCGAAATCAGTGAACAGTCCGATAAAGCAGGAATCTAATCTTTCGAACCCGCGGTAGATCATTTTGTGGGAAGTGAACACGGTGTTCTGGAGTACAGGAACGTCGGGGCAACTAAATGCCCAGGCGGTAAGTTGTACTTCCATGCCGAGTGAAGGCGTATTGATTCCACCGGAACCATTAATTTCCATATCATTCATCACACACCAGGTAATTTGGCCCGGGATAAACGGCGCTTGTCCCCGAAGCAGCACAGCAGGCAGGTCGCCGTCGTTCGGGTTGTAATCGCCAGTACCGTCATAATCGACAAATGGAGCCAAACCCTGGAAGGTATTGGGAAGGTCGAACCCGTGAATACCCGCAAAAAATGGATTACCGCGTGCGGGCCAACCCATAATGGAAGGGAATTGCTGTATTTTTTCAGCCGTGGAGAGCGAGCCTCCAATGGCGAGAAAACTGACAATTTCTGTTTGCTTCACGCTGAACACTTTATCCCAGTTATTGCAGCCCGAGGGAAGGGGCAGACTGGTTTGGTAATCAAGCGGACCTGGTGTGAAGGAGGTGGAGCCGAGCCGGTAAGCCGTACCCGAAACCTTCAGGTTGCCACCCGGATCTACTCCGCCCATCCAAAGCGCGGCATTAAAAAGGGTGGAGGGTTGAGCGGGATCGGGGAGGTAAAGCATTTTACCGTTGTTGCCATCCGTAAATAAATCGCCGCCGGTAAGAATACGGGCTTTGATATTGTTCACCTCCAAATCTGCTGATCCCTGAGGGCTGGGGCAATTTTGCGCATAAAGCGAGGGCATTGCCGAAAATGCCAGTGCGAGTACGAGTGTTGATTTCATAATGAATATTCATTGATGTGAATAGTGCCTCCGGCACGAGTAGTCGATTTTGTTTTTTGCAGTGGTCAGAGGGGGGGGCGCACAGATTTTACACAGATTTTTTGCGCAGATTTTACACAGATTTGAAATCGTCCAGTAGTTTGGTTGTGGAGGCTGATGTCGTTAAACTTTAGCAAATAAATACTATATCATTCAATTGGGGCAGGCCTTTTTCCTGAATGAGGGTACTGAATGATTGAACCGGCCAGATTTCGTGTTCAGTGCTTTTGTTGTTCGGCTTTATAAACCCGAACAACCCTGAGTGTAGGTTTAAGGAGTTTGTGCTGTAGATTTGTGCCTTGTTGTCTTCAGGGTAAAAGCCAACCAGCGTGTCACTGATAAGAGATTTGTTGCGGTGGGAGACCATCCAGCCAGAAATTGATCTTTTTTACCTGATTGAGGCTTATTTTCGGGTCCGTAGCGATGCTACGACCCCGAAAATAAGCCTCAATCAGGTAAAAAATCTCTAATTTCATGGCTTGGCCGCTCCCACCGCAACAAATCTTGTTTATCCTCCTTTATCTTATTATAAAATCTTCATCCATGAAGCAAAAACAATTATTAGGTGCCCTGCTTTGCTGCGGATTGTTTACCGCACAGGCTCAGGCCCAAGTCAACTGGGCCGCAGATGTCGCCCCGATTCTTTACGATCATTGTGTCACTTGTCACCGGGCAGGTGGTGTGGGGAGTTTCGCACTGGAAACCTGGACCGATGCCAAAGCCAACGCTGATGCGGTATTGGCTGCTGTCGAAACCCGGTTGATGCCACCATGGCGCGCAAATCCTGCTTACCGCCATTTTAAAAATGAAAATTACCTGAGCGACAATGAGATACAGACTATCGCTGCCTGGGTAAACGGGGGCCAACTGCCGGGCGATATCGCTCAAGCCCCGCCGTTGCCCAATTTTCAAAATGGCAGTCAACTCACTTCGGTGGATATACAGTTGACCACTCCCCAATTTACCGTATTCAGCGCGTCGGATATTTATCGAGCTTTTGTCCTCCCTACAGACGTAACCCAGGATAAATTTTTTAATGAAATAGAAATTATTCCGGGCAATGATGCGATTATTCACCATATCGTGTTGTACACCGACCCGACCAACGAACCGCTGTTGCGCGACCAGGCTGATCCCGGTCCGGGGTTCTCCACGAACGGGATGGTGGGTAATGTGACCCCCCAGGCGACCCTTATCGGCGAATGGACGCCCGGCGGCACGCCTATCAAACTGCCAGCGCAATTCGGTTATCGTATTCCCGCCAATGGCTATTTTGTTTTTGAAATTCACTTTGCACCAGGTCATATTAACCAAACCGACCCAGGCTCCACCATCAACATCAAACTGACCGGCAATAATCCGAGGGAACTGTATTACGGAGCCTTGGTAGCCGCCGACAATTCTTTCGGGCTGATTAATCCGCCGTTTAAAATACCTGCGAATACGGAGCATCAGCTCATTGGCGAACTCAAGGTTTCCGATCTTGCCCCCGTCGCCTTGTCTGTATTTTCATTGACTCCCCACGCCCACGTGTATGGGAAGTCATTTAAAGCGTATTCTTACCGCCCTGGCTTTACAGATACCATTCCTTTGATCGACGTTCCTAAATGGGATTTTTACTGGCAATCCACCTATACCCTCCAGAAGCCTATCAAACTCAATACCAATCGCCGGTGCCGGGCGGAAGTGTGGTACGATAATACCTCGAACAATCCCCACAACCCGAACGATCCACCAATAGATGTTTGGTGGGGCGAAAAGACGACAGATGAGATGCTGTATCTTTTTGCCACCATCGCAGTATGGCAGGCAGGCGATGAAAATATCATCCTGGATAGTTCATTATTGGCGGTTCCAGTGGTGGCGATTCCAAACGACGGGTCGTTCAGCATCGGCCCTAACCCTGTGACGGACATATTAGATATTCGGACAGGCACGGCCCTGCAAGGGATATCTGATTTGTCTATTGTAGATATGAGCGGCCGTATCCAGCGGCAATGGCGCGAACGCGATCTGGAGCGGGCGCGTATTTCCACAGCGTCCCTTGCTGCGGGTTTGTATACATTGCGCATTGAGCACGAAGGGAAAGTGCTGAGTTATAAAATAGTGAAAGAATAGCTTTTTGATTTACGATTGATTCGATTTACGATTCATACAAGATTCCGGCTTTTTCTATCGCTCAGGAAGTATGCCAGGATCTTATATGAATTGTAAATCGAATCAATCGTAAATCGTAAATCAAAAAGTAATCTTCATACCTGCTGAAACAGCCGTTTTATATACCATCCTGCAATAAAAAACAGGTTTGATATTGGCGATTTTCAACCCTGGCTGATAGCCGAACCCTAAGACAAGGCCAAGTTGGCTTTTGAGTGGGGTCGTAGCGGCAGGCAGCAGGTTAGCTTCCTGGGAAGGCGGACTGTTGTTGATAAAATCGCCCTGAAATGTTCTTTTGGGCGCGAAAGTCATCATAAGACCGGTTGAGAACAGGAACTGCTCTTTTTTGCCAAACCTGCCTTCCGGAATAATGCCGGCATACGTCGTAGTGGTCTGTTCTTCGCCTTTGTAGGTGTAAGATTGAAGATTGTTGCCCTGTACCGTACGTTCTACTGTGTTATTCAGTTGCATATATCCTGTTTCTAAGTTCACCCCAAAGGGTGAATTCGTGCGGGAAATATGCAGGGACAGGGCTGACTCAAAACCCGCCATCGGGCCATGCTCTTTGTCGACGTAAGGTCTTTTAGGGAAAATACTGCTGTTCACGCCTATTAACGCACCTAGTTTGAACCGAACGTGCCCTTCTTTCTCCCGCTTAAATTCCATGGTTTCTCCCAAACCCGCCCAGGTATACATGCTGGGGCCACTCCGCTCTATTCGCAGACAAGTAGGTAATCCATCTTCCTGCACATTCCGCCAGGTCGATCCGTACACATCCGCCACCGCTAACCGGAACTGGTAGTTGTCGCCGTGTGGCGTAATATAAGTAAGAGTGGTAGTGCCACTTTTGTCGGCCCGGATATACACGCTGCTGATTTCAGATGTGTCTCCTTTCGACACCTGAAAAGTGCGGTTGTTGAGGGCGTAATCATCGGTGAAAGTCCATTCCGAAATGGTGTTGCCGGAAATCCAGCGACCTTCCATTCGGTCAAGTGCAACAGGGATTTGTGCGAAGATGGCAACAGTGGCCAGGAAAAATGGAGCAATCAGAAAGCATCGTTTCATAATGAGGGTGTAGTTTAGAATGTAATGTAGTAATAATTGAATGACGACAGTGGGCGCTGGATGGTTGGAAGGAATTTGATTTTAACAAATTTTTAAAAGCGGTAGGTGTTTTGGGGGGCACTTTTATTCACAATATTCTACGCCCATTTTATTCAAAAAGGTCCGCTATCGTGCTACATTTGAGCCTCATTTAAGTTCTGGAACTAACCACCCCTATGCACTCATTTTTACAAATCCATCCCTCCGACAATGTCCTCGTTGCACTGCGGCATTTACCCGCCGGAACGGTCATTGAATTTGGCGGCAATGCCATCACGCTTCAGGAGCCTGTCGCTGCCAAACACAAATTCGCCATAGCCGATATGCCCCCCGGTGCCCGGGTGATCATGTACGGGGTACTGGTCGGAAAAACGACGGTGCATATCGCGAAAGGAGAACTGCTGACGGTGGGCAATACCCACCACGCCACGGCTCCGGCGGCGGTCAGTGATCGCCGCACTGCCTGGACACCTCCGGATGTGTCGGCCTGGCAACACCGCACTTTTAAGGGCTATCACCGCTCCAATGGCGATGTGGGCACGGCTAATTACTGGATTGTGGTGCCGCTGGTGTTTTGCGAAAACCGCAACCTGGAAGTGATGAAAGAAGCACTGCTCAAAGAATTGGGCTATGCGCAGCCGGCTAAATATGCCGGTTTTGTCAAGCAATTGACCGAAAGTTACTTGTCGGGCAATGATATGGATGGTGTTGCCGGAGAATTGGAGACTACCGCAACCAGCACTGTCTCAAGGGTTTTTCCCAATGTCGACGGCATCAAATTCCTGCTGCACGATGGTGGCTGCGGCTGTTCGCGCAATGATTCCGATACCTTGTGCGGTTTGTTGGCGGGCTATATTACCCATCCCAATGTGGCGGGCGCAACTGTGCTCAGTTTAGGCTGCCAACATGCACAAGCCGCTATTTTGCAAAAAGAAATTTTAAAACGCGACCCGCAATTCGATAAACCGTTGTTTGTCCTCGAACAACAACAATACGGCACAGAATCCAAACTGATGGAGGCGGCACTTCGCCAAACCTTTATGGGTATGGTCCAGGCCAATACCAGTCAACGGGCACCCGCTCCGCTGTCCAAACTCCGTATTGGACTGGAATGTGGCGGCTCCGATGGGTTTTCCGGCATCAGTGCCAATCCCGCGATCGGGCATACTTCCGACTTGCTGGTGGCGCTGGGTGGTGCGGTGATTTTATCGGAATTCCCCGAACTCTGCGGTGTCGAACAGGAACTCAGCGACCGCTGTATCAACCGCGATCTCGCCGAACGGTACCTGACGTTGATGTCGGATTACAACGCGCGGGCGGAGGAAATTGGATCGGGTTTCGATATGAATCCCTCGCCCGGCAATATCCGAGATGGCTTGATTACCGATGCGATCAAATCGGCAGGTGCGGCCAAAAAAGGCGGCAATTCACCAGTGGTGGAAGTGCTGGATTATCCCGAAAAATTTACCCAACCCGGACTGGCCCTGCTGTGTACGCCCGGTAATGACGTAGAAAGCACCACGGCAGAAGTGGCGGCAGGAGCCAATATTGTCCTGTTTACTACCGGACTCGGTACGCCCACGGGCAATCCCATTGCGCCGGTGATTAAATTGTCGACCAGCACCGAACTGGCACAACGGATGCCCGATATCATCGATATTGATACCGGAACTATTATCGCCGGACAGGAGACGATCGAAGCGGCAGGGGAACGGATTCTCGAATACGTGATTCAGGCAGCCAGCGGGGACATTACACCCGCCTCCGTCCGGTTGGGTCAGGATGATTTTATTCCCTGGAAACGGGGTATTTCTTTATAAATTACTATGAATATGTTCTCTTTACAAGATAAAACAGCCGTCGTAACAGGCGGTGGAAGTGGCATCGGCAGGGCCATTGCCGAATTATTTGCCCAACAAGGCGCTGAAGTTATCGTGGTCGACCTGGACGAAAAAAATGGACAGGAAACGGTGGCCGCTATTCAGGCTGCGGGCGGTAAAGCGCAGTTTCGCTCGTGCAATGTCGCTAACCAGGACGATGTACGCGCGGTATTCAGCAGCCTTACCCGGCTCGATATCTTGGTCAACAATGCCGGTGTCGCTCATGTCGGCACGGTAGAAAGTACCACGGAGGCCGATATGGACCGCATCATAGCAGTCAATGTGAAAGGCGTATACAATTGCCTGCACGCGGGGGTTCCGCTCCTGCGCCAATCGGGCGGCGGTGCCATTCTCAATATGGCTTCTATTGTCGCATCTGTGGGTATTCCCGACCGGTTCGCCTATTCGATGAGTAAAGGTGCGGTGGCAGCCATGACACTGTCGGTCGCGAAGGATTATGTCGGACAAAAAATCAGGTGCAACTGCGTTTCTCCGGCAAGGGTTCACACGCCTTTTGTCGATGGTTTTTTAACCAAAAACTATCCCGGCAACGAAGCCGAAATGTTCGAAAAACTTTCCAAAACCCAACCCATTGGCCGGATGGGGCAACCTTCAGAAATTGCCGCACTGGCATTGTATCTCTGCTCAGATGAGGCCGGATTTGTCACGGGCTGCGATTTTCCGATTGACGGCGGGTTTATTAAATTGAATAATTAGTGGACATGGGCACAGCGACGATAGATGCACACCAGCATTTCTGGCAGTTTGATCCTGTGCGGGACGCCTGGATTTCCGATGACATGGCCGTTTTGCAGCGCGATTTTATGCCCGATGACCTGGCACCGTTGTTGCAAAAAAATGGGATAGATGGTTGTGTGGCGGTGCAGGCCGACCAGTCGGAGGCGGAAACCCATTTTTTACTCAGCCTTGCCGAAGAACATGCCTTTATTCGCGGCGTGGTGGGCTGGGTTGATCTGTGTTCGGATGATTTGCCCGAAAGGCTGGAATATTTTTCCGGCTTTCAAAAACTGCGTGGTTTTCGGCATATTTTGCAAGGCCAGGCACCTGAGTTTATGTTGCAGCCTGCTTTTTTGAAAGGGATAACAGCCCTTAAAGCAAAAGGATTCACCTATGATATCCTGGTATTTCCCAGGCATTTAAAGGCTGTACATACTTTGCTGAAAAAAAATGACCAACAGCCTTTTATCATCGATCACTTAGCAAAACCCTATATCCAAAAAGGACTTATCCAACAGTGGGCAAAGGACATGCGCCGTATTGCCCGGTTTGAAAATGTCTATTGTAAAATATCGGGTATGGTTACGGAAGCCAATTGGCAATCGTGGCAACCTGATCACTTATGGCCGTATATGGAAACGGTGCTGGAGGCTTTTGGGCCACAGCGCGTCTGTTATGGTTCCGACTGGCCGGTTTGCCTGCTTGCGGCCGATTATGACCGCCAATTGGCTGTTTTTCAATCATGGATCGAGCCACTTTCTCCTTCTGAACGAGCTGCATTGCTGGGTGGCAATACTGCTGCATTTTATCAATTATAATATGGATCTCGGATTAAAAGACAAAATTGTAATCGTCACTGGCGGCGCCAAAGGAATAGGGGAGGGGATTTGCCGGGTATTAGCGGCTGAAGGTGCTGTGGCGATCATCGTTGGCAGGAATACTGCCGACAACGAGGCGACTGTTGCCGAAATCCGGTCAACAGGCGGCCAGGCAGCAAGTATCACAGCCGAACTATCAGTGCCTTATGATTGTCAGATGGCCATCGAACAGGTTATGGCCCGGTTTGGCCGTATTGACGGATTAGTCAATAACGCAGGTGTCAATGATGGCGTCGGACTGGAGTCAGGTGATTATGAGCGTTTTATGAAGTCCTTGCACAGTAATCTGGTCCATTATTACCTGATGGCGCACCATGCACTTCCTGCCCTGAAAATATCGGGCGGGGCGATTGTCAATATCGGCTCTAAGACGGCTGAAACCGGACAGGGCAATACCTCTGCCTATGCTGCGGCCAATGGTGGGCGCAATGCCCTTACCCGGGAATGGGCCGTCGAGTTGTTGCCTTTTGGTATCCGGGTCAATGCCGTGATTGTGGCCGAATGCTGGACACCGCTTTATGCCAAATGGATCAATACTTTGCCCGATCCGGCAGCCCAACGCAAAGAAATCGAAGACCGCATTCCACTCGGCCAGCGCATGACTACCGCCGAAGAAATAGCCTCCATGGTAGTCTTTTTGTTGTCTGCGCGCTCTTCGCATACCACCGGCCAATTGATTCATGTGGATGGTGGATATACGCACCTTGATCGGCGACTTTAATGGTGAGCGGTTAGTGTTTAGTGGTGAGTGGTACAATAAAAATTATTGTTTGGTGTTATTTGATTTTAAATCTTACCGTAATTTATGAAAAAATTTCAATCATCGAGTCCATTAAAGGACAAGTCATTTGCTTTAGCCGTACGAATTGTAAGGTTAGGCCGTTACCCCATGGAGGACAAAAAGGAGTTCATTATCAGCAAACAACTTGTCAGGGCTGGTACTAACCCTGGCGCAATGATCAGGGAGGCGCAAAATGCGGAAAGTGGCAAGGACTTTATTCACAAACTTTCAATTGCGCAAAAAGAGATAGGAGAAGCAGTTTACTGGCTTGAACTCCTCCGCGAAACCGACTATCTGAATGGCCCGGAATTCGACTCTATTAATTCCGATACTGCCGAAGTCATGAAACTCCTGACGAGCTCTATTTTGACCAGGAAAAAGAATTTACAAAAAACAATGACCTTCGGCATTTTTATAGTCCTCTCCTCTATTTTCCTCCTATTATAACCACTCACCACTCACCACTCACCACTCACCACTAAAAAACTCATTTTACCCGTACCTCATCCACAAACAACCAGCATTTTCCTTCGGGGTATAAAGGATGTGGCCCTGGATTTTTTGCAAAAATGTGCACATAACGGGCGTTTTCTTCTTCAAAAGTAATACTTACCTCTTTAATGGCAGAACCAGATACTGCATCTATACCCGTATTGTTAATAGTATAAACACTATTCCATTTCTTGCCGTCCTCCGAAATTTTCACTTCCATTTCAAGCGGTAAATAGATCCAGCTGGCTTCTATTTTCAGCCAGTTAATATTGACGCGGTGAAGGGGTTGTATTTTTTCCAGATCAATCAGTAAATCAAAATCATCGCCGTAAAAACCGCACCAACTGCCGTCGTGAAAAGCGACAGGCCCATCAAGACCATCCGTGAGGACCGACGGGCGGTCGCCATTGTAGCGGGAATCGGGGAGAGCAACTAATTGCAGGGGTTTTCCGGTAGCGAGAGAAGGTTTGTAATGGCGGGCAACCGTTTTGCTTTTTTGAGTCTTCCAAAAAGCCGCAGCACTGATTTCGCAGGGCTTGGTCAGTAAAAACGGTGTCTGGTAAAGCGGCGATTGTAAAGTCGGAATGGTGCCGTCGGTGGTATAATGAATTGCGCCATGTGCAATTTGTTGTTCGATGCTGCAAACCACACCGCCACTGCCCGGTTCAATACGAATACCCGGATTAAAAACGCTGGTGGCGAAGTGCAGGTCTTTGGCCGCCATCCAGTCCATCAGGCCGGGAATACGCTGTTTGAAATCGTCCCAGTTGAGTCTTGCTGCAGGCGACCACGCTACCTCGGCAAGTGCCAGCACCCGAGGGAACAGCATGTATTCTGCTTCCTGGGTATTGTTTACATTTTCGGTCCAAAGACAGCTTTGGATACCTAATATTTTTTGCCGCTGTTGTTCGGTAAAATCAGCAGGAACGGGGGCGTAACGGTATACGTCCTCCAATGGCCGGTAACCCGCCGCCACAGGTTCCGTCTCCGGGCGACCCTGGTAATGATCGAAATAATAGTTGTGGGCGAGCACCACTTCATGGCCGGCGAGTGTGGCTGCCCTGGCCAATTCTTCGCCCCGCCAAACCATTACCCCGGCCGAAGCGGTCAGGTTGCCACCTTCCATGATTTCGTCCCAGCCCATTAATTGGCGGCCGTGTTGGATCAAAAAAATTTCGATTCTTTTCGTGAAATACACCTGCAATTGCGCTTCGTCGGCCAGTCCGAGGGAATCTTTCAGGTGTTGGCAGCGCGGGCATTTTTTCCATTGGTCGCGCTCGACTTCATCGCCACCGATATGGATGTATTGGGAAGGGAACAACGCCATGACTTCGGTCAGTACGCCTTCCAAAAAACGGTAAGTATTTTTATTGCCCACACAAAAATTGGGATAAGGGCAGTTTTTGGCGCCACCACACAATGGAAATGGTCCACCGGTACACGAGAATTCCGGATAAGCGGCTAATGCGGCAGAGGAATGTCCCGGCATTTCGATCTCAGGAATGATCGTGATCTGGTGTTTTGCGGCATATTGTACGATCTCCCGGATATCGTTCTGGGTATAAAAACCGCCATAAGTCATGGGCTCTCCCGCTTTAGCGGTATCGGCTTCGATATTCAGGATACCGGTTCGATCAGGCCGCCATGCGCCCACAGAGGTGAGTTTAGGGTACTTTTTGATTTCAATCCGCCAGCCTTGTGCATCGGTGAGGTGCCAGTGGAAGACGTTCATTTTCAAAGCAGCCATCCAGTCGATCATTTTCAGGACAAAGACTTTTCCCATAAAATGCCGGCTCTCATCGAGGTGTAGTCCCCGCCATTCAAAACGCGGATAATCTGTAATGGCGGCACAGGGAATACGAGTTTGCTCATTCCGTTCGGCCAATTGAATCAAGGTTTGGGCCGCATAAAAAAAACCGGCATCATCGGCGGCCGTAATGTCTATTCTATCTGGTAAAATAGCAATGACCGACCTGGCTTTACCCAATGAATGATTAGTATGGCAATGGATATTGACTTTCTTTTTGCCGCCAGCTTTCGGCCTGGACTGTTGCCTTGCAGCTACCCATTGTTCAAAAAAGGATACCGGTGCGGGCATTTTTCCAAAGGAAGCATTGGATATGTCAAAAAAGCCAGCTTGCGGAGTTATTTCCACGGGCATCGGGACAAGATCGTACACTGGTGTTTGTGATAGCAGGGTGCTGCTCAGGAGCAATAAGAGAAATGGGAATAAGTTGCGCATTGTGGGTGTTGTCAAGAATGAAGCGGCTCAAATGTAAGCCCTGTTTTTGTGTAATAATAATAATTAAAGCAGTAGTAAAAAAACTTATGGTGTCTTTGCTTTGAATTTCAATACTTCTTTTTTTGCATCGTCAATATTTAAACAAGATGCTTAAAAGTCAAATCATTATTATATTACTCGCCCTGTCTCTTTTTGCCTGTCAGGATGCCAATCGGGAACGCAAGGTGTTACCGAGGTTTCTATGCCAACAGATGCTGCTGCCCTTGTTCCCCAGTCTTCAGGGCATGGAGAAGCGCCAAAATTAATAGATGAATACCCCACGGAATCGGCGGTTAGCCAAATGCAGGCTATCGATATCGCCAAACAATTGATCCGGACAGCAGGCTTGAAGTTTCGGGCGAAAAAAGTATTGCCGGCCGCACTTCAAATAGAACGGATCGCCCAGCAAAATTGGAGGCGGACTGGTGAGTGGATGGGATTTATTGTGCAATCTGGTGGTAGCGTTGAGTTTCGTTTCGCCATTTGTGCTGATAGCGATTGGTTTGTTTTGGTTTATAAAAAGGCGCAAGTAATCTTTCTGTTTTTTTTGATTTTTTAAAAATCGATTTTTTCGCAAAAAAGAGCAATATTTTAAATATTTTCGTTACTTATATTTTAAATAATTAGCAAAATCAAATGGAGTAAATCTTATTTTCGCTGATTATTGCAGCAATAGCCATCTTCTAAACAAAATCAAATTTTACCAATCCTTGATAAAAAGTACTTTACAGTGCTGTTTTTTATTGTTACAAAATTTTTCATTGTTTTTTTATTGAAGGTAAAATAGTTGTTTATTTTTTGGCTGAAAGCACAAGTAAAAACTACATTTGTATTGTAAATGCCAAATAAAAATTTTTTAAGACGCGCGTTTATGCCAAAGATAATTTTCTCTTGTTTATCGGGATAAATTGTCGCCTGTTTTTCCGCCTGGCCATTTACCACCACCTTTTCTCGTGTTTTTGCTATATTTTTTGAATAACAAACACAAGTTAATGGCACTATGGAAAAATTTTCATTTAAACGAACGGTTCCTTTCGCACTGCTGGCAGTAACTGCCTTGGTTGCAGCATTTGTTCCTTCATTACCTGCATTTGCAGACGTCAGCGTATATAATGGCGCTGATACGGCCTGGTTGATCGTAGCGACCGCTCTGGTATTTCTCATGACACCTGGATTGGCATTCTTTTACGGCGGTATGGTACATCGCAAAAACGTAATCTCCACCATGATAAAGAGTGTGGTGGCTGCCGGTATTGTGACCGTATTGTGGGTGGTAGTAGGATTTAGTCTTGCTTTTGGCGACAGTATCGGCGGATTCATTGGTAATCCTTTCACTTTCCTGTTTTTTAATAATGTGGCTTCCAGTGCTCCATGGAGTTTGGCTCCAACAATTCCGCTGGGACTTTTTGCGGTGTTCCAGCTGATGTTTGCGATCATTACACCAGGTCTGGTGGTGGGCGCCGTAGCGGAGCGGATTCGCTTTACATCGTACATTCTTTTCATTGCCTTGTTCGGTATATTCGTTTACGCGCCGCTGGCCCACTGGACCTGGCATCCCGATGGATTCCTTTTCAAAATGGGTGTGCTCGATTTTGCAGGAGGAACAGTCGTGCATATTTCCGCTGGTTGTGCGGCACTCATGGGAGCCCTGGTGCTGAAGCGCCGCAGGGTGCACAGAGACAATGAGGAAATTCCACCGGCCAATATTCCTTATGTTTTGATTGGTACGGGTCTGTTGTGGTTCGGTTGGTTTGGATTTAATGCAGGCTCCGCACTGGCAGCAAATGCATTAGCGGTTTCTGCTTTTGCGACTACCAATACTGCTGCCGGTGCTGCGGGTTTATCCTGGATGTTTTTTGATGTTTTGAAAGGCAAAAAACCATCGGTTCTTGGGTTTTGTATTGGTGCGGTGGTTGGTTTGGTGGCAATCACCCCTGCTGCGGGTTTTGTTGCGGTACCACAAAGTATTTTTATTGGTGTGGTCGCGGCTATTGTTTCTAATGTGGCTGTTTATTACAAATCCAAATCTTCCCTCGACGATACCCTCGATGTGTTCCCATGTCACGGATTAGGCGGTATTGTAGGCATGCTGCTCACCGGCGTTTTTGCTACTAAAACAGTCAATACCGTAGGTACAGATGGTCTTTGGCTGGGCAATTGGGAATTTTTTTTTACCCAGGTAAAGGGCATGCTCATCGCCGTAACCTACAGTTCGGTGGTTTCATTTTTGATCTTTAAACTGATCAACTGGATTGAGCCCATGCGCGTAACAGAAGCGGAAGAAGAAATCGGTCTCGATTACTCCCAACACGACGAAAAATATTTGCAGGGAACACTGCTTATATCTCAGAAAGACGGCAAGCTGGCTGAGATAGAGAATAATTAAATGGGGGCAGTTAGTCACAAGTCGGTTGGTCCCAGGTCTGTAACGGGGACCGTAGCCCGGGCGGTCAGAACAATAAAATGCCCCGCTTGTAGCCCAATCTACGGACCTGGGACAAACAGACTTGGGACTAACCGATAAAAAAAGGTACGACCCGAGCGGAACTTCGGCAAAAGTTCCGGACCGTACCCATCATTTCACTTTCAATAAAATGAATCGTAATGTTACAAAAAAAAATTTGCACCAGGCATAGCCTTTTTTTGCTTGCAACTTACCTCTTTCGCGCAGTTGGCGCCTCCAGTTCCGGTCGCTGATACCTTAGCGCCAAAGTCATCCACCACCATTTCCAGTTTTGCAGATTGCTACTATCGGTACGACCCAGCCCATACTACGTTCAACAATAAAACCAGTTTTACCAACTCGCACAACTCTTTTGAACTCGGTATGATCTCCGCCAAATTAGACCAAAAATTTGGTCATGCGGGACTTACTGCAGATGTGGGTTTTGGACGCCGAGCGGACGACTTTTCTTATGCGGATGTCAATACTAGGTTCATTATCAAACAGTTGTTCCTGAGTTACACCTTGAAATACGATGTAAAATTGAGTGCGGGAAGTTGGGCTACACATGTCGGTTATGAAGTAGTGGACGCACCGCTGAACCGGAATTACAGTATGTCTTATATGTTTTCGTACGGTCCGTTTTTTCACACGGGGGTAAAGGCAGAAAAGACCTTCGGACGCATCGGCGCAATGCTTGGGATTGCGAATCCGACCGATTTAAAATCGGCTTCTTTCAGCAATAAGTATATGGTTGGACAAATCAGCGCCACATCGAAAGATGAAAAACTGAAAGTTTTCCTGAATTTCCAGGAAGGCAAACCGCTTGATGCCACCCGGATCAATCAAATTTTCTTGATACTTCACGGGTGTTTATTTTTTACTTCTTCATCTGCTTACAATAAAAATGACAATGCTTCTCTGTCGAAACCCTTCGGCAGGGAAGCTTGTTGTTTCTGTTCTTCTTCCTTTTGAAATACCTTGGAACGGCGTCCAGTGGGAGGACAACCACAAATATTTTGCCGGTAATCCTGAAAAAAAAAGACCTTCGTCCCCGATATGAAAAATGTGTCTGATTCTTTTCCGAACCTTTTGCCTTTTGATGGTGAAGCCTATTTGCTGCAGCATTTTTTTACGCCGGCAGAGAGCGACGTTTTTTTGGAACAATTAATACATCAGGTGGCATGGAAACAGGAGCCGATCAAAATGTTTGGAAAATTAATCATGCAGCCACGGCTCACTGCCTGGTACGGCGACCTGGATAAAACATACCGTTATTCAGGCATAACAATGACCCCTCTTCCCTGGTCGGACACCTTGCTGATCCTGAAAAACAAGATAAATGCCTTTGCCGGCACCTCATTCACCAGTGCTCTTTTGAACTATTACCGCGATGGTAAAGACAGTATGGGGTGGCACCGCGACAATGAAAAAGAGCTCGGACTGAATCCGGTCATTGCGTCTGTAACTTTTGGTGCTGCGCGAAATTTTCAACTTCGCCATTACAGGGATAAAAAAAACCTGACGAATATAATGCTCACCCACGGGAGTCTGCTATTGATGCATGGTGCAACGCAGCACTATTGGGAACACCAGCTGCCCAAAACCAGTAAAGAGATTGCCGCAAGGATTAATATTACTTTTCGGGTAATATTATAATTATCCAAATTGTGACCTTTTATCGAAAGGCATGTCTAACAAACCATTTACAATATAACCTTTCCATACAAAGCAAATTCATTAGCATGTCAAATCTGTTAGAGATTATTAAATCCTATCTTACACCAGCACTTATCAGTCAGGCGGCCGATATGCTTGGCGAAAAAGAAGCCAATATCGCTAAAGCCGCCGGGGGTATTGCTCCTGTTATTTTGGCTGGTTTGCTCAATAAGTCGAAAGATGCGGGAGCAATGGATCCTGTTTTCGGCCTTCTTTCAGACGCTAAAAATGCCAATTTTTTAAATGATCCAAGTTCGTTGATCAACAACGGCAACCAGTCGAAAAATGATCCCAAGGACATTTCCGGGAATCTTTTGGGCCAGTTGTTTGGCAATAAAATGCCTGGTATCATTAATGCATTATCAGCATTTGCAGGTACTAAATCAGGTACAGTTTCTTCTTTATTGGGGATGATGGGCCCGGTTGTGTTGGGTGTACTCGGTAAAAAAATCAATTCCGATGGCTTGAATGCCAGTGGATTAGCTCATTTGCTCCATACTGAGAAAAACAGTATACTCGGGGCACTGCCAGGCGGTTTAAGCGCTGTGATGGGACTTGCTTCGGGATTGAACAAACCAGATCATATTGATGAGGTAGTGCCTGCTTTGGGCAATCGTTGGTTATTGCCATTGCTCTTGTTACTGGGACTTGGCGGTGCAATTGTTTATTACATGAAAAATTGTACGACCAAACCGACAATGCCTGAGACGATGACGGTGCCGGCTGTTAAAATTGATTCTGTTGCCTATCCGATAACGGAAGCCGTGAGCGGTTTTGTGAAGAAATTATCCTCTGGCTTTGAATTGAAAGGCAATAAAGATGGAATCGAAAGCCAGTTGGTAGCGTTTATGGAAGATGCAGCCAAACCAGTCGATAAAACCACCTGGTTTAATTTTGACCGCCTTTTGTTTGAAACGGGAAGCGCCAAAATTGATATGGAAAAATCGAGCGATCAACTTTCCAATATGGTGGAAATTCTCAAAGCATTCCCCAAAGTGAAATTGAAAATTGGTGGATATACCGACAACACCGGTAATGAAGCCAGCAATATGAAATTATCAAAGGCCCGCGCAGCAGCAGTCGTTGCCTACCTTGTAGAAAAGAGTATCGATAAAACCCGCCTGGCTGCAGAAGGCTACGGTTCGCAGTTTCCTGCAGGAGACAACAGCACCGAAGCTGGCCGGGTGCAGAACAGGAGAATTGGGGTAAGAGTGACGGAAAAGTAGTCTGAGCATTTCTAACTGTCAATACCGTGTATCGAGCCGTTCCGCAAGTAAACTTGTGGGACGGCTTTTTTTTGATTGGATCCGCTGCGGATAGACCCGGCATCAAAATTTAGGAACCATTAATCGATACTTGTTGCGGTGGGAGGCTCTTCCACCGCAACAAGTATCATATTCTCACCGTACTTTTGCCACCGAAAAAAAAACTATGGTAGATTTATTAGCACAGGGGCTTGATTTTATTCGCCACCTGGATGAGCATTTGCAGAACTTAGTAGCTGAATATCAAACACTTACTTACCTTATACTGGCATTAATCATTTTTTGTGAGACCGGTTTAGTGGTTACGCCATTCCTTCCGGGCGACTCGTTGTTATTTGCTGCCGGGGCAGTTGCCGCTGGAGGAGGAGCACTAAATGTCTGGATTTTAATTCCAATATTGATCCTTGCTGCCATCTTAGGCGACAACGTCAATTATTTCTTTGGGCGTTTTTTAGGGAAAAAGGTCTTTGCAAGAGATTACTGGTTTTTGAAAAAAGAATATATCACCCGTACCCAGGCATTTTACAATAAATTCGGTGGGCGCACTTTAATTATGGCTCGTTTTGTGCCAATTGTCCGCACTTTCGCCCCATTTGTGGCAGGTGTAGGAGAAATGACCTATTCCCGTTTTATTACCTTTTGCATAGGTGGCGGTTTTCTTTGGGTCAGCAGCATGACATTGGCGGGTTATTTTATCGGTCATATCCCGATTATCAAAAATAATTTTGAAATTGTGGTGCTTGGTATTATCGGTATTTCGGTACTGCCTATGGTTTTCGAATTGGTGCGCTCCCGCATGCAAAAAAATTAGGTGTGGTTGAATTGGCGGGGTGGTCTTCTGTCGCAAGAGCGCTCTTTTTGCATCATGCCTAATAGTGATAATAATCATACCGACAGTTAAGGGTGGTCATCATATATAAGGGGAGACTATTGCTTACTTTGCTTCATCAGTCATCAAAAATAATCAAAAATGATAAAGGAAGTAAGTGGAGATGTTCTCCTGAGTAAAGCACAGGCAATTGCCCATGGTGTGGCCCCATTCGATCACTTTGATAGTGGTTTAGCCCTTAGTTTGCGGGAAGAATGGCCGTCAATGTTCAAAGATTTTAAACATTATTGCAGTGTTCAGAATCCGCAGCCAGGTGGTCTGTGGGTGTGGACTGGCGCAAATGGTCAAAGAATCATCAATCTTTTGACCCAGGAACCGTCCCAGGGAAAAGGCCACAATGGTCATCCAGGGACAGCATCGTTAACTAACGTGGGTCATGCGCTGCACGAACTGAAAAAAGTAATTGAAAAAGAGGGGCTCAAAAGTGTTGCCATCCCACGTTTGGCGACTGGTGTTGGCCGACTGAAATGGGAGGATGTTCGTCAGTTGATCTACCATCATCTCGAAAATACAGGAGCCGATGTGTACGTTTATGTAAACTACGAGAAAGGCAAAGCTGCTGAATAGGTAAAGGAAGGCAAGGGCAGGCAGCAGGCAATTATTGCCTGCTGCCTGTTCTTGCCTTTCGGCTATCTTTTAAAGATAAAAAACACGGCCATTATCAAACAGGCAAAACCGGCAAGGTGATTCCATTTAAAGGTTTCATTTTTGAAAACCAGCATTGAAAATACCGTAAATACGACTAATGTGATGATTTCCTGGAGTACTTTCAACTCTACCAATGAAAAAGGCCCGCCGTGTTCTTTATAACCCATCCGGTTGGCGGGTACCTGAAAACAGTACTCAAAAAAGGCAATTCCCCAGCTGATCAGGATAATAGCGACAATACCCAGTTTGCTGAACCATTTCATTTCACTGAATTTCAAGTGACCGTACCAAGCCAATGTCATAAATGCATTGGAAAGGAGGAGTAATCCGACCGTAATAAGTCCTTTCATCTTAATTTGACTAATCCTTAAACAATGAAAACTTAACGCCTTCTGCTTTTTCCCGATAAGTTTTCCATTGCTCACCCATTACTTGATCCACTTTAGCCAGGACACGGTCGGCCTCCGTAGTTGCTTTTTTAATAGCAATCTGGGCATTTTGGTTGGGCGCTCCTTTGCTTTGGCCGATATAATTGTAGGCATCATAAAATTTGGAGTTGAGCGACTCCACAGGGGCCGTGTATCCTTTTTGATTTTCCTTTTGGTTGAAAAACATACTTTTTACAGTGCTGATACTGTCGCGCATGGCACTGCCAAGTTTCACGGCCTCTTTTTTCAAGCTGTCCGGAACATTGGTCCAGCTGCTTTCCACGAGGCTGATTGTTTTTTCGGCCTCTTTCAAGCGATTATAGGCCTTGGTGGCTTTTTCCACTGTTGGGGCGAATGATTTTAGTGCATCGTTTCGTGCTTTTCGGTCCTCTAGGGGTTCTGGGAGCCGTGGATCATCGATAACTTTCACCATTGCAGAATCGCGCATATCGCCAAGTTTTGCCACCACTTTGTAGGTTCCTGGCAAAACACCTGGTCCGCCGCCTGGCTCCAGTTGATCCTTATCCGGTTCGCGGTTGGACGGGAATCGGGTACCCTTGGTATCCATATACCAATTGATATAGGCAAAGCCAGTATCCACATTCATGGTAAACCGGCGTACCGTATCTCCCTGCATATCCATGATCCAAACCGTCATTTTGTCTTTTTTGTCACCGTTGGGTTTGCCGTTCCCCGTGCCCTTTTTCTCATCCTTTTTCTCTTCTTTTTTCTCGTCCTTTTTCTCGTCCTTTCCTTCTTTTTTTATTTTTTTATACCAAAAAGGAATACGGGCATTGGTGGGTCTGTTTTCGCCGGTATACGTCTCATCAGCCACAAAGCGGGCACCCTGATACGACGAATAATTGGCCAAAATAGCATCTTGGGGCGCAAAAAGGCGGAAGTTTCGGGATTCATTGTTCTCCCGCGCCAACGCGCGCAGCGGCGACAATTCGTCAAGCACCCAGAAGGAACGCCCGAAAGTGGCAATCGCTAATTCGCCTGATTTTGGGTGGATTTTCATATCCTGAACCGGCACAGACGGGAAGGTTTCGCTGTCCCATTTTTTCCAGTTTTCGCCATAATCAACACTGAACCAAAGGCCCTGATCGGTGCCCAGGAAGAGTAGTCGGGGCTCAAAAGGGTCTTGAACCACCGACAAGCAGAAACTTGGAATATTTTTGGGTGAAGCCAGTCGCTCCCATTTTTTACCATAATTGGTCGTGTGGTATAAATAAGCATCCCAGTCATTCTGGCGGTAATTATTGACCACTACAAATGCTTCACCGGCATTCTTAGTGGATACTTCAATTTGGGGAACCCAGGCGTTTTTGGGGCAGTCCGGCAATTTGGATACCATATTGTCCCACGTTTTACCGCCGTCACGGGTTAGTTGGACGTTGCCGTCATCAGTTCCCACCCATACTACACCCCTTTCCACGGGACTGGGTGCGATGGCAATAATAGTACAGTGGTTTTCGGCATTGGTAGCATCGATCGTGAGTCCGCCGGAGATATCCTGGTGCAGTTTGGAGGTGTCGCTGGTGGACAGATCGGGCGAGATGATTTCCCAGGTGTCGCCCAGATCGGGCGTATAAAACAGTATTTGAGCGCCGAAATACAATCCATGGGCGCGGAAAGGGTCTTGTGCGATACCGGCATTCCAGTTCCACCGCAATTTTGTATCACCCGGGTGCAGGGGCTGTAAATAATTGGTTTTACCCGTTGTGCGGTCGACACGGCCGAGTTCGCCACCTTGCGACATGGCAAAAACCCAGCGTGGATTGTCTTTTTGGGGCAATACATCAAAGCCGTCGCCAAAATACACTTCCTGCCATGCACTGTTGCGCATACCACCTTCATTCCAAATGGAAGAAGGTCCCACAAAAGAACCATTGTCCTGCAGGCCGCCATAAATATTAAACGGCACCTGATCGTCGATATTGATATGGTAAAACTGTCCAACCGGGATATTCTCCGCAAAACGCCAGCTATTGCCGCCGTCAAGGGTAATATTTAAGCCGCCATCATTGCCATCGATAATATGTTCACTGTCATTCGGGTCGATCCAGAACGCATGGTGATCGGGATGGATACGATTATAATCTACCCAATTGTCGAAGGTTTTGCCACCGTCGATGGATTTGGATATTGTTGAATAAATGGAATAAAGTGTATTTTCGTCTTTGGGGTCCACGTAAATTTCTGAATAGTAGAATGGCCGGTTACCTTGGTTTTTGTCGGCCATCTTGCGCCATTTAAGGCCGCCGTCCGTGCTTTTGTACAGGGCATTATCTTTGGCTTCCACGAGTGCATACACGACTTGCGGATTGCTGCGGGAAATGGCCAGGCCCAACCGGCCAAGATCGCCTTCGGGTAATCCATCTTTGTCGCTCCGGCGATCCCAATGTTCGCCACCATCGTACGAAACATAGAGTCCGGAGCCTTTGCCACCGCTTTTGAAAAACCATGGCCAACGTTGGTATTCCCACATGGCAGCGATGATTTTATTGGGATTGGAAGGATCGGAAACCATTTCTGCGCAGCCGGTCAGGTTGTTCACGAACAACACTTTGCGCCAGTTTTTGCCGCCGTCGGTGGATTTAAATATGCCCCGGTCTTCATTGGGGCCAGTGGCCGAACCCAAAGATGCGGCCCAAACGATATCGGGCTGGTCGCGGTTGATAATAATCCGGTGAATGGTACGTGTTTTTTCGAGACCCATACACACCCAGTTTTTACCGCCGTCGATGGATTTGAAAATGCCGGCACCGAAATTCTGTGAATTACGCGGATTGCCCTCGCCGGTTCCAACCCATATTTCGTCGGAGTTCTTAGGGTTGACAGCAATCGAACCAATACTTTGCGTGGGGGCTTTGTCGAAAATAGGCTCCCAATCGGTGCCGCCACTTTTGCTGCGCCATACGCCGCCGGAAGCCGCACCCGCATAAAGGATATTGGAGTTGTTGGGGTCAGCAGTAATGGCCGTGATTCGACCCGACATAGCGGCTGGGCCAATAGAGCGGATATGGAGTTTTTTAGCGTCATCAATCGTTTGTGCATTTACTGCTGCGAGCGAAAACGCAAGGAGCAGGTAAATAGCCGCGACTATTTTTCTGATGACAGAAAGAGAGGTTACTATATTGATTGCAGGCATAACAAGAATTTATTAATGTTCAATTTATTAATGTTTAATGTTCAATGTTCAAGTTGAACAATTTTGCGGTTCATCACATTGTGCTAATGGGCGCTGCAAAACTCCAAAAACTTTTGGAGTAAGTTAAACTTTTGAACAAAAAGGCGGAGTATTAAATACCTAACCCATACTTTTAAGCCTTGAAAATAAAGGCATTAACCTATAGTGGTCTGTCAAGTCTTGGTTGCCGGGTTAGACCGCTCCTTTTTCTGCCTGATTTCGTTGTTCGTCGGTTAAAATGTCCCGCATTTCGCCCTCCTCAAGCCTAATCAGACAAAAAAATGATCTGCTCCAACCTGGTACCAAGACTTGACAGACCACTAAGACTTGGCCGTGCGATTTTGTCGCCCCAATTCTGTAAAAACAGCAGCAATGGCAAATTTGATTTATAATGCTTCCGGTGCACTGGAAGATATCCGGCCTGGTAGTACAGATGCCGCTTTTTACGCAGGACAGCAGGTTCCTTTTATTTCGGGTTCCCAACTCCAGAAATTTGCAGGGATTATTTATTCAGAAAGCTCTTTTCTGGGTTTAGCCAAACAGATTAATCCGGCTAATCCAACCCGTGAAATGGAGCGCGAATGTTTTGCCATCGCAGTAACAATGTACACGTATGCCCGCTCCAAGGCTGCCGCTTTGCAACGTACGGGTAAGGTGTATGGGCTGAATGAATTGGTCGTCGATTCCGGCTACACCAAGGGAATTAATAGCCCAAAATACAATGAATATTTCAGTGCAGGAGGTGACGAAGGCAAGCGAAGGATGGCTACTATGGCGGTAATTCGGCTGTTCATGCGCAATTTTTGGGGTTTTGAAGATATTCTGCAAGGCCTTCAGGGCGCACAATATTGGGATGGCAACGACTTGTTCCGCCGTTACCGCGATCATTACCGCGCTAAAATGGGTTTTGAACTCAGTAATCCTCTTCATGGCCGTATCTATCAAAATGTAACAGTCATTCAGGGTGCGCAAATCATCAATTCCTGTCCGGCACAAGATCCTAATGTAGCGGCAAAGCGACAATATACCTTTTTGTCGACGATGACACTGGGAGGAAGTATTTTTTTCCGGATACATCCACAGGCAGCGGCGCAAGGGATTACCTGGTAGACGAGCGTAATTTAGTACAATAATGTGATCTTCAAGATCACATTATTGTGCATTTTTGGTATTCAGGACACTATTATGAAACAAAACATACTCAACTACGCACGGTACAACCTCTGGGCCAATAAGGGGCTGGTGGAACTTTTTCAACAACAGCCGGATGCCTTACCGGAGCAACCCGTCATTTCCAGTTTTCCGTCCATTCGCGAGACATTGCTTCATTTATGGTCGGTTGAGGTGGTATGGATGGACCGGCTAAAGGGTATTTCGCCCGCCAATTTTCCCGCTCAAACTTTTACCGGGAGCAATGCGGAGTTGTATCATAATTTATTGGCCAGTTCAAGGGGGTTGATCGAATTGGTGGAAAGTAGCGCGGATGAATTTTTTACCATGCCGATTGAATTTACCTTTTTGGCTTCCCCAGCCACACAGCACCAGGTCCCCCAGGACATTTTCCACCACCTGTTCAATCACCAGACGATGCACCGCGGGCAATTGATAACGATGGGCAGGCAACTGGGTATTACGGCCTTTCCCCACACAGATTATATTATTTGGGTGCGGGAACAGGAGACGGGTAGCCAAAGTTAAAAAAGTCATAGCCTGCAATCTTTGGCGATTTTTTTGCTTTAATGCGTATGTCGATGCTATCTGATGCACCTCTTTTTCAAATCAAAAAAATGCAATAATACCTCCTTTTACGCCTACTTTTGGCCAATTTGAACAGTCTGTCAGCCCAGGTATATCCCCTGGGGAGAAGTGCCGGAAGCGAATATGGTTGCCGAAAAAACCGCCATGCAATTGGTCCTAAAAAAGAACAATAACCAACCTTCAAAATATGCGATTATTCCTCACAGCAGTTTTACTGATTTCCAGCCTTCTCCCGCTTACTGCCCAAAGCACCTGGCAATACCTGCCGCAGTCGCCTTCCAACGGTGGTTCACGTATTGATGATGTCTATTTTATCAACGACCATGAAGGGTGGTGTGCCACCAGCTTTGCTGAAATTCACCATACCAAAGACGGCGGACTTACTTGGGAAAAGCAGTATTCAGGAACTGTAAATGAGTATTTCCGGTGTATTGAATTTCGGGATAGCTTGTTCGGAATGGCAGGCACCCTGAATAATAAATTCCTGCGAACCGTCGATGGCGGGCTTACCTGGACGAATATTGCTTCGCAAATTGTTCCTGTCCCGAATGCCGTTTGCGGCGTGGATATTGCCGACAGCACTACCGTTTATGCAGTTGGAGAATGGGATTCTCC